>CBFIBQ010000077.1:0-1414 GCA_965660875.1 Salibacteraceae bacterium | reverse complement strand
TCAACTGAATCTGAAATTCCAAAGTCAATTTTTTAAAACCCCACGTTCCTTGGCCGCGGGGCGTTAGTGGTTATTCTATGAGATTACTAGTTACCATATTATTTTTGTTAATTGGCTATCCAATGATGGCTCAATGTTCAACGAACATAGCACGCCGATATCCTATAGTAAAATTGAATCCAACAAATTATGACTCTGTTCTATCCGATACTAATTTGATTTTCATTTTTGAGGATACAGGGTTTTATTCTATTCACCCAATTGAAGTACCAGACACAAATTTTAAGGATGGTTTGTGGCGATATTATTCTCCAAAATCCCCTAAGAGGCTCCTTCTTGAAGTTAAATACTCTGGTGGCGTTAAAAATGGACCAATTGTCATTTATAATGAGAAGGGAGATTTATCTTATCGCTTAAACTATAAGAATGGGCAACGACACGGAAATTATATTCGGCTCGATGAACAAGATACGGTGTCTATTCAAAACTTTCATTTTGGAAAAAAAAATGGAATTCAAAAGTCATTTGACCTTAAGGGGAAAGTAAGTTCAATTGAAAATTATAAAAATGGATTACGACATGGGGAGTTCTATCGTTGGGACTCCAAAGGTCGAATTAGTGAATTCAAAATATTTAAAGACAATTTGCCAATCGGCATGTCGATGAGATTCAAAAATGGTCAGTTGTCGTCAGAACGATATTTCGAAAATGGTCGAGCATACCGAGAAGTCTTTGCGTATGAAACAAAACCCAAATCAAAATTTTCAATCGGAAAAGGCAAGAAGACTCAATATGATTGGACTCAAACGGAAAGGGTTATACAGAAAGAAGTTTTTATTACTGGTGATTCACTTTTTAGAGTAGTCGAATATTACCCTAATGGAAAAGTTAAGCTTGAAAAACACGAAATTTTCTTTGGTCAAGAAGATTGTCACAACGTGTATCACCTTCATGGTTTATTAAAAGAATATGATTCAAATGGTGAATTGATTAGGGATGAATTCTATGAAAATAACATATTGATTAAACCGAACAACCACTAACAGCACCCAAATGAGTAATAGGCCATTTGGTATAAATTTGAAACGAATGAAATTTAAGAACCCAAACCCGAGACCCGAAGAGTGTGCCACGAAAGGCCTACTACTCATGGCTGCGGGGCGTTACTAGCTATCCCCCAAGTCAATCTTGTGAAAAATAACTCAGGCGTGAAAAGTTGGGGATTTACTCAGTCGTGAAAAGCTAACTCTCAATCTCTCTGAAGAACTAAGTTCAGAAGGTCTGCGAAATCGCCATTTTTTGGTTGGTGGGAAAAATGGCTTTTCACCGTTCTGCCAAGTTGAAGAGTTTTACACTCGGTCGTGAAAAGTTGACTCTTCACTCTGATGATATACTCTGATGCTTGGGGGCAGCG
>CBFIBQ010000076.1:0-1901 GCA_965660875.1 Salibacteraceae bacterium | reverse complement strand
GGACGCAATAGCCATGAAGATTTTGGCCAGCGCACCCAAAATTGCTTCCCCGCACTTGCCTTGGCTGTGGGGCGTTATGTGCAAGCTACCATGAAACCCCTAATCCTAATATTACTTTTTGGAATGTTCACATTTAAGTATTCTTTCGCTCAGGAACTTCCTCAATGTGTAATACTTAAAAAAGCCTCTGTTTCGAAATGCGTCCTTGAATATGAAGAAAGCCTACAAGAATTGCTGAGATTCGAGTCCTTATTTCCTAATCATTCCCTCATAGATGAAGTAGTATACGAAACGGGTAATTTGTATCATGAACTCGACAGTACAGGTCTAGCAAAGAAAATTTACTATTCCATTATTGATGGAAAAGAGAATAATACTGGGGATGAATTGTTTAATCCACTTGAGTGTAAAACTTCATGGAAAGTTGATAGCCTAAGCTGTTCTAAAATTGTTTTCCCTGAGGAATATGTTCATTTACAGCATTTATCTTGTTTAGGTTTATCTACAATATTCAAAGAGGAAGGGCGATTAGATAGTTCATTGATGTACTTAAAGCTTGCTAATAACAAGTTTGAATATAACTACTATTGCGGAAACGGCAATGACATGAAAGACAACCAATTAGCCATGCTATATTCTGATATATATTTGGAAATGAATGATACAAATTCGGCAATTCGTGAATTACTTTCAGTTATGTTTAAGACACTAACTGATAATTCCAATTCATTGAACCGACTTAAGGTTTTACTTAAAAGTCAATACTCTGATGAGGAAATTAAAAATCAAATTACTCAGGGATTATCGAATATTGAAAAAATTGAAGTTCCAAGCAGAAATGATAAAGTATTTGTCAAATATAAACTCAATATTTTCGGAGAAACAGTTTGGATTCCTTACGGGTGGAAATCCGTTAAAATAGATGGGCAACGATTGCAAATTGAAACCTCTGAATTAATGGAAATTCGTCTTAGACAAACTTCTGCGATAAAACTATTACTAAATTGACGCCAGCACATAACAGTGGCCAAAAGGCAAATAGTGCGTTTGTGCTTAATTTGAAACGATAGATATTTATGAACCGAAAGTCAAAATTCCAAAGTCTCTGCATGGTCGGCAAATTTTCCCCACCCGCTCAATCAGTACGCGGTGTTTTTTTGGCCTTCACACAATTTACCTCCTCGGCCCTACTTTCCTTGGCCACGGGGCGTTAGCGAGTATGCCTGTGAACGAAACAGAATATAAAGAGAAGATAAGTGGCTATGACGACCGCCATAAGTTTTGGGCTGGTCATGCCATTAAGCAGTTCGGCAATTCAATCAATTTTTTTACTACCCTAGGAATCGGACTCGTCGCTTTTTTAATTGAAAAGTCGTCAGAAATTGGAAACATCTCTATTGACTTTAATGGCGATATTATCTGGAGTCAATTGTGGTATGTTGTTTCGGTTGTGTTTGCAATATTAACGGTAGTTCTTGGACTTATCGCTGTTATGACAAGGTTGTATAACATTCGAATAACTCGACATTTAATCTGGGTAAGGAAAAGCAGATTTAAAAAGGTACACAAGTTTTTACCGGAAGGATATATTGAAATCTCTACAAAAAAACTGTTACGTAGCTTGTTGGAGATTCTTTTTGTCCAAATCAAATGGATAAAAAAAGTTGACGGAAAGGATTCTAAACAATTAATTAAAAATTTTGAAGAGCTTAGATGTCAATCCAAACTTCTTGGTGAGTTGGCATGGAAATGTCATAAACTCCAACTTTTGACAATAGTGCTGTCGTTAATTTTTTACGTTGTTTATTAATTGAAGCACAACTCGCTAACAGTGGCCAAAAGGCAAATAGGGCGTTTGTGCTAAATTTGAAACGATAGATATTTATGAACCGAAAGTCAAA
>CBFIBQ010000075.1:0-1924 GCA_965660875.1 Salibacteraceae bacterium | reverse complement strand
ACAAGGGGAGGGGTTTCATACGACACATTGCTTAATAAGTTTCTAACCAAAGCTGCACGAAAATCAATCAGTTGTGCATTGCTTAGTGTTGCAGACACTGGTGTTGGAGTTTTTCATAGTGCAGGCCTGTTTAACCTAAACGTTGATGTTATCCACAATAACTATAGACGTGCAGGCAAAATAGCTTACTTCCAGTTGGAGCATGAATTCTGGAACACAAAAGAGCTATACGCTCGTTCTGGCGTAAAAGCAGGAAAACAAGGTAAAAAACTAAACGACAACGAGAGAGTTGACCATTTTGTAGGATGCTATAATGACCACATTTCGGCACTAGACACATTAAAAATGTTGATGTATCGCGATGCAAACTGTAAAGCGGTGTATGACTATGTAGATAAATTGTATTTTAATTGGAGTGGGTCGGCTACCAATACATACTCTCGTTCTAACGACAGTGCCCGAAACGAAAAAGCAAAGGCAATTGAAAAACGAACGAATGCCTTGTTTTTATCACATTATAAGACTTACAAATCTTCTCATAAAGGAACCAAATTCTTATACTCAGCAACAAGCTCCCATCAAGTTGGGCTGTTTAGAGAAAGGCTTGGATACTTCGGACAAAACACAAGAAAAACCTATCTGTATCCTTTGTTTTCTGCTGAATATTACGAATTTCCAGATTCTTGCGGTGATGGACCTGAAACAGACTTTTTAGGCAAGTTTTTTAGAGACACATTACTTTCAAATAATCATTTAACTTTTGTAGAGGACACCTTTATTTACCAGTTTGGTTTGGCAAATGGAGATACCATTTTCCCTTATTTTTCTAATGTTGTACTATCAGGTTTCGGCTGGTTTAAATATACCTGCCTTGACATGTACACATTTACAAATACCGATTTAAACGAATGCCCAATATTTCCAGCGTTAATTATTGCGCAGCCTGAAGAAGATAAAGATGAAATACTTGGGTATAATCACGAAGTTAGATACAGAGATGTTTCGATATTTCCTAACCCAACAAGTTCTTCAATTTCAATTGTGCATCTGCCAGATAAATCTGTAATTGAAGTATATAGTTCAAGTGGAGTAAAAGTTCTAACAAGAACAAGCAGCTCGACATCAGAGGAAATACCTTTCGAAGAGCATGAAAACGGAATGTATTTTATTCATATAAAAAGTGACTTGCGTAATAAAACCTTCAAAATAATCAAACAATGAGCAAGCTAATTTCATTTCTTGGATTGTTTTTACCACTTCTTATTTTCGCTCAACCCATAACATTTTTTAAAGCAGATCAAACAGGTTATACCAATTCTAAAATTTATACAGAAATTCATGTTCAACACGAACTGCAAGCAGATGGGTTTTTAATTGGGTTTGAACTAAATCAGACTACACACTGGTCGTTTGCTTATGCCTATTATGATAAATATGGAGATATACAAAGAAAAAACAGGCCCCATATAGATTATGATGACCCTCAAATCTCATATAGCAATATCCTGAATGACAATAGATTATTAATAAGTGGAAGAGGATATGACGCAACTTTGGGGTATAAATATTTTAGTTACTGCTTCGATAGTTTAGGGATTGTAAAGTGGAAATATATTGATTCCTTATACCTAAAAAATGTTTTTATTGAATCTGATACGAATTATATTGGGCTGTTAGAGGCAATTGATATTACAAAGGAATTTTCCAAAGGATATCATTTGGTACGATTAAATAAAAAAGGCGTAATATATTGGAGTAAACCATTTTCAGAATTATACAACCAATTGCCTACCGATAGTTTCGTGAATATAAATAATGTAGTGAACTTTATTAAATATAAGCATAGCTATGTGTTTAGTTTAAATGATTACAGCAATAGTGACCAATGTCGTATTGCTGCTTTTGATAAAGATTTCAAACTCAT
>CBFIBQ010000074.1:0-3147 GCA_965660875.1 Salibacteraceae bacterium | reverse complement strand
GAAAGAAATAAATTCAAAGTCACACATTCTAAAGCTTATGTCTTGCCCGCGCTTGCCTTTCTTGATGACGAGAACCTACGGTCCAGCCACACACATAAGCTTTTCACCGCACTTGCCTTAGCGGCGGGGCGTTACCTACAAGTGTGATTCACTCGGGCGCAATAGGAACGGAAACTAATGACTGATAATTATTTTTCGAGTTTCTAAGATTCCTTCTCCTTGAATTTGGAGGAAGTAAATTCCTTTTGGGAAGAGAGAAACATCAATTTGAGTATTTGTTTCAAACTGACCTCTATTTACAATTTGACCGTTAACCGTCCTTAAATGGAAAATGAAGCTGCCCTGATTATCCATAGAAATATTGATTACACTATTTGTGGGATTAGGAAAGACCTTTAGTTCCGACAAATCAATATCATCGCTAATTCCTAAAGTATCATCTGAAATATAATCTGAATAAAACGGTTTTCCGTTCACATTTAGATTAGAATCTGTAACGACAAACAAGTATTGAGAACCTAACCCAGGGTTTCTCATAAAAAAGGCAAAACCGCCTTGTTTAGTTGGTTTTAAACCATGGATCCAGTATTCTGACTTTACCTCTCCATTCTTTACATATTCAAGTACATATTCTTTCAGTAATTTTCCCGTTGAATCAATTTTAAATATCACATCAACATTTCTTGGATTAACACTCTTTCCTCTATCAACAATATAATGATAGTAATATATGCCTTGAGCGTTTTTGTATGTGTGTGAATTCTTCACTAATACTCCTTCGAAACCCAATTGTGATATATACTCGGTTCTATTTAATTTGCTGAATGAAGAGTCAAAAGCAGAATAAAATTTTTCATTTTTCTTTAGAGTATCTTCAAACACAATTGCTGAGTTCACACTATGCTGATATGGCCATAATGTATAGCCCTTACCAGAATCCGCCAAATGATTAATTGAAGTAAAATTGAATTTCTTTAACAAAGTATCTACGCTACCAGAATACATTTTCCATGATGAATAATCACTAGAAATTTCATCCCTTGTTCCGAAATATATTCGATTCCCAATTATATTTATTTCACCTGAATAAGCTGTTTTAATACATGGCACACAGCTACCTAAGAGTGATACAGTACTTACAGTTATACCCGTTTTCATGTCAACAATAATCATCACCGGTCCTATTGAATCTAATCCTATCCCTACAAGTTTACTATCAAGTTCTAAAACCTCATTAATGTACTCACCTTTTGGATAGATAACTCCATCAGATGAAATATCTTTTCTCCATATTCTTGTCATTGCAGAATCATAAAGAATCATTGATGAAAATGAACTTCCACCCCCATTATAAAATAAACCATCAGTTTTTGTGAACAGAATATTGGCTGAACCATTTTCGGCTGTTGCTTCTAGACCTCCAATTTTTGTGGGAATTCCAAATTGGTTGTATCGAATATAAACTGGAGCAGTATTTCCCATTATTTGCTGTGCCATAATGGTTAAGTAATTACTATCATTGGTTTGATGGAGATAATTTGGCTTTAAAGAATAACCATTGTACTCACTAGTAATTTTTCGAATAAAAGTTTTAGCCTTTTGAGCTTTTAAAGTTGTCCCAAAAAAAGACAATATAATAACAACTAGTAAATACCTCATTTTTTAATGAATTTCAGATTATGAAATGAGCCATCCGACAAAAACAAACTGACGAAATAAATTCCTGTTCTAATTTCAGAAGTATTTAGTTCAACTGTATTTTGGTTTATTGTTTTAATCATTATCGTTTCACCAGTGACTCCTATTAGCCTGAGTTCTTTAATTATAAACCTGTCAGAAACTACAAACACTTGGTTTGAAGAAGGGTTTGGGAACAAGCTTATTGCCTGATGGTTTAGAGATAATCCCTCATCATTTTCCAACGGAATATGCCCAAATCCCAGAGAACTACAATCGTGTAGATCAACCTTGCTAAATGATTTTGCCTCAAGACAAGAATATTTAAACCATGAATAGCCTGAAAGTTCTATGTTTTTAGCACCTAAATAATTAATCTGGTTGTATATAATTTCGTGCTGAGTGTTATAATCATCCTCAACACTAAAAAGTGTTTTTGTCAGATTGTATGGGGAACCTTCCAGAACATGACCTAAGAAGGGGGTATCCGCCCCGTCTCCGCAGTAAGTATTATCCTCAGAAGAAAAGAATGGGATTATTTGAGTTTTGTTGTTACTATCAACTCCAAAATAGTGCAACCTATTTCGCCAATGCTCGACTTTACTATTTGTACTCCCTGTATCTAGAAAGGCCGTTCCACTATCGGCACCGTAAAGTTGATAGTGTCCAAAATGAATAGCGTCTGATTTATCATATAAATCTATTGCCTTGTTTTCTTGTGATTGAAGATTGTGCAAATTATAGGTTGTGGCATTTGTGTCCTTCAACGGTAGATTCAAATAAAGATAAAAAATATAATCATGCACATCCCAAAAATTGGCATTATCGGTTTCAGCACTGTCCATTTTATACAGCAAAGTCAAATGGTCTTGATGTAATTCTTGGTAATAGTTATCAATGTCAATTTTATTAGAAGGGAGCAAAATAGGTCTAGGGTTTTTAGCCAAACTAGAGTCCAAAGGACTATTCGTACCAAAGGCATTCCAATACTCATGCTCTAATACCTGAAAATTGATTTTCCCTGTTTTTCGATTATGGTATTGGTCGAGATTGTACTGAGCCATGCCCATAATTGCGGAAACAGAATGATCCATTACCATTCCAACCCTTATTCCATTTAGATTACAACGAACAATAAAATTATCTAATTTATTTTTAAATGTGTCTTTGCTTGCTTTAATATAAGCATGTTGGTTATTGTGGTCGTCAAATATCAATCCTAGATTAAAAAGTGCTAAAAACCCAATTTTATTATCCTTAGCAAATTGAATTAATGCATTTTCTCTTGATAAATCTCCTAATAAATCTGCCTCAACAGCATCTGGTCTTTTTAAAACTTTATCAACCCAAAGTACACGTGGAATTTTACATTCTGTCTCTGGAAAATCTACTCCAACTTTTACTCCACCTAGATAAGCATTGCCACTCTCTTCAATAGTGTAGCTGTTATTGTAACCTGCAATAAAGGCT
>CBFIBQ010000073.1:0-3157 GCA_965660875.1 Salibacteraceae bacterium | reverse complement strand
GGGAGGAGAAGAAACAGACTATGGTCATTCGGTAGCACTCGTTCCAACAGTTTATTCAGCCTTTATTGCAGGTTACAATAACAGCTACACTATTGAAGAGAGTGGCAATGCTTATCTAGGTGGAGTAAAAGTTGATATGGGGTTGCCCGAGAGTGGGGATTGTGAGGTACCGAGAGTTCTGTTTGTAGATAATTTGATTGGAAAGCCAATTCGGGATATTAATGGTTTCGTAGAACGGGAAATTCTAAATGATGCAACTAAGGAACAAACGTTGATTTCCTTCTGTACATCAAACAACATTACTCACATATCAGTTTATAGCCTTGGGGCAATGTTTGATGATTATCATGCATTAATACACCCCTCCGTGCAGGCAGATAGAAAAGCCGCACAAACAGAACTAAACGCATTCATCAATAAATGCCATTTAGTAAATATTCGTGTTGGTTATATCGCAGATAGAGAGCAGCAAGCGTTAATGGATGTTACCATGAAAAATATGGGTGCTTATAATTACAATGTAGCAGGAAAGTTCAATTATATTCAAATTGAGCACGAGTTCTGGAACACGACTAATGGGGAACTCGAACGGATTCTAGCTGACAGCACCTTATTGTACACTCATAATAATATTGATCAGCATTTTACCAAATTATATAGCGAACATAAGGATATGCTCAATACTATTAATACAGAAAAGGTAGCAGACGGAAATATTTGGAGTTCATTTGATTATGTTGCCTACTTCTATAACCGTGTTGCTGGAGCAACAGAGCACAAAAACAACGTAACACCTCGTAAAAACAAGACCAAGGAATTGGCTAATAAGGTAGATGCAATATTTACTACCTATTACCAAGAGCATAATCCTACGGAAGAAGGATTGGACTTTCTTTCTCCCTCAACCAGTACAGACCCTCAACTAATAGATTACCGAAAAAGGCTTTCAGACTTTGGTGATGGAAGCATTCACAATATAATACCTACTTTTTCAGCAGAGTATTACGACTATGATACTGTACCTGAATTATTCTGTGGAAAAGGTAAAGAGCCAGATGGAAGCGGATGGTATTATTACGACTATCTTGGAAAGTACTTAGACGGTGGAGACTTCAATACAGGTACTTATAATGGAAATGATTTTAATGATGTCGAAAGTGATTATGTAAATCAGCACGATGCGATTTATCAAACGCCTCCAACAGGCTTTGGAAATATTGCCAATGTTAACGTAAGTGCATTTGCATGGTATCGATACAGTTGCGTTCAAGACAAAACAGGCTTTTTAGATAAAAGCCGTGTAAGTTGCCCTGCTTTCACAAAAGACCCTTTGTCGATTAAAGACCCTATTAAAAATCAAGAAACAAAAATCACCCCTAATATTTCTGTATACCCAAACCCTTCGAGCGGTCAAGTTTATATTTCTTTAAGTGAATCAGTAGGACACAAAGTAATAATTACCAATCAATTGGGTAAGATCGTTCTGCAATTAACTTCTGAAGAGGCTGGGTATTCACTAGACCTTTCTAAATTACAATCTGGGATTTATTTTATTCAAGCCATTTTTGATAATCATGAAACCTCAACTACTAAAATGATAAAGTTATGATTCGTGGGTTGCTAATCTTAATTCTTTTTGCTGTATTTGAGTCCAAAGCTCAAAGTACATTTATTAAAACTCAAGGCTTTCTTGGTAATAAAATAAGTGGCACTGGTTTAATTACAGAGTACGACAATCATTACTATTTTTCTTTTGCTTTAAGTGATATTGGAACTATTCCTACCGAATATGTCATTGCTAAATACGATACGCTCGGTAACTTTCTTTCTAAGAAAACGATAGGAATGAACTTATATGACCCATCCTCAAAAAAGACGCAAATGGCTGATGATACTACTTTTTATACTCACTTTTTAAAGTATAGTAGTAGGAGGTCGATAGCAGTTGTCCAAAAAAATAGTTTAGCTGGAACTTTTCTATGGAATACATCCACATCAGTTTATATCGAGGATTTTATTGGAAAGGACGACTCGCTCTATGCAGTTGGAACAGACACCAATCTAAATGGTAAAGCACAACAGGCAATCTTTGCTATAAACCCACTAAATGGTTTACTAAGCCAGAAAATGTACTTTACTGATTTGGCTGAGTTTAAGGTGGCAACTGCAGATTCAGCGTTTAAAGTTATGGAAATCACAGCTCTTGATTCTTCTCTGTTTGTTCTTTTTAATCGTATTGCAGATTCTGCAAAATATGTTTACGAATTTGATCAAAAGTTAAATTATAAAAATCATTTTGAAATTGCGCAGGATGCATTTCGTTTTTTGGACAATGATAAATTTATAATTGTGTCACATCAATGGATGGCGCCAGGACTAATAAATAAAGGAAGAGCAGAAGTATACAGTCCGAAAGGGCAGCAGTTATGGAGTTTTGAGAAACAAAAAGACAATTTAAACTTTTTGTTTGCAGTAAACAGTGCAATTGTACACAAAGAGAAATTAATTTTGATAACCCACAATTTTGATAAGGCGAAGAGTCAAAGCTGGCAAGATGCATATTTTGTCGATTATTATGGGAATGAGAAGCTAAAATTCAAATTGGAGTCAAGTACCTATAGTCCAAGCATAGTTGAAGTTGTTCCTATTAAAACAGGCTTTTTAATGCAACCATATTTCACAGATTATAATACTCATATTGTAAAGACGGATACTTGTTTTAACGCTAAAAGTGATAAGTATCCACAATGGGCATTAAATTTTCCTGAGTGTGGTAAACTAACTAATGGTCAAGATGAATTTGAAAAAATAGAACAACGCAATATTTCTGTATACCCTAATCCTTCTCAATCAGTAGTAAATATTTCCACATCGATTAATGGAGATTTAGACATGGAAGTATTCAGCTTAAACGGCCAGTCGTTAAATCAACAACAGTTTGAAAAATCAACACAAGTAGATGTTTCAAATCTTCCTAGTGGAATCTATTTTCTTCAAATTAAAGGAGAAGGAATACTTGAAACTCGGAAAATTATAGTCAATCATTGATTTCGTCCCTATTGCGTCCGAGTGAATCACAATTGTAGGTAACGCCCCGCAGCCATGAGTAGTAGGCCTTTCGAGGCAGACTCTTCGGGTCTCGGGTTTGGGTTACTAG
>CBFIBQ010000072.1:0-3173 GCA_965660875.1 Salibacteraceae bacterium | reverse complement strand
TTAGAGTTTCTAAAATTAGTTAAATTGAATTGAAGATCAACCGATTGAAATATAAAATGACGGAATATCTGACGTATCACACCAGTAGGTAACAGCACCCAAATGAGTAATAGGCCGTTTTGTGTAAATTTGAAACGAATGAAATCTAGTAACCCAAACCCGAGACCCGAAGAGTCTGCCTCGAAAGGCCTACTACTCATGGCTGCGGGGCGTTACCTACAAGTGTGATTCACTCGGACGCAATCGGGGCGAAGATCAATGACTGACAATAATCTTTCGAGTTTCTGTGAATCCTTCACCTTGGATTTGGAGGAAGTAGATTCCGTTAGGAGTATTGGCGACTTCCAGCTTCATTGAATTAGTAAACTGACCATTGAAAAGTAATTGACCATTAATATTGGTCAGAATATAATCCATCGCATCCGGGGTGTCACTTGACACAAAAAGGGTTGAATTCACAGGATTTGGGTATGCAGAGAGCTTAGTTATGTCTGAGAAGTCAATATTTTCCACCTTTACGCCATTTCCCAAGAATGTAACACCTCCTAAATAATCAGAATTGAGAACTTGCCCTATACTATCCGTTTTCATAATATTAAATTGGTAAGGCTGATTCCAATGAGTTGCAGTCCCAAATACTCCCCCATCTTCACAAATGAAACTTCCTGAAAAAGAAAAATGGGAACTATCTATTTTATATGTAAACTTAAGTGTGGTATCTAGATTTTCATTAAATGAATACAATTGAGACTGCCAAAAAGAGATCGAATTTGGAAGCCAGTTATAAACCAACAAGTTCTTTCCAGAATTTCCTTTTAGGATTGAAAGCGTATTAGCACTCCCTTTAGCTAAAACCAGACTATCTAACTTCTTTCCATCATAAGCAAATTTGGAAATCACCGATTCATACCCTGGGTTAATCGTATCGAATCTGCGACCCCAAACTAGAAAATAGCTTTTATAGGGAACAATTTGTTGGCATGGTACCTCATTAATATTCAATGAGTCCTCAAATACACCATTCAAACTGAATTTGTACATCTTGTTGTGAAGCTTCTCACTTTCACTTCTTTTAATCCCAAAATATGCGTTGTTCAGCAACATCTCATCATAAGTTCCAACCAAAGACATGATTTTAACTCCTCTTCTATTTAAGATGTGTGTGCGTGATTCTGTCGCAATATATGATCCACTTGTGGTGTCGTACTCAAAACTTGAAAACGAAGCTTGGTATAAACTATCAGTTATGACTTTAATATCCGTGTAACAACTATCAAGTTTAGAAGACCATATAACTTGCCCAATAGAATTGTAAATCAAATTTTGATATTTGCGTTTGTTGTTTACATCGGGTTCACTCAATACCACAAAAAGACGATTTGAGTCAAGTAGTTCAGCTTTTTCTAGTGATAAAAA
This sequence comes from Salibacteraceae bacterium, assembly GCA_965660875.1. Lineage (GTDB taxonomy): Bacteria > Bacteroidota > Bacteroidia > Flavobacteriales_G > Salibacteraceae > UBA6770. The sequence continues at coordinate 1,757 of CBFIBQ010000072.1, read as the reverse complement.
AGCCGAAGTCTTAGTGAGATTGGTGCTTTGTTTGAGAGCTCCGTCTCTATCATATTTTGCCAACACCAAATTATACCTATCCTGTCTAATATATTCATTACAAAGTACCCAATATTCGTTTTCTAAAACGAAGGGAATCGTACCATATATTTTGTCTGAAACAAACTGATTTTTCTTTAAGAAAGACTGGGAAAACCCACTCTCACAACAGAAAAGCAACATTAGTATGAATATTAGAATTCTCATTATACTACAAGTTTCTCAACAAGTCTATTTTTCTCAGAATCGATTAGGGAGACGTAATATATTCCTGCAGGTAAATCAACTGAGATAAACTTTTTCGGAGCTAATTCTTTAACTTTCTTCCCATCCACTGAATAGATAACAAAGGTCTTTGGAACAAAGATTTGAGGCCATTCCAAATTAACAATGTTGCTCGTAGGATTTGGATAGACTTTAAAGCCATCCGATAGACTCAAATTCAACTTCTCTAGATTTAAAGACCCATTAAATGAATCACAAGAGACTAAACCATTGTCGGTGAATGACTTTTGATTTAGACAAGAATATTTATACCATGAATAGTATGAAACTGAAACGTTTTGAATATCAGGGTACGATGAAGTATTGTTATATACAGGTAAATGTTGGCTTTGATATGTTGACTCAATATCCTTAAATGTTTTATTCCCATTACCAGGAATTCCCTGTAATTCGGCCCCTAAGAAGTCAGTCGAAGCGTTGTCTCCGCATTGCCTATTTTGATTGTTTACATCCCAAATTTCTCCAGAAAACAAAGGTATAATGTGGGTTTTATGAGTTTGTGAGCCAAAAAAAGAAAGTCTATCCAAAGCATAAGGATAGTTCGTTAAAAAATTTTGTCCTTTATCTGTTGTATTATGCTTTCGATAGTATGTAAGAAAAATAGCGTCAGTCTTACTTTCAATAAACTGTGCTCTTGTAATTTGATGTCCTGTTGACGAATTATCATGGGTAGAACTTGCTCCCGAATATGTATAAAAGAGGAAGGTATTGTAGTCGTGTAAGCCAACAACATTTGCATCAAATGAGGCATTATTGTTTAAGTTGGTCAATATTGTTTTGTGATCGTTCCACACGTTTACAAAGTGGTCATTTAACAAATTAGTGGGCACATCATTAGATGTATTACCATCCTCTTGATCATAGGTCGGAAAGCTCGTATTTCCAGAAAACGCATTTAAATATTGAGCGTTCCAGAACTCATGTTCCAAAACAAAGTAGGTAATTTTTCCATTTTGATTGTAATTGTATTGTGAGGCGTTGTTAGTAACATCAATATTGTATTGGATTCCATTTGTCCAAACTACCTCCTTTGTTGTAGAAGCCATTCCCACGACAATTCTTGGTGAAGCATTATAGCATTTATTAATAAAATTACTTAACGCAACCTTTGCTTGTTGAGTTGTTGGATCAGCTTGATAACCTGGTTCGAAGACAAAGTTCAGTCCGAATAGAATCAAATAGGTGATATTGTGATCCTCAGCGAAATCAACCAAATCGTCTTCTTTAGTATTGTTTCCTAAGATGTAATTACTTAAATCTATCCCTGAATTACCATTATTCCATGTGAAGCGGTCAACCCACATACTTCTTTGAACTTCACAGGGGCCACTTTCTGGTAACCCCATATCCACCTTTACACCACCCAAATAAGCATTTCCACTTTCCTCAACTGTGTAACTGTTGTTATAACCTGCTATAAAAGCTGAATAAAC
>CBFIBQ010000071.1:0-3380 GCA_965660875.1 Salibacteraceae bacterium | reverse complement strand
GTTGGAGAAACAGCCGAACTCCAGTCTCGCATGATGGATTTAAGAAGGACATACAACCACACGTTTCGAAAGAAGATGGGCATGTTGCGTCTGAAGAGTGAAAAAGTGGGCAATAAATTCCCTCCAGATATTGAAATCAAACTCGACAAATACATGAGTGATCATTTGGAAATTGCTCATTTTCCGCTACACTTTGGTAGAAAAGAAGTGGAGGCTGCAATAATTAATAAGTACCCAGAAACGTATCCTAACTTACTCAACAAGGTTAATGTTAGAGGTGTGAAAAAGAAGTAAGCATTTGCCAAGTTTATTATGAAAGAACCGAACTTAAATATTGCACCATTACTCAGACAAGTTCACGGACTGGTTAATCACCAGAAAGAGCTTGAAAAAACTAAAGGTGAAACCTTCAACGTGTTCTCTATACTCAAAATGGAAAGGCTTGAAACACGCATGCATTCTGCATTTTTGGGTGAATTGTTAAACCCCAATGGTAGTCACTTATTTGGTTCTCGTTTTCTATCTCTTTTTTTGAGAGACCAAAAAACACCAAATGAATTTGACCCTAGTACTGCCAGATTGCATTTAGAAAAACACATTGGCACTGTTAACCATAAAAATAAAACAGGGGGTAGAATAGATATTTACCTGGAGGACAAAAACGGCAACTCCATATCTATCGAAAATAAAATTGATGCCGGTGACCAACTCACTCAAGTAGAGCGTTACGCTAATCATAACCGTGAAAAGAACACCGTTTTTTATCTTACTCTGGATGGAACCGAGCCTTGGGAAGGTAGTCAAGGGGTATTAGAAAGCGGAAAACATTTTCATTGCATTTCTTATGAGCGAGAAATAAAAGATTGGCTAAAACGCTCTTTTAAAGAAGCGGCTGGTGTGCCCATTTTAAGAGAAAGCATACGTCAATACATAATTCTTATCGATAAAATCACATCAACTATGGAAACGGAATCGGAACAAAAACTGATAAAACTAATGCTAGACCATTATGAGGAAGCAGAATATATTGCTCAAAACTTTGATAAAGTTCAAGAGGCAATGGGAGAAGAAGTTCGTTTGGCACTAGTAGCAGAATTGAAAAAAAGACTTCCGGATATGATAGTAGAAGAGGGGAATGATGCCTATCATGTATACTCTCAAATTTGGCTTTCTGAAACAAATTGGGACAGCCCAGATTTATTCTTTGGAGTAGAATCCTTTAGTCCTACAATAAAGCATTGTCCAACAATTTTTGTCGGCATATTTAATGAAGAAGGAAGTTCAATGCCTCCTTTAAAATCAGAAGGGTTTCTCAAAAGAACAGTTAATTGGTATAACGTTGACGCTTGTGAAGATTTAGACGGAGTTCCTATGCACATGGGTAAGATGGAAACCTTAAAGCACCTTCATAAAACAGAAGGTTTTAAAGAAAAGTTGGTACACCATTTAGCTGACCATGTTTGTGCTTATGTTTCAAAGTATCGAGACTTGCTGATTAGAACTAATAAGAAAAGAAGAAAAGTCTAACTTTACTTCTTGTGATTATTTTATCTGAAACCACAAATAGCAAGCTGTCAGTTCGAGTGATTTCGATAAATAATCGAAATTGTATCGAGAACAAAAAAGGGCTATTTCTGCAACTATTTGTTTTTTTCTTGTTGAAAAAATACCCATAATTCACCATTCGTATAAAATATTAAGTGTTTTTCACCACGCTAAAGTGTTTTTCACCTACCTTGCATTTAATTAAATTTCACCCAATACTATGGCTATTACTCAGTTTTCACTTCAATTAAGCGCTTTTCACGGCAGAGAAGTTCCTAAAGAAGGGTGTATAGTTGGGTACGGAGCTATAATAGAAGCCTATAAATTAGCCCTACCCATTCCTAAACAGCTAAGTTTCGTTAGCACTAAAAAGAGACAATCCGAATCGGAAGAATGGAAGGTCTATTCCTCCCGCTACTTGCCAGAAGAAACACTATACAAACAACTCACATTTGCGCTCAAATACGAAGGAGTAAACTTGCTAGTATTCAAAAAATTATTTGAAGTAATACATACTGCCGAGCTAGAAACAATGATTGAGCAGGAAGCACTGGGACAATATAGCCGAAGAATTTGGTTCTTGTACGAATGGCTAATGGGTCAAAAACTAAACCTGCCAGACCTAAAAACAGGGAACTTAGTTCCATTGATAGACGAAAAACTACAATTTGCCATTAAAGGGGTAAGTTCCCCAAGACACAAAATAATAAACAACCTCCCCGGAACCATTGATTATTGTCCCTTAATTAGGAAAACCGCCAAACTGGAAAAATACATTTCCGAAAATTATGCTGAAAAGAAAGGGGAATACTTAAAAGGCTTGCGAAAAGACATCTTACAACGAGCGTCGGCCTTCCTTTTATTAAAAGACTCAAAAGCATCATTTTCAATTGAGGGAGAAAGCCCAAAGAGCAAACGAGCAGCAAGATGGGGACACGTTATAGGTCAAGCGGGAACTAAAAAACTATCTAAAGAAGAAATTCTTCGCTTACAACAAATGGTTATTGAAAATGATCGGTTTATCGAAATGGGTTTTCGAAAAAAGGGTGGTTTTATTGGTGAGCGTGACCGATTATCAGGTGAACCTATTCCCGATCATGTATCAGCCAATTGGCAAGACTTAGACCAACTCATTGACGGACTACTAAATACCAACGAAAAGTTGATAAAGGGCAATTTCGATGCAGTACTAACTGCCACTGTCATTGCTTTTGGGTTTGTTTTTATTCACCCTTTCCAAGATGGAAATGGAAGAATACACCGCTACCTAATCCATGATATTCTAGCAAAAAAGAAATTTTCTCAACAAGGAATAATCTTCCCTATTTCTTCCTCAATATTAGATCATATAGACGACTATCGCCGTATTTTACAAACGTATTCATATCCACTATTAGACTTTATTGAATGGCAAGAAACGGCTGACCATAACGTGGAAGTTTTGAATAATACTATAGACTACTACCGGTATTTCGACGCAACTGAACAAACCGAATTTTTATACAATTGTGTACGAGATACCATTGAGCATATTATACCTCAAGAAGTAGATTATTTGGCAAAATACGATGACTTTAAACAGTATATCGATGAAGTATTTGAAATGCCAGATGACCTGGTTTCTTTGCTTGTGCGGTTTTTAGAACAAGGTGCCGGAAAACTATCTAATAGAGCGTTGGAAAAAGAATTCAGAGCCCTTAAAGCAAAAGAAGTGGCTGCAATAGAAACACAATACGCCAAAATATTCGACATTTGAATCATGACCACTCAATCAGAAGCTCAATTAGAAAATAACTTAATCCAGCAATTGGTGGGCTTGGGTTATGCTTCGGTAA
>CBFIBQ010000070.1:0-3604 GCA_965660875.1 Salibacteraceae bacterium | reverse complement strand
TCTTTGCCCATTTTACCGTAACCAATTAGAGCAATATTCATTTTAAGTGGAGTTTTAGGCTTAAACCCAACGCGGGTTTATTTTCGTTTGATTTCAATGCTAAATTTTGCAAATTAAAAAATGTCGGTTCTACTTTCAGCGATAGGTCTTTACTTACATCAAAGTGCATTAAATGTGCATCAACAGTGGCGTCAACAATTTGAATGGCGTAAACTGCAATACTCGCAATAACGAGTAATTCAAAGTTTTTTTGGTGTGTTTCCATTTCGGATGCAACGCCTTCATCGGTCAGTAGGGGATAAGCGTCAATTTCCTGCGAAGTAGAGTCTACTCTAGAAATTAAAGTATTGCGAAAGGTTTGAAAGAGTTTGTAATTTTCGGAAGCAAAATATATGGAAGCACCACCAGCTGCATAAATTAAAGGGACTTTCCAATATTTCTTATTGTACACTTGTCCACCTCCGGGAATTAATGAAAGTAAGGCCGCTTTTTTTGGTGAATGGACAGCTTTAGAACTGGTATCGATACTTACTTTTTGACCTTGAACATTGTCGGGTACTACTACCTCATCTGTCTGTGCATCAGCACAAAAAGCAAACAAAAGAATAAGTAAAAGTAAAACCTGTTTCACCGTTGCGAAAATAAGATTAACCACAAGAAGCAAAGAGAAAAAAAAGACGCTTAGTCTTTTAATTTCTTAATCAGGTCTTCCATTTCAGCGGCGCTTGAAAAATGAAAAACGAGTTTGCCTTTTCCTTCAGCATCACGGTTCAAACGTACGTCGGTTTCGTAGTTTTTTGAAAGCGCATTCATCCAGCTTTTTTCTTCAAAAGAGAGAGGTGATGCCTTTTTTCTCGTTACTGTTGGTTTGCTAGCAGACTGCTTAACTTGTTCTTCTACATTTCTTACCGAGAGATTTTCTTTTACGATAGCATCGTAAAGTTTAAGCATTTTTTTGTCGTCATCTAGAGCCAATAGTGCGCGGGCGTGTCCCATAGACAATTTCTTTTCCTTTAAGCCGATTTGAATCGCTTCCGGCAGGTTTAATAAACGAATAAAGTTGGCAACTGAGGCTCTGCTTTTTCCTACGCGTTGTGCCATTTCTGCCTGTGTCAAATCACATTCGTTTATCAGTCGGTGATAGGACTCCGCTATTTCTATAGGATCTAAATTCTCGCGCTGAATATTTTCAATCAACGCCATTTCCAGCATGGATTGATCATCAGCGATTTTGACGTAAGCCGGGATAGCACTTAAGCCCGCTAATGAGGAGGCTCTGAATCTGCGCTCACCAGAAACCAGCTGATACTGGTCGTTGCCCACTTTTCGGACCGTAATGGGTTGTATTACCCCATGGATTTTGATGGAATCGACTAAGTCTTTTAGCGCTTCGCTACCAAAGGTTTTTCTCGGTTGAAAGGGGTTCGGCGTAATTGAATGGATATCAATTTCACTTACCGATCCAGCTACATGAGCTTCAGACCCGGAGTACTTTGACGTAATGTCGGTGTCGGCATTTTCTAGCAGAGCACTTAACCCTCTACCCAACGCCCTTTTTTTATTGGCCATTCTCTACCTCGATTATTTTTTCTTCATCCGTTAATCGGGTCAGTTTATTTTTTTGAAGTATTTCTCTTGCTAGGTTCAAATAATTGATAGCGCCCTTGCAGGTAGCATCAAACATAATTGCCGTTTCACCATGACTTGGCGCTTCTCCAAGTTTTGTATTTCTAAAAATAATGGTGTTAAACACAAGTTGCTGAAAATGCATTTTAACTTCTTCTACTACTTGGTTTGCCAACCGCAGGCGTTGGTCGTACATGGTGAGTAACATACCTTCTATTTCCAATTCTTTATTGAGGAGGTTCTGTACAATTTTCACGGTGTTCAAGAGCTTTCCTAAACCCTCTAAAGCAAAGTACTCGCATTGAACCGGAATAATTACTGAATCGGCGGCCGTTAACGCATTTACGGTAACTAAGCCTAAAGATGGAGAACAGTCAATAATGATAAAGTCGTAGTTGTCTTTGATATTGCTCAAAGCCATACGCATCATTTTCTCTCGATTGGGCAGGTTTATCATTTCAATTTCTGCACCTACTAAGTCGATATGACCCGGCAATATGTCTAAATTGGGAGAGTCGGTATGTAATATTATGTCTGCTGGATTAATGTTGTGAATGATACATTCGTAAATGCTGGTTTTTACATTTTTAGGGTCTAACCCCACTCCAGAAGTTGCATTTGCTTGAGGGTCGGCATCTACAATCAATACTTTTTTCTCTAGAGCTCCCAAACTCGCTCCAAGATTAATGGCCGAAGTTGTTTTCCCTACTCCGCCTTTTTGATTCGCAATTGCAATTATTTTTCCCATCAATGTTTCTTTTAAAAAGTTTATTGCCGAATAAAGTATTGTAATAAACTACTAAACAGTACGTTATGTAAACTGTATTTAGAGTAAACTTGACACTCTCACAACAAGCTAAAAGTACTTTATTTGCAACCGGAGGTATTTTGGAAGTCTTCGCTTTTATAAACAATGTTTAAACACAAATTTGTTGACAAGCAATGATTAGTATTATTAGTGGAACAAATCGAAAATCGAGTAATAGTCTGATTTTTTCAAACACTATTCAGGATATAATACAGCAGAAGAATTCAGAAAGTCGAGTCCTAAACCTTTTGGACTTGCCGCACAATTTTACCTTTGAAAATGAAGTATTTGGGTTCGAAGATGCTCTGGTGAATGACGTTGCCGACCACTACATTTCTGAGGCCGACAAGTTCATTTTTGTCATCCCTGAGTATAACGGAAGTTTTCCCGGTGTGTTAAAGGCATTTTTGGATGCGTTTATGCCGTCAAGAATAAAAGGAAAGAAAGCACTTATATTTGGTATCAGTAGCGGTAGGTCAGGAAATATACGGGGTTTGGATCACTTTACCGGGGTTTTAAATTACTTAGAGGTACAAGTGCAACCGACTAAATTAGCGTTTAACAATTGCCATCAGTTGGTGAACCTTGAGTCTAAAAGAGTAAATGATTCCGCAACTATTGAGCTAATAGATGCGGAGCTTACAAAGTTTCTAAGTATTTAAATACAGCTCTAATAAGCCGGGAAGCAGTTTAATTTTTAGCTGCTTATTTTCTTTGTCTAGTTTGATAATGGTATCTTCTAAGATTGGAATCAACACTTCTTTTTCTTGATGCATCACTACAATCAAATCTTGTGCTGGGGCTTCTTGAATCTTCACAATCTTACCGATTTCTTTGTCCGACTCGTCTATCAATTGGAAGTCAGGAATTTCATGATAGTAGAAGTGATCTCCTGAAAGTTCGGGTAGATTACTGAGGGGTAAAAACAGTTGTTTACCAACAAGTCGTTTGGCTTCCTCTGTTGAGCGTACATCTTCAATTTCAATGCGCGCTTTTCCTTTGTTTTGAATGGTATTGTTGGAAATAAAAAAAGGAACCAGTTGTCCGTCTAATTCAACGAAAACTGATTCCAATTCAATGTATTCCTCAGGATAACTAACGTCTAAAGACGCCTGAAAAGCTCCTTTAAACCCATGCGGTTTGACGATGTACCCTAGATAGTAACAGTCG
>CBFIBQ010000069.1:0-3842 GCA_965660875.1 Salibacteraceae bacterium | reverse complement strand
TAAGGTGCACACTATGAATACTAATGGCGAAATGTGCCATTATAAAATGGACAATAACACAGCCTGGATATTACAATCCTCGGGAACAACGGCGCAGCTCTTAAGTACTACTGATGCTGGAAAATCGTGGACTCAATCGGATATTGGCGTGTCAACCATTAAAGCTCAAAACGTCTATTTTACATCCAAAACGGATGGCTACGTTTTTTTACACCAAGAAGGTACATATGCTACAAGTGATGGGGGAAAAACATGGAAGTTTATATCTAAAACTGGAGGCGGTATGCATTCAAAAAATAACGTGCTTTCAATTTATTACGGAAGTGTTTTGTACCAATACAGCGCACAAACCGATACAGTCATAAAGGTGAATGACAGTATAGGGATGATTGCGGCATTTCCTCGCCCCATGTTTCAATTTGGAAATAAAATAATAATGCCTTTTCAAACTGGGATATTAAGGTCTGACGATAATGGAAGTTCGTGGAAGGCTCAAAAAACAACGCTTTCTTCCATTCAGTTCTTTACTATGAAAAGTACCAACCACTGGTTCGCCATTCCAACTGCCGGTGATTTATTTGAAAGTACGGATGATGGCGCAACATGGAATGAAACAAGCAAGGATCCCAGTGTAGGTGATAATATTGATTTTCATAAGGACACTTTATTCTCAACGGTAAGAGCAGAGGCTAACTGGTCACTTGACGGGAAGTCCTTTACTGCTTTCAATGAAGATGATGCCATTTCGGGCCATTATTTCTCAATTGGTGACAACCTCATTCGTTACAATGAAGGAGGCATCTATTTGAAGAAAGTGGTTCTGAAATAAGCGTTTAAACAATAGGGTAACACATCCAAAAGGCGACTGCTTCAATGTTGTAAATTTGGAAGGTAATGATCCGAACAAACACTAATTTGAAACCCTCGGGTGAGCTGGTGTGCGCTGCATATTTTATAGCACCTGGGATTTAGCACCAATTTGATATGAAACGCATCTACCTGCTCTTATTATGTACCGTTCTGATTTCTTGTTCAACCAATAAGAAGCTTTCAAACAGTCCTACTACTGAAATAAAAGCGGACCAAAATAATAAAGTCACTTACCGTAATTCGGATTCGGAGCATGTTGGATCTGGAACAAGTGAGATTATTTTTAACGGCAAAAACAACACACTCATCTTCGAACACATCAACTCGCTTTTCAACTCAAATGAATCGCACGTAGTGTTTGTAATTGATGGTAACAATAACACCATCCAATTCACCACAAAAGCGTCGGTTATCAATACACAATCCATAATGGATACCATCAAAATAACCGGCAATTACAATTCCATGGAATTCATTCAAGAGTTTGTATTGGAAAATCATTCCGTTTCGCAACACGTAGAAGTTATTGGAAACCTGAGCATTGAAAAGCACGAGAACTTCAACACTTTTGAACCGCTTGATTCTACAGAAATTACCAATAAGATTACCAGTTACTATGAACCGGCTTACGAAGTGATTCAATATTATAAGGCTGCGGCCGATTCGGGAAATGTTGAAGCACGATATTTTCTGGGAGAGATGTACTACAAAGGATTAGGAACAAAAAAAAATTACACAACATCCAAGTTTTACCTTTTTTCAGCTGCCCAAGAGGGGCATGTCAACTCCATGCATTTGCTCGGGCATATTTATGAAAGCGTAGAGCGCGATAAGGATGCTGCGCTTAAATGGTATAACAAAGCGGCAGAATATGGACATTCTGATGCCATAAACAGAATTGAAATAATCGAAGCAACGGATGCTCACAACTAGTCAAAGAAAAGATACTGTTCACCGAGTTGGTTGGAGCTTAAAAAGCTGGAAATCTCTATGCCCAAATCTGAAGGGGGGAGGGGACTACATACTTAAATTGGATGATGAACAGCTGGAATGAAAATTAGAGCGTATAGAAAAAAAGATCGTAATGCCTGTATGGAGATCATTAACAGCAATACTCCTGAGTATTTTGCAATAGAAGAGCTTTCCCTCTTTGAAAAATGGTTGATTGCACAAGAAAAAGGAATACTTGCCCATCCTGTTTCTGAAAAAGAGTATTATTTCGTGTTGGAGCTAAACAATCAAATTATTGGCTGCGCTGGATACTTGCTGGTTGAAAACTCAAAGGATATATACCTTTCTTGGGGTATGGTAAAAGCAAAATTCCAAAAACGGGGTTATGGTAAAAAATTACTGGAGCATAGGTTCGAACATATTTCCGGAAATTTTCCTGATAGAAGGATCTGTTTGGCAACAACACAAGATGTAGCGCCTTTTTACGAGAAACACGGGTTCAAGACAGTCAAGGTAATCCGTAAATTTTATTCCGAATCATTGGATAGATACGAAATGGAGCAGTAAGTAGTTGGAAAATAGCCTATAGTATGAAGCAGCTCGAAGCCAACAGGTAAATCCGGCGGTCTGTTATATATTTGAAAAGAATGAACCATAACCACCCAAGAACGAACTCCGAAGCTTTTAACATAAAAGGTTTGCCATACTTAGTTTCGGAGCTTTTAGGCAATAGTATCACAATTAAGGAGCTCAGTAAATGGATAAATTATCTCAATTATACGAAAATGCAATTCAATACTTTCAATTGAACTACCTCAATTTAGGAGCAACTGTTCTTTTTTTGATCATTGGGTTTATTGTAGCCAACTTTTTAACGCACAGACTCAAACTGTGGTTGATTAAAAAATCGCCCAACCTTATTACGGCCAATTTTACGTCACAAATTATTGGATTTATACTGAAGACTATCGTAATATTTTCAACGCTGTATTTACTTGGGCTCAGCTCGTTTACCAATAAACTGCTTGCGGGTGCGGGTCTGTTAACCTTTGTAGTTGGATTTGCTTTAAAAGATATTGGAGAAAATTTTCTTGCGGGAATAATTCTTGCTTTTAAAAGTCCATTTAGGCTAGACGATTTGATAGAGGTAAATGGCATTATGGGGCACGTAAAAGACATAAGCATACGAGAAACTTTAATTAAAACCCCTAATGGGAAGGATGTATTTATACCCAATTCCATTATTCTAAAAAATCCTCTTTATAATTACACTTTGGATGGGTTTTTACGCTACGAGTTTATCGTAGGAATTGCTTATGAAAATAACCCTACATCAGCCATCAAGTTGATCTTAGATACGGTAAATAATGTAGAAGGCGTTTTGAAAGGAGATAAAATGCCCGCAATTACAATAGACGAACTGGCAACGAACACTATAAATATCAACGTAAGATTTTGGATAGATACATTTAAATCTACAGAGCGTTCGGTACACAATAATATACGTTCACAAGTAATGAATGATGTTGTAGCTGCCCTCATTGCCAATGGTTTTAGCTTGCCTGCCAATATTTTGGAGCTGAAAAATTATCAAACATTAAAGGAGGATAAATTAAATTGATGGACATTTATTTCTTAACTGTTCTTCGACTAGAAATAGCAGTAAAGTCGTGGGTACTGGCTCGCAGTACATCTTGTGCGTAAGCATTTATTGTCGGGGTGCGAAAAGAGTCAACTTTTCAAATTTCACTGCTTCTAGCTTCAAAATGCCCGCAGGATATAAGCAGCTAGTGTTAGTTCCGCTGGTCTAAAATTGCACATTTCATTCAAGTGTTAAATTGGGTAGCGATACATCGTATTGAAACACAAAACAACAAAAGCCCCCTTACCATTTTCTGGTTAGGGGGCTTTTGTAATAGCAGAGTAGGGTAGTGCTTAGCTCGCTTTTGGGGCTCTAAGCATTTGCATTTCGTGCATTACAATTTCGGTTACGTATTGTTTGTTGCCTTGCTTGTCCTCGT
>CBFIBQ010000068.1:0-4729 GCA_965660875.1 Salibacteraceae bacterium | reverse complement strand
AGGAAGTACTTCAAGGAATACCAGACACCTTACCAACCCCAAAACCTTATGACCCCAACATTAATCATGCTCCAAAACGCAAGGAAATTTTAACGGATAAGGAAAAAAAGTTAGCGCTAAAAAATGCATTGCGCTACTTCCCCAAAAAACATCACGCGACTTTATTGCCTGAATTCAAAGAAGAACTTGACACCTATGGCAGAATTTACATGTACCGTTTTCGTCCAGATTACACGATTACAGCTCGTTCAATAGAAGAGTTTCCGCACCGCTCGAAACAAGCAGCGGGCATAATGTTAATGCTGAGCAACAACTTAGATTATGCAGTGGCGCAGCACCCGCATGAACTAATTACATATGGTGGAAACGGAGCTGTTTTTCAAAACTGGGCGCAGTATTTACTTTCCATGCAGTATTTGGCTCAAATGACCGACGACCAAACCTTGGCCATGTATTCTGGCCACCCAATGGGATTATTTCCGTCGCATAAAGACGCACCGAGAGTTGTAGTTACTAATGGAATGATGATTCCGAATTATTCCAAACCCGATGATTGGGAAAAATTTAATGCGCTTGGCGTTACTCAATACGGCCAAATGACCGCCGGTTCGTTTATGTATATCGGTCCTCAAGGAATCGTTCATGGAACAACAATAACTGTGCTTAACGCAGGAAGAATGATTTCCGAAAATGGCGAAGGACTCGAAGGAAAAATATTCTTAACCGCTGGTCTTGGTGGCATGAGTGGTGCTCAGCCAAAAGCTGGAAATATTGCCGGTTGTATTACCATTTGTGCTGAGGTAAACGAAAAAGCTACGCACACACGTCATTCACAAGGCTGGGTAGACGAAGTGATTGACAACCTAGACAGCCTAATGCATCGCGTTCGAAAAGCAAAAACAGATAAAGAAGTCGTTTCTATTGCCTATCAAGGCAATGTAGTTGAAGTTTGGGAGCGGTTTGCAGAAGAGGGAATAAAAGTGGATTTGGGAAGTGATCAAACTTCCTTGCACAACCCGTGGGCAGGTGGTTACTATCCAGTAGGCTTATCTTTTGAAGATGCCAACGACTTGATGGCTAATGATCCTGAGAAATTCAAAGAATACGTTCAGGAATCCCTGCGACGACACGTTTCTGCCGTAAATAAATGCGTTGAAAACGGAACCTATTTCTTTGATTATGGAAATGCATTCTTATTGGAATCGAGCAGAGCGAACGCAGATATAGTAAAAGAAGACGGAAGCTTTAAATATCCTTCATATGTCCAAGACATTATGGGCCCAATGTGCTTTGATTATGGTTTTGGACCTTTCCGATGGGTTTGCTCCAGCAGCGACCCAAAGGATTTGGAAACTACAGATAGAATTGCCGCAGAAGTATTGTCAGAAATAAAATCGGACTCCCCTGCTGAAATTCAACAGCAAATGGAAGACAACATTCGCTGGATTAAAGCCGCTGGAGAAAACAACCTGGTTGTGGGTTCGCAAGCCAGAATATTATATGCCGATGCTGAGGGTAGAATGAAAATTGCCGAGGCATTTAATAAAGCAATTGCCTCTGGAGAAATTTCCGCACCGGTAATTTTAGGTCGGGATCATCACGATGTATCCGGAACAGATTCTCCGTATCGTGAGACCAGTAATATATATGATGGATCCCAATTTACAGCCGATATGGCGGTACAAAACTTTGTTGGCGACGGTTTTAGAGGTGCTACATGGATTTCACTGCACAATGGCGGTGGCGTAGGCTGGGGAGAAGTAATGAACGGTGGTTTTGGAATGTTATTAGATGGCTCTGAAGATTCGGACCGACGACTCAAAATGATGTTGCATTGGGACGTAAACAATGGCATAGCAAGACGAAGTTGGGCAAGAAACGAACCCGCTGTTTTTGCCATTAAACGGGCTATGGAACAGGAGCCAAGGCTAAAGGTCACTCTACCAAATATTGTAGACGAAAACCTTTTTGTTTAAGAGCATTGAGCTTTCGTATGCTACAGAAAGTAATTGTATTATTTGCAACGTTTTACGCAATTGGAATAGCACAAAGTTGCTGTAGATGTGGCCCCGTTACACGACCTTACTTTGATTATTCACAAGTTTCAATAATGAACCAATCAGAAATTGTAAATCGAGGCTCAGCGGCTTCAATTATTGTTATGCCAGAGGATATAGAATATGTCGCTAAAGCGAATACTTGCCATTCTATGCCGTCCGTTTTTTCTACACTTATGGCTTGTTCCTGCCAGTTTAATGGTGAATTGGAGAAATTCTCTATTCAAAAGGTCAACATTTATCCCGATTCAATATTTCATGAAGGTTATTCATATGGTGAATCGATTACTCCACTTTTTGGAATCGTTGAACAGAAAAATGATGGAGAAATTATTGTAGAAACAAAGCCTATGGACGAAGCTTTTTTACAGTTCAAACATGAAGGGGGTTTTATTGAAATTGCAACTTTTCAAACTCCTGTCAAACTAAACAGACCATACACTTTTACGATTGAGCTAATTAAAGAAAACGGTGAAAGGCTCTCCATTCAAACCGCTGAAATTAAATGGACAAACTAACCTTTCGAATTTGAAAAACCTCTTTGTTTCAGACTTAGATGGCACTTTGCTAAACTCTAAATGTACGCTTACTGCCTACTCTAAAAACACAATCAATAAGCTCATAGATAAAGGCTTAAACTTTAGTATAGCAACCGCAAGATCTTGGAATTCTGCTGCGCCAATAATTAAAGGATTGGATTTAAAGTTACCCGTAGTTTTATATAACGGGGTGTTAGTTTATGACCCTATTGATAAAATAAATATTCAAGAAAACTTTTTACCTCAGGGTGCTTTAGATTTTATTTTAGAAACTTTTCTCAAAGCTGCATTAGAGCCCATCCTTTTTACATTGAATGAAAGACAAAAACCCTCAGCCTACTACCAAAAGGTTTCAAATGCTCACATGTCTGCCTATATCAACTCTAGAATCGTCCAAAAAGACAGTCGCTTTAAACAAATTGATTCATTGCTTAAAGTTAAAAATGAAAGTACCATAACCCTGATTAGCATAGGAGAAAAAGAACCGCTACTGAAAGTAAAATCCATAGTTGAAGCCAATTGCGACATCGAAATTCATTTTGCCGAAGATGTTTATTATAAAAAGGCCTTTTGGTTAGAGTTCACTTCAAAACAGTCTACTAAAAAGTCGGGAATTGAGTTTCTAAGAAAGCACCTTGAGCCAAAAACTATTACGGTATTTGGGGATAACTTGAATGACATTCCGCTGTTCCAAGCAGCAGACCATTGTTACGCTACTGATAATGCTCGGCAAGAATTGAAAGCTATTGCATCGGGGGTTATTGGAAGTTGTGATGTCAATGCTGTTTCAAAATTTATTAAAAAGGCATTCTCCGTAGATTGACATTCTTCTGACAATCTAGTTGTATTAAAACCCCAACTTTGCCCTATGAAAAAACCACAACACTTACTATTCGCTTCTTTGATTGTATCACTATTTTGGGCTTGCAACTCAGAACCTCAGAAGCAGGTCAATCCAACTCCTTCTTCAATTAAAAGGACGCCTGATAATGAAAGAAACGCTATTGAAAAAGCTCATGAAAAAGATGCGTTTTTAGATCAGGCGGCTATCCAATTTGACTTAAAGCTCATGTTTAGAGGTAAGGAGCGTTTAAAAGGTAAAATGACCTTAAAAACAAACTCAACTGCAGGCAAAATTGATTACGCCAACGGCAACACGTTACTCTATAATGAATCTGGAATATTCCATTCAAACAGTATGGGTTCTGACAAAAAGTTGCGCTTTGACGCATATACTTGGTCTTACTTTTTCCTATTTCCATACAAGTTATCTGACCCGGGCACCAACTGGGAAAAAGTCAGACTACCTCAATTAAACAACAGAGAACACAACACCTATAAACTATCGTTTGATCCGGGAGTTGGAGACGCTCCAGACGATTGGTATAAACTGTATGTCAATAAATCAACGGGTCTCATTGAAGTATCATCATACATTGTTACGGCTAATAAATCGCGAGAAGAGGCGGAAAAGGACCCGCACGCCATTGAGTATTCAAACTATAAAACGATTAACGGAATTCCCGTAGCACAAAATTGGAGCTTTTGGGGTTGGACTCAAGATAGTGGGTTAACGGAACAAATTGGTTCTGCTGAATTAAGGAACATTAAATTTGTTACCGCTGATGATAATTTCTTTCATCCTGCTGAAGAATTGATTGAAATAAAATAGAATCCAATGCCGTTAAACATTGTTCTTTTAGAACCTGAAATCCCAAACAACTCGGGGAATATTGGGCGATTAAGCCTAGCATCTGGCAGTCGATTGCATTTAATAAAACCGCTGGGTTTCGATATTGATGATGCACGGGTAAAGCGTTCGGGGCTGGATTATTGGAAACACGTTGACTTGCATGTACATGAATCTTGGGATGCATTTAACGAGTCGTATCCTGATGCCAACCTTGTATTTATGAGCAGTCATGGCAGCAAGGACTTCTACTCCATCCAATTTGAATCCGACCTATTTATTGTTTTTGGAAAAGAGTCTGTGGGCTTACCAAAAAGTTTGATTGAGAAAAACGCCAATAAATGCTATAGAATCCCCCTATATAGTGACAAAATAAGAAGTTTAAACTTGGCCAATTCTGTCGGAATTGTTATTTATGAAGGCATTAGACAGCTGACCTCTAT
>CBFIBQ010000067.1:0-4868 GCA_965660875.1 Salibacteraceae bacterium | reverse complement strand
GTCTTTATCCCTCTTTTTTACTTCCTGATTAAACTATTTTTATATCTATAAATTTAACCTACTTCAAACATAGGAGCAGCTACAAGCCAAATGCTAGCGATAGCGTAAATTTGAAACTGTATGCCTCGAACAAAGCAAGAATTGAAAACCAAAGTTAAACCCTTGAACTCCGCACTTTCCTTAGTTGCGGGGCGTTAGCCACAATTACGATGAAAAAACTGCTCATAGCAACATGCCTCTTGATGGGATTTATTAGTTCACGAGCCCAGACGATTGAAATTGAGACTACAAGAAACATTTATGACATTGCTAAAAACCATGGTATTGACTCTTCTCTCGAATTACTAAGTTATACTCCAATTCATGAGCTTGACTCTTTTGTGGCACGTAGGCTTTTAGATTTCGCACTAAAAAGCTCACCGAGCTTTAATACCGATGGGTACATTCGAAGAGCTTATTTATTTGGATTGATTCATTTGTCCGATAGTACTAATGTTAGAAAATATTACGAAAAAAAGCTTCATTTATACAGCAACAAAATCCCTATTTTGTATACCTATCCTGCTGTCGTTGAGGACTCTGAACTATTGCTTCAAATAGAATACTGTAGCAATTCTGTTGAGAATTCTTTTAAATCTTGGTATAGGCTTTGGCTTCAATATAGTTCCAAACACTACGCTGACTATAAGGCTGGAATATCAGTATCTGACAACTTAAAAAAAGAACAACTGCAAACTTTCTTTAAGAAATGTCATTCTAATTGTGCAAAGTATTTATTGGCATTGAAAACCATTGATAGCCCTTGGTATTCTTGGGCTAAACTTGACTCTCACAATCACTTTCTAAACTCTTATGAAGTTCATTCTGAAAAGTCTGAATTGTACATTTCTAACTATGAAAAAGACTTCAATTATAATGGTATTCCAATGGATACAATATCATTGAATCTCTCTGATTCATACCAAGCAGTTTCGGAAATTAATTTTTCAAAAGAAAGAGAGTTCAAATCCTTTGTAAAGAAATTTTCAAATAAGAATTATCACGCATATTTTTTATGCAATGGTAGGAGTGCATATTTTTCAATTTCCTCGGTAATCAATAGCTCGTGTTCAAGAGGGAGTTATTATAAAATATCCTTGATAAATGGAACCCAATTAGTTCTATACAGAATGAATACTTGGATATCATAAAATAACTGTGGCTAACAGCAACTAAAAGGAAAATGCTAGCGATAGTGTAAATTTGAAACCGTATGTTTCGAACAAAGCTAGTATTGAAACCCGAAGTTAAACCCTTGAACTCCGCACTTTCCTTAGTTGCGGGGCGTTACCTACAAGTGTGATTCACTCGGGCGCAATAGGAACGGAAATTAATGGCTGATAATTATTTTTCGAGTTTCTAAGGTTCCATTACCTTGGAAACGAAGAAAATATATTCCAGTGTAAAATTGAGAAACATCAATCTGCGTTTTTGATTTAAAACTACCGTCAATTACAACTTGACCTTTTGAATTAAACAAACTATACTTTACAGGTATCTGGTCATTTTGGACAATGGTAATGGTCATATTAATAACCGACTTAGCCGGATTTGGATACACTAAAAAATTCTGTTTATTATCGAAGTTCTCGCTAATTGAAACCATTTTACCTGTATCTATTTTTAAGGGAAAAAGAACAGGCTTATCAACCATGCCATTAGTATCAGTTTTCATAATAAACTCGTAATCTGGAAAGGCTGAAGTGCTACCAGTAATAAAAAAACCATCTTTAAGCACCTCTAATGAACTTGAATAAAGCCATTGACTTTCTACGCTATATCCGATTGATTTCAAAATTTTACCCGTAAAATCAATTATCCAAACTTTTGTGATTGAATCTGTATGACAATGAAGATATATCTGATTATTTCTATTTGAAACAGAACGCAAAGACAGTCTACCATTAACTCCCAAATTGTCCCTATCTAACTTCCAAATAATCCTATAAGAGTTTTTATCAACGTGGATGAATTCCATATGAGTATTGGGGTAAGTACCCAGGGACCTTTGAAAAAACAATTTCCCATTCATATTATATACACCAACAATACTGTCAACTCCAACTAATGTGTCGCGAGACATTACATTAGAAACTGAATCTACTGTTACGACAATTCCATTATTACCCCATTTATCACTAAAAAACCCAATGGTATTGCCATTGTTATAAGCTACTACTGACCTTAAATCAACTTTCTGAGAATCATTTATTCCCAAGTTTAGCATTTCCCTATCTTCTAAACTCCATAAAGTATCATTTGTAACATGATTAATTCTAGATAGAAAAATATTGGTTGTTGAAGAATTCTTCAACACAAGTCTCCCCACAGATATACTATCATTGACTGATGTTCCGTACCATGATGCATCATACCCATTAGACCATAAAACCTTTCCTTGTTTATCAAACATATATGAAAAGCCCGTAAATCTACCGAGGGAGTCATCACCAGACCCAATCATCTTAATATGTCCATTCGGATATTTTTGTATACTACTTGCAATGGGCGTTGAGTAGTCAACAACTGGTGAGTAATCAGTCACATGCTTACCTAAAGTATCATATTCAACCATCCTAATACTGTGACT
Organism: Salibacteraceae bacterium; assembly: GCA_965660875.1. Taxonomy (GTDB): domain Bacteria; phylum Bacteroidota; class Bacteroidia; order Flavobacteriales_G; family Salibacteraceae; genus UBA6770. The sequence continues at coordinate 2,239 of CBFIBQ010000067.1, read as the reverse complement.
TCCAGCGCCAAAATAGGTATCATACAGCACAACATATCTATCAGCATTTTTGAAACCATTGGTAACAGTTCTCTTCCAAGGACTGCTTGTTATTTGGTCTGCTTCAAGAAAAGTAATTGGTTCTTGTCCGTAAAGAAACAATGATCCAATTGCCAATATACATGTTAATATGATATTCCGTCTCATTGTTTTACCACTTTGACAGTTTCCATTTTGTCACCAAAAAAGATCCTAATAAAATAGATTCCTGATTCATATTCACGTAGAGAAATCCTTAATTCTGAAGAATTGTTGTTAAGTGAAATTACCTCTTTGCCCAAAGAGGTAGACACTATTACCCTACTCATTGATTGATTTGAAGTATTGCTAATGGTTAATTCGGATGATGTGGGGTTTGGATAAATGTTGATGCCAGCATCAAATAATTCTTCATTTTCATGAATATCTAATAGCCTGTAAGTAAATTCAGGGCAATCCAACCTATTATTGTCATATTGAGATTGATAAGACTTAAAATCGTAGTGTTTCAAACATGAGTATTTGAACCAACTAACAGCGGATACAGATACTTTTTTAATATTTGGATATCCACTTGAACTATTATAGATTGGTGAATATTGGTTAACGAATTCTTGTTCTATACTTCTAAAATTGTTTCCCGAAGCATCGTCCATAAAATCCCCTAAAAAATCAGTACCTGCACCCTGTCCACAATTATCAATACTATTGTTCCACTCGCCAGAAAAAATTGGAAATATGTCTGTAGAATCGCTTTGTTGACCAAAGAAACTTAATCGTTTCTTATAATGGGGAACATTCTCGACAGTACTATTTAAAAAATCTTTTCCATTGTTATATGTATCACTGGTGTAATGATGTAAAAAGACTCCATCTACTAAGGTCTCAATGGTTGAAATCCTGCTACTTCTGGCAGTGGTTTTGGAATCATCATGAACGTTGTCTGATGCAGAACCGTTAAATGGAGGTTGGGTTGCATCCCAACGATGAAACGAATAACCCATATAATCGTATTCATTCCAAAAATTTGCGTTATTCTTTTTATAGTTCCCTATTGTAGATAAAAGATATTGATGGTCACTCCAAACATCTAAGAAATGTTGATTCATTCCTGAAATTGTTGTAGGCGGGTTGTGTGGTGGAGAACCTTGAACTTTATCTATTCCACTTGCATTCCAAAACTCATGCTCTAATATTTGAAATTGAAGTTTTCCTGTTCTTTTAAAGTTATAGTGGTCAATGTTGAATTGGGCAGCGTTCATTATTGCAGACAATGTTTTATCCGTGACCATGCCACAATAAATACCTTGTTGGTTACATTTCACAATAAACAAGTCTAATTTTTTTCTAAAGTCAATTTTAGATTGTTTTATATATGCAAAATTATCATTATGGGTATCGAAGATTAACCCTAAATCAAAAAGTGCCAAGTGTGTGAATCCATTGTCTTTAGCAAACTGTATCAACGCATTTTCATCCGACGAATTGCCAATAATTAGGGGTTCAACCTTATCTGGTCGCTCAATTACTTTATCCACCCAAAGCACTCTAGTCAACTTACAGGGGCCGCTCTCCGGAAAACCCATATCCACTTTAACACCACCCAAATAAGCATTTCCACTTTCCTCAACTGTGTAACTGTTGTTATAACCTGCTATAAAAGCTGAATAAACACTTGGAATAAGTGCCACGGATTGTCCGTAGTCGATTTCCTCCCCACCCAGCGTTTCTACTTTGAGAGTGTCAGCTAAACTATCAAGATGGCAAATCCAAACATCTCTTTGTCCTTCTCCTTTGTTGTCACACTCTCCAATTGCTATATAGCCTGTTGGGTGAGCTACAATATCTCTAAAACTTTCGTTTCCAGTTGTTGGGTTTTCTATTATGTTGGTGCTTTGTTCTGTTAGTCCGTTGTCAACTTCAATAATAAATCCGTCTTTATCTGCTCCATTGTCTTGAAAACCCGCTAAACGGTATCCAGAACTTGGTTGGTTGTATGTGTTGTTGGTTATTCCAAAACAGTTTACAGCATTGCCTTGTGGGTATTCTTCATGGGTTTCATAAACTCCTGTTCCGCTAATTTCATACAGAATAGGAATTCCATTATCCACATCGTTGGCTAAGATTAAATAATGTCCATTTGTTCGTTTTACTATTTTTTGAGCGAACACATTAGTATTAGAAATTGAATATCTTTTATCCCAATAAATGTTTCCACTCG
>CBFIBQ010000066.1:0-4885 GCA_965660875.1 Salibacteraceae bacterium | reverse complement strand
GAAGGATTTAAGCTTAAAGAAGATTCAACCTGTCCATTCGAGTGATTTTTTGGTACGAAAAATTGTATCGAGAATAATGTTGAATCGATGGCTTTACCGCTTATCAGAAGATCAGTTCTCGATACAAATTTTACGCTTTATCAAACGTAAAATCCACTCGAACTGACAGGGGTTACTGCAATTCCGGTACTGGACTGGATGTTCTAAATATTTAAGAGCCGAATTGGGAAACTGATTCGGCTTTTTTGGTTTAGTAGATTATGATTCGGCCAAAACTTAAGCCCGCAACCCAACTACTGACCTTTACGATTTGTTTATTTTAATACTGCTCAATATTTAAAACCTATGCTGCCATGAAATACAATCGAAAAAAAACTATGATCAACTGGATGGATGTTTTTGTACTCGTAGTAAGTATATTCTTTCTAAACCACCATGAAGTTAATGCCCAAAAATTTGGTGATGGCGATCCAGTTTGGCATTATGGGGCAACGTCATTTTGGGGCAATTTTGTTTTCCCTGTGGAGCTATCTATAGCTAAAGACACAATTTTCAATCAAAAATCTTGTAAAATTCTTAAATCAGGAAAAAATGGATATCCTAGTCGACTGCCGTATAAACAAATGATATGTCAAGATTCTTCTAAGGTTACTTTTTGGTGCAAGTACAAGAATGATTTTCAGGTATTGTATGATTTTGGGGCCAAGATGGGGACTGAATGGGATGTTTGGTATGACCGAAATTTTGATCCGCCATATTACGACAGCGTGCATGTGGTGGTCGATTCGGTTTATACAATCACTATTAATAACAAAAATTTAATCGTTCAACAGGTTACTTACAGTGCGGGTCCAAACTCTTGGAACGTTGAGATTGGCACCCATACCATAATAGAATTGATCGGCGATGTTAATTCTATGTTTCCTTTAGTTCCTCTTGTATATGATATAGATTACATAGATAGCTTGCGATGCTTTGAAAACAATAGTATCGGTCTCCATCAATTGGTTGCGGATGTTGGGTGTGACTATACTGATGTAGGAGTTGATGAGGTACAAAACAACGATGCAATTACACTTTTCCCCAACCCAACTAACGGAAAGATCACACTAAAAGGTTTAGACCCAAAAGCAACCCACACGTATGTTATAAATACATTGAATGGTCAACAAGTAGCGGCTAGTTCCATAAAAAGTGAACGGATTCATATTTCAGACTTAAAGAGCGGAGTGTACTTTGTTAGCATTTCTAAGAATGGTGTACCAATTGCATGTGAAAAACTGGTGGTGTATGAATAGGATTGTACTGCTTTGCTTACTTACAGTTTTCCAGCTAGAACCACTTTCTGCACAACAATTTGGCGCCAATAATCCGATTTGGAATTTTGGTGTTCAGTCGTTTTGGGGAGGATATACTTACCCTTCTACGCTTACAGTTGAAAAAGACACCATTTTCGAACAAAAAGCATGTATTATTCTAAAATCTAGTTTCTGGCCAAAAACTTCGAAGGCCCGTTCTTACAGCAGCTTATTACCCTTTAAACGCATGTTTTGTACTGACAGCACAAAGGTCTACTATTGGTCGGTCGATAAAAGTGAATTTCAATTACTGTATAATTTTGACGCGGTTGCTGGGGATAAATGGGGGGCTTGGCTGGAATATTCACCTGATTCTGCCAAAAATGATAGTCTGTTAATCGAAGTTGATTCTGTATTCAAAATCAATACAAATGGCGACGAACTACGGGCTCAGAAAATAACCTATTCTTCTGCAAATAATCGGTTTTATGTAATTCATGAATCGCGTACAATAATTGAAGGAATAGGCGATACCTATTCTCTCTTGCCGTTAGATGGCCGTGGGTTGGATGGTGACTATGTCGATGAATTAAGATGCTTTGAAGACGATAGCGTAGGATTTTACCAATTTGATAAATCGGTAGATTGTGATTACACTAATGTCGGAATAAAAAAAGAATTGAATACGGAAACATTCCATGTTTTTCCAAACCCTAGTCAAGGGGTGTTTCAACTAAAAGGGCTGAATTCGGAGCCTGATTATGTGTATACGGTTTCTACTGGCCAAGGTCAACTAATTAAAAGTGGTTCTGTAACCGAAAATGCAGTAAATTTAAAACAGTTACCATCTGGAGTTTATTACCTTAAATTGTATGAAGAAGGGGGACAGGTAGCTACTCAAAAATTAATTATCCATGAGTAAAAGGTTTTTAGTCTTTGCTTATTTACTAGTTGGCACTTATAGTGCTTTTGCACAACAATTTGGCGCCAATAATCCGATTTGGAATTATAATGAAACATCAGGTTGGGGAGGTAACCAACTCCATGCACAGTTAACCATATCGAAGGACACTATTTTTGAAGGTAAAACATGTAAAGTATTAACTTCAGGAAAAACGACTTACGAAGGTTATTTACCCTATAAAAACATGCTTTGTCAAGATTCAACTCAAGTGGTTTTTTGGTCTCGGGTTAAAAATGATTTTCAGATATTATATGATTTTGAAGCTGATAAAGGAGCATCGTGGGATTTTTGGTTGGATGAAATGTTCGGCATACCAATCCAAGCAGATAGCATACATGTGGTGATAGACTCTGTATACGTGTCCAGAATAAATTCAATTGATTTAAATACGCAAATCGTTTCATACACTTCTGATATCAGGGGGAAAGAGTTAGTTATTGGAACTTATAAAATAATTGAAGGTATTGGTAATACCACGGTATTGATTCCTGTAAAAAGTTGGTTAGCAGACGGTGATTATGTAGATGGTTTACGCTGTTTTGAAGACGATAGTATTGGGTTTTATCAGTTTGATAACAGCGTTGATTGCGATTACACGGAAACTGGAGTTGTGGAGGAAATAAATGCCAAATCGGTTAGTGTTTACCCAAATCCAAGTCAAGGGGTATTTCAGTTAAAGGGATTGACTAACACGGAGATTAAACGGGTGGCTGTGTTTGATATAAACGGAGCTAGGATATATACCAATGAATTGGTGACCTCTAATAATGCTGAGACCTATCTTTTGGACTTATCTAACTTTCCAGAGGGGTTGTATGTTTTTGAGGTAACTTCTAATGGAGGTCAGGTTATTCGAGAAAAATTGATTTTGCAAGGAAACTGAATTATTGGTTTCATTAGAGTGTTTGTTAGTTTTTGTTTTCGCAGGAATAACGACTAATTGTTGGTCATAAAGTGTTCATTATTACAATAATAACGTCATTCCGTAAGAATAGTTGAGTCAAATTTCTGTGAGAAATTTGTAATGAAACTTCTATACGGAATCTAAATACAACTGTAGATTCCCGCCTTCGCGGGAATGACGGAAGAAGGGACTATTATTTCAGATTAGCTGCGCTGAGCTCCTGCGTTATTTTCCACCGGAGTCTATCCTGTTAAAGAACGGAACGAGAATGACGGAAGAAGAGAACTTATTTATTCCAACTCCATTTTAACCCAACAAAATAGGTCCTAGGAGCAAGCGGCCCATAAATGTATCCAGCGTCTCGGTTCATGCCCAAATCAAAATCTGATTGGTATTGGTTTAATACATTTCTAATGCCAGCATACGCATTGAGCTTCTTAGCTTTTTTCAGTTTAAAGCTGTAATTCAGTTTTACGTTTAATTCTAAAAAATGAGGCGTTTCTTCCAATCTATCTTCCTGAATAAACCCAGCGTAATGTGGCACCATCATACTTCCAGTATGAATTGAACTGATGGTTACTGTTCCGTTTTTTATCGGATAAATATCCAATATCAAATTACCATAGGCATTGGGTGTTCTAAGAAATTCCGAAACCAGTTGGTTTTCTGTTGCTTCGCTTGACCACTGTAGGTTTTCTTCGTAACTGGTTTGCAATAGGGTATAACCAGCCTGAAGGGCATAAAATTTTTGATCCGAAATTTTAAATTCTAGGTTGGTTCCGATTATCTGAGCTCCTGTGCCGTTGCGCTTTTCAAGAATTGAAAAATCATTGGCATTTAATCGCTCCTCCAAAACAAAGGGGTTGTGGATTTGAGTCAAAAAACCCTCAACAATAACTTCAATGACTCCATTGCTCCACTCTTTGTCGTAATCCATACTTAGGGTGTACGAATCAGAAATTTCAGCATCAAGATTTGGATCTAGTTGAATGGCCTGAATTTCGCCACCAACTAATTCAACGTGTATGTCTTCGGTGAGTACTTGTGGAATTCTGAACCCTCTCGAATAACCTGCTCTCAACGTGATTTTCTCTGTTGCGTTGTAAAGTAGATTTATTCGTGGGCTGAGGTTAGTGGCGGCGTTTAGGTTGAACCAATCGTAGCGCAAACCACCATTTACAATCCAGTTTCCGTTCAAATTCCAGTTGTATTGAGTAAACACTCCGGCAGTGTGCAATTCCTGATCTACACTCAAATTGTAACCCGGTTTTTCGTCCATCATATCTCCCGTTTTGTATTCAACTCCGGCTAGGAACTCTCCATTACCAGCAATTTTGTTGTTGGAGTTGTGGGTGTATTGAATTCCAGACATGGTAGACAAGTCAGATGTTTTTCCGTATCCATTTTCGTCTTGTCCTCCACCATAATAATTGTCCATATTGGTAGATTGCAGACCTGAATATATGGTTGTTTTACTTTTTTGATTTTTACTGAGCCAGTCCAGTGAAATGCTACCGCCGTATACTTCCGATTGCAATTCTTCCGCAATATTAGCTTCGTCTGGAGCAAGTTGCAATAAATCGCCACCCCTGCGATATTCATTTAATGTATGCAATTCCAAATTGAGCATGCCTTGTTTACCCAGTTTTTGAAATGCCCGTGCGCCAACTCCTAGGTTGTTGAGTTTAGCTATTTCGGTGAATCCGTCCGAGTTGTGGT
>CBFIBQ010000065.1:0-5034 GCA_965660875.1 Salibacteraceae bacterium | reverse complement strand
AGCGAAGTAAGCACCAACGTAATCGAAAATCCAATAACAGGAAACGAAAGTTTTAGAGATATTGTAGCTCACCCAACAGGCTATTTAGCAATTGGAGAGTGTGACAATAAAGGAGAAGGACAAAGAGATGTTTGGATTTGTCATCTTGATAGTTTAGCTGACACTCTCAAAGTAGAAACGCTGGGTGGGGAAGAAATTGACTATGGTCATTCAGCTACCCTTGTACCGAATATTTACTCTGCCTTTATTGCAGGTTACAACAACAGTTACACCATTGAAGAAAGTGGAAATGCTTATTTGAGCGGAGTAAAAGTGGACATGGGTATTCCAGAAAATGAGGAATGTAAGATTCCTAGAGCATTGCATGTAACGGTTGTTAAAATTGTTCCAGGGCAATCGGGCATAATTGACCCCAACAATGGAATCCTTAATTACCCTACTAAGGAAGATAGTTTGATTGATTTTGCAGATTCTAATAATTTTAATTATTTGGTGCTATTTGGAGCGAATCAAATATTTAGAGCTCAAAATGTAAATACTACACTCGGTAACAATTATAAAAAGTATTTAAATTCTTTTATTGCAAAGTGCCATTTACGAGGGATAAAATGTGGTATTGTAAGCGGTTATAAAGAGGAAACTTACGACACCATGAGGGTATTCAATGTTTCTGTAAATGCGGGAAAATTCAACTATATTAGAGCTGGTAAAATAACTTACTTCATGGTTGAACAGGAATTTTGGAATTGCTCTAAACCGCAATATAATCCTCCAACTACGGGGCTTCCAGCATCAATGAATCAATTTTTTATTACAAATTATAATCGGCATAAAAATATCTTAAACCTATTGCGTAATCAGAAGTATAAAAACGCAAATATCCATGGTATACATGATTATTTGGCCAACCCCTATTTCTATTGGAATGATGCAGGTAATGCATATTCTTCGACCAACACTCTTTTTAGTGAGACAATAATGGAGGAAATAGATTCATTATGCGATGCAATGTTTTTGGTTTTTTACAAAACGTACAGAGCTTCACCAAGTCATGAAGGTTTAAAATTTCTAACAAATATTTCTAACAAATGGAATCAGCGATTATCGTATATTGGTAAAAAAACCACTAAAAGTGTGATATTACCTCTGTTTTCTGCAGAAGTTAATGACTCTGACCCTAGTAAGTATTGCGGTGCTGGAGGAGATTTTTTAGGTAAATACCTTGATGGTCCGCCATACAATGCAGGCACTTATGTCGGTAAAGATTTTTATAAGGTTGAAGATACCTTACTTGACCAACATTCTGTTTTACTAAGTAACACTTCAACTTATCCGAATATTGCAAATGTTGAAATTGGTGCATTTGGTTGGTTTAAATATGAGTGTGTTAAAAACAAGGATTTTAGTTTTAAGGGTCTTAATTATTGTACAGGGTTTACAACACCGTTAGGGGAAAATGAAAATAATGAATTAAGCTCAAAGGTAAACGTCTATCCTAATCCAACTTCTGGTTTGTTGAATATTGAGGTTAAAAATACAGACACTATGAATGTGTTTTTATTCGACCTTAATGGCAGGTTACTAGAAACTAAAACAGGGGTTAATTTCGTAAACTTAGATTTAAGCATTCTTTCTGCTGGTGTATACACCGTTAAAATATATAACAAGGAGGAAATTATCAACAAGAAAATAATAGTTACTCATTAATGCTGCGATTAGTAATACTCCTTACCTTGTTGCTTTCACTAAAAAATAGTCAAGCACAAACCTTTTTTCAGTTTCATCAGCTAACATGGGGCTGGAAGATAAATGCTACTTATTCTTCTTGCTCGTCACATGAAAACTTATCATGTCTTTATACTGAAAGCCAATTGTTTAACTATCGTTCAACCTTTGTTCATTATGATGAACTGGGGAAATTGGAAAAGTCACAAGAAGGTTTTATTAAGGGCTATCGAGATGTGTATGCAAATCGATATGAATCTTTTTCAAATAAATATTTAGTGTATGGTCAGGGTGAAGATGTAACTAATGGAAAAGCCACTAAATTCACCATTTTATATGATGAAAATTTTAATCTAGTTTGGAAGAAAGGAAATAAAGAAAGAGTTGAAAATCACGTTTTTATAGATACTTCTAGAATACTATTACAATGCGATAGTAGTGATGAAAATGCCAAAATATACAATAGCAGTCTTGGCTTGTTTAATCTAAAATCTGGAATCCCTTTATGGAAACATAAAATCCATGAATTGCTTGGTACAAGTATTAGCTCTGGTGACTCGTTAAGATTTCGTTCAATCATTAATATCCGAGATACAATTCGGGTGATTATTAAAAATAACTATAGTCAACAATACTTTTTCATTGAAATGAATCTATTAGGACAAGTATTAACAATAAGAGACAAAATTATTGATACGGAGAATCTGAAATTTATAGGCGAACAATTGTACTCAAATTCTGCTTATGGGAATTATCCTAAGCACCGGTATCAATTTGAATATTTCGATTATAATACACTCAATGTTATTTGGAGTTATTCCGATTCAACATCAATATTGGATGATTCGGAAATTCCAGATATTGAGGAGCTAAATGAAAATGAGCTTGTTTTGTTAATTAAGAGAAGAGCACATGAAATTGTTTCAGGAGAAGATAGTGTTCACTCGGAGGTTCATTTTATTAATAAAAAAACAGGATTAGCTAGAAAAAAAGTTAGATACGAAGTAAAAGAGCGTAGCATTTCATTTACTTCAATATCAGTACTAGAAAACTCGGAACTTTACCTTTCAGGAAATTTGTTTTTTTTCGACGCTGAATTGAGTTGGGGTGTAATCTCAAGAACTGATTCAACAGGTATGGTTCAGGATACAATCCTGCGAACTACGGAAATAAATGATACTGTATTAAGTATGAATTTTATTCATGAGCTAAGGAACGAATTAGATATTTTCCCAAACCCGACCAATAATCTATTAAACATTATAAGTTCTGAAGATTCAGATTTGACTTTTAATTTGACTAATTTAAATGGAGAAATTTTGATTTCGGGTAAGGTACAGCCTTCTTCAAAAGTTGATGTGTCTGACATGCCAAATGGAATATACTTTCTTCAAATTCAAGGAAAGGGAACCCTAGAAACTCGAAAAATAATTGTCAGTCATTGACTTGCGCTCTGATTGCGTCCGAGTGAATCACGCTTGTAGGTAACGCCCCACAGCCAAGGCAAGTGCGGGGTAGCAATTTTGGGTGCGCAGGCCAAAATATTCATAGCTATTGCGTTCTGATTGAGCGCGAGGGCAACCAACCACCAAAATTGCAGAATGGTGAAACTTAGGGTTTATTCTATCGTTTGTTCGAGGCATTTCGTTTCAAATTTACACTATCGCTAGCATTTGCCTTTTGGCTGTTGTTAGCCACTGGTGATTCTGTAGTAACGTCCTCAGAAATCAACGTGTCCAATGCTTCTCCAAAGGAAGTTATGATTTCCTCAAGGTGTTTATTAATTGTTGAATCGGCTTTCGAACCAATAGGGTTTAGTGTTGCTTTTAGAGTGTCTGTTGAAGTGATTATTCTTTTAGACTCTCCCAATAAAACCTCAATTTCTTTTGATTCTCCAAACAAACTTGAGTTTGATATGATAAACTTGGAATCAAAAGGAATATTTAGTTTTTCAGATTGAATGACCTCGGCAATTAACCTTCCGCTTTCTAACACTCGTACATTTTGGACAAACCCGATTTTAAAACCATTGATATTTATTTCAGTGTCCTCAATAATTTTATCAGCATTTTCAAGCTCTAGATAGAAACTAGGTTCAGGGCTACAACTAGAAACCAATAAGGTCAGTACGAATATTGAAATGTTGTATCTCATTGAACTTGTGGCTAACGCCCCACAGCCAAGGCAAGTGCGGGGAAGCAATTTTGGGTGCGCAGGCCAAAATATTCATGGCTATTGCGTTCTGATTGAGCGCGTTGGCAACCAACCACCAAAATTGCAGAATGGTGAAACTTAGGGTTAATTCTATCGTTTGTTCGTGGCATTTCTTTTCAAATTTACACTATCGCTAGCATTTGCCTTTTGGCTGTTGTTAGGGTACGTTTTAAGTGTACAAAAATTGACTAATCAGAGTTAATAGAACAAAAGGCGAGACAATGAATACAGCATTCAAATTGTCTGTTCTAAAAACAGTTCGTGCACCTAAGAATGAAATAACGAGGATTAGAATAATAGAAGCATACGATACTCCATTCAATATTGTATAAACAAGCTCATTAGAAAATAGATTGATTCCAGAAAGTGGGGCTAATACAATCCTAGGAATCAGAGAGCACGCGACTATTAGTCTTGCTTTAGCTAGTGTTTCTAACTCCTCAGTTTGACTTTGTGCTATTAAATTCATGACGAATGGAATGGCGTATTTAAAAATGAAAAAGAATACCAATGTACCAAAAACGATAGGCATCAAATAGCTAAACCAAATCAGTGATTCAGGTGTGTTTTCCTCTCGAGGATAGGCAGGTTTTAAAATGTCATACAATGAAGCAAAAACGAAAGGAAGTATGCCAGCAATAAGAATCAAAAAAGTCACTGGTTTTTCATTTTTCCAGTCCTCGTTAATGCTCAGGTCTTCAAATGCCTTTTGTGGATTCAATAGTGTGGTAAAATGTTTTTTCATGGTTCTGACTAATGTACCCTAACGCCCCGCAGCCATGAGAAGTAGGCCTTTCGTGGCACACTCTTCGGTACTCGGGTTTGGGTTACTAAATTTCATTTGTTTCAAATTTACACTAAACGGCCTATTACTCATCTGGCTGCTGTTACCTACAGGTGTGATACGTCAGATATTTCGTCAGTTTAATTCAATTGATTGGATATCAATTCAATTTGACTAATTTTAAAAACTCTAATATAAAACTGATTCATTATGAAAACAACTATACTTACAACTCTAACCATTTTTCTCTCAATTTTAACAACCACCGCCCAAGAAATCAATCCTATTCGTATGGGGCAATTCTTTGAGCA
>CBFIBQ010000064.1:0-5174 GCA_965660875.1 Salibacteraceae bacterium | reverse complement strand
CCGCCTGATTGATGACCTTTTTTTCTGGAACATATTGAGTATCTTCTAAAACGAAGATTTCTGCTTTCATGCCTTTAGCTTTTTCTCGTGCTGTCCATTTTCTTTCGTAGTAATCGTCATCAATAAGCTTAGCTAAAGCCGTAAGGTTCTTCTGATTTAATTTAAAGTTGTACTCCTTTTTTATCTTGGCGTAGAAAGAGGACTTGCTTTTTTTGCCTCGTCCGTCTCGCGTTACTTTCTTTTTAAAGTCTTCTTTTATGGCTTCAAATTCGGGCGTCTTTTTTAGCTCCAATCGTTTTATGATGTGCCAACCGAATCTGCTGCGTACTGGTTTTGAAAAGGAACCATCTTTCTCTAAATTAAATGCAGCATTTTCAAATGCCGGTACCATTCTTCCCGTGCCAAACCAAGGCAACTCGCCTCCATTTCTGGCAGAACCTTTGTCATCCGAAAACTCTTTGGCCAACTGAGCAAAACTTTCACCAGCACGCAATTTTTCGTAGAGTTCGTCAATTTTTTTCTTAGTGCGTTCTACCTCATCGGTGTCGTCAGCATCTTCAATACGCACCATTATATGAGCCGCCCGAATTTCACCACGTGCAGGACGCTTATCTTTTACGTAAACCAAATGGTAACCAAAACTGGTACGAATCGGATCTGAAATGGAACCAACTGGCGTGGTGTAGGCCGCCGTTTCGAAAGGATACACCATTTGAAAAACGCTGAAGTAACCCAAGTCACCGCCATTTGTTGCCGCTGATGGGTCTTCTGATGACGTTTGCGCTACTTTTTCAAAATCTGTTGCTGGGTTGATGATTTTTTTACGCAATGCTTTTATTTTCTTCAAAGCCGCTATGGTATCTTTTGGAGAAGCATTCTCCTCCAATTGGACTAGGATATGAAATGCATTCACATCGAATTTACTCCTGTCGTAGGATTCCTTAATAAGCGACTCAGTAACTTGTTGATCCGTTAAATACGGTTCCGCCAATTGTTTTCTGTAACCCGCCAATTCGTTGATGAATTTTCGATTGGTATCCATTCCCAGTGCTTCGGCTTCTGCAACTTTCAGTTTAAAGTTGATGTATAAGTCCAAGTACTCACTTTTACTCTTGGGGTCAATGGCTTGTGCATTGGCATTATTCTTATTGTAAACCGCTTCAAACTCTGAGAGCAAGACCGGTTCGTTGTTTACTTTGAGTAATACAGGATCACTTTGCTCTTGTGCTTGCACATTGAGCGCAACTAGTAACAATGCGCTTAAAAAAGTGCTGACTTTTTTATTCATATAAACAAGTATTTTTAAGGATTAACGTGAATAATTTGGAGCTTCTCTGGTAATGGCGATATCGTGCGGATGACTTTCAGTTACTCCGGCACTCGTGATACGCACAAATTGTGCCTTTCTTAATTCTTCTAAAGTTGCGGAGCCACAGTAGCCCATTCCGGCGCGAATACCGCCAATCAGTTGATAAATTACTTCAGATAAATTTCCTTTAAAAGGTACACGACCAGAAATCCCTTCGGGTACTAATTTTTTAATATCATCTTCCATATCTTGGAAATACCGATCGCTCGAACCTTTCTGCATGGCTTCAATTGAACCCATTCCTCGGTAAGATTTAAATTTTCTTCCTTCGTATATGATGGTTTCACCGGGAGATTCCTCCGTTCCAGCGAATAAAGAGCCCGCCATAATGGTATGCCCTCCAGCAGCCAATGCCTTTACAACATCACCTGTAAATCGAATGCCACCGTCTGCAATTACAGGAACTCCAGTATCAGCGACTGCTTCAGCAACATTAAGCACCGCCGACAATTGTGGCACACCTACTCCAGCAATCACTCGAGTGGTACAAATTGAGCCCGGGCCAATTCCCACCTTTACGGCATCGGCGCCTTTGTCAATAAGCATTTTAGCAGCCTCGGGAGTCGCAATATTTCCGACCACGCAATCGATAGTTGAAAAGGTTTTTTTGACTTCTGCAAACAAATCAATTACCCCTTTTGAGTGACCGTGAGCTGTATCCACTACAACTGCGTCAACACCTGCTTTCACCAAAGCTTCGATGCGTTCGAAGGTATCGCCCGTTACTCCAACAGCTGCAGCCACTCTTAAACGACCGAACTCATCTTTTGCTGCATTGGGCTTGGTACGAAACTTTATTATGTCTTTGAAAGTAATCAAACCAACGAGCTTAAAATCTTTATCCACCACGGGCAGCTTTTCAATTTTATGCTCTTGCAAAATCATTTCAGCTTGCTCCAAAGTAGTGCCTTCTTTTGCTGTAACAATTTTGTCCTTCGTCATGATTTCTGTGACCGGTTTGTTCATGTTTTTTTCAAACCTTAGGTCGCGGTTGGTTATAATTCCAGTGAGCTTGCCCATACTATCGATAATGGGAATCCCCCCGATAGAATGTTCCTTCATAAGCCCTAACGCTTCGCCCAGCACAGCATTTTCGCCTAAAGTAACGGGGTCTTGAATCATTCCCGATTCAAAGCGCTTGACTTTGCGCACTTGATTTGCTTGTGCTTGGATACTCATATTCTTGTGCAGTACAGAAATCCCTCCTTCCTGCGCCAAAGCAATAGCCAAAGCAGATTCAGATACCGTATCCATCGCTGCAGATACAATGGGTAAGTTGAGCGAAATGTTTCTCGAAAACTTTGTTGAAATGTCCACGTCACGAGGAAGCACCTCGGAATAAGCGGGAATCAATAGTACATCGTCGTAGGTTAGTCCTTCAAAGAGTATTTTATTTGTTGCCATGTGTACTCAGTTTTAGCAAAATATATAAGCTTTCAAAAGTACATATATTGGGCGTTTTGAGATTGTTAAAGCAATTTAATAAAGCAGCGCATGTACCACCTACTGTTGGCTATGACCGGCCTCAATAAATCAAGACACCCATAGATCTTAAGTTGCTGTTAATTAACGAACTAAATTCAAGTAACCCTGTCTTTCTATTTCAGATTCCAGGTAGGTGATCAGCTTCATTTTGTAGATGTAAGTTCCTACAGGTGCTGGTCGGCCTGAAATATCGCCGTCCCAACCTTCTAATGGGTCGTTGGTATCAAAAATTAATCGACCCCACTGATCGTAAATTTCCAACAAATAGGAATTTCCTGCTTCCCCATAAATGATTTCAGGTTTCCAGTGCTCATTTATTCCATCATTATTTGGTGAGAATGCCGTTGGAATTTCAAGTTCGGGCTCGAAGTTAAAACACTCCAAATTTGAAAAACTGGTGTCCAATCTTGGATAAAATGCAGTAGGTTGTTGCACCATTTCTATTTGATAACAGAATTCGTCACTCATTAACGCGTCGGTTTCGAAACCATGCACATACGCTACAGGCTGCTGAGCAGAAAATATAAAGTCTGTCTGCAACTCACCATTCGTTCCATAAAACCCGTAATACACCGGCTTCAACTCATTTGACGTATCGTTAAATATTGCTCTATTCCACGTGAGGTCGGTTTCAAAATTGAATTTACTCCCCTGTGCCTCCAAGAAAATGGTTCGAATGGTACCACTTTTAACAATGGGTTTGTCGCATTCGTCGATAATTACCGCATAGTAAAATGCTTGCAACTGCCCATCCAACTTTTGGGTATCTGAAAATACCAGAAAAGAATCCGTAGGCGAAGTGGGAACATAGTCCCTTACTTTTCGAAATGGCCCTTCCGCATCATGCCCTCTATACAATTCTATGCGCTTAAAAGGTGCTTTTCTATCTGCTAAAGCGTGTAATTCCACACTGTCCGCATGAACACTTGCTGAGCGTAATCTTATGTAATTGGGTTTATCCGAAAACTGAAATTTCGTCCCCAATAAATTAGAGTTGGAAGTTTCACTCCCAGAATTCTCGTATGCAGTTACATAAAAGGCGTAACTGTTAATGGCGCTTATGTCACTGATTATAAAAGAAGTATCGCTACCCGCTGCAGTTCCTTTCATCTGAAACGGCCCGTTATTAACCGACATATATATTTCATATTTATTTACGCCATTGGCCCAGCCCTCATAAGGCGTCCAAGTCAAGGAAACTTCTCCTTCGCAAGGATCAAAAGTTCGAGTAAGATGTATGGTACAATGCGTGCTGACTGCACCTTGAGTTAGCCCACAAGAGTCAATTGGTGCAATGCGATAACACTGGCTATTGAGTATAGCTGGCCTACTGGCATCCAAATCTTTAAAGGAGAATGTGTTTCCACTAACCGTATCAATAATACGCTCCAAACCATTTGCATCGACATAAAAAATCAGATACCCCGTTGTTTCTGGTTCGGGGTGTGCGTTCCAAAAAAGCTCGGTATAACCAAAGTCCTTATTCACTGAAATTGCGGTAAACGTCATCGGGGCAGGCCCTGAAACTTTCTTCAACACCTCGTTCACTTCTGCTGAGACACTTTCGCAACCACTAACATCTCCTAGCCGCACACGGTAAAACACCTCATCATCACAGCGCGCTACTTGATCGTTGAATTGTTCATTTCCTAAAGTTGGCACGGCTACTCCGTTTGACCAAACGGGAGGAGTTCCCAAGAACCTTCGGTCTACTTCGTAATTATTATTGGAAGTAGGTAAAGCGGGTGTGTGGATGTTGTTCCAAGTCAACTGACCAGAAACGTTTCCGTTTACGATTAGATTGGGGATTATTGGACTTAGCGTATCTGAAGGAGTCGTGTACTTTATGGTTCCATCGTTGTATTGTGCCAATATAAAATAACGGTAATCGGTGGTAGCCACGCCAAAATTTGCGTTGGTATGTGTAAAAGTATTTTGCAATCGATTGGTTAAGTTCGCCACATTTACAAATGGAGTTCCACCTACGGATAACATCACTTCGTATCTGGTAAACTCACCACCGGGGTCGTTTGAAACTACCCAATCCAAGGTGATTTCTGTCCCATCAACTGAAATACAACGCAATGAAGGAGCCGAAACTTGTGCCCAAACTTGCACAGCGGACAGCAACAACCAAACAAAAACAACCAGCTTTAATCGCATACTCATATTGAACTGCGAAGTTAGCCATTTATTGTTTTTTTCTGTAATTATATAAATTACTCTAATACAGTAACTTAATACATTTATTTGATCTTTAGTACTTGAAGATTAATATAAAGTCAGGTATTCAAATATTATTATTTTTGTGTTCAATTGA
>CBFIBQ010000063.1:0-5476 GCA_965660875.1 Salibacteraceae bacterium | reverse complement strand
TGTAGTGTTTATCCCCCTGTTTACCGGTAATATCTTCATTGTAACGCAAGGCTACTCTTCCCTCTTTTTTTTCACCCGAATTGTTTATGTAATAGCCTTTGTGAAAGTTTTTTCGGTAATCTTTAAATGTTTTAAAGTAGCTCTCAGTCAAGCGCAATCCAAAATATTGAATATCATAGCGTTTATAGGTTTCTTTTCCGCTCATAGATTTCAAAGTGATAAATGCCGTATCCGAGTTAATTATTTTTAGTTGAATTTCTCCCTCCTGCACTGTTCCACTCATATCGGTAATGTAACCAGGAGCAAACTCTGTCTTAATGGTCGTTTTTTTACCTCGTACAGATTTTTTCTTAATCAAATATTGAGCATTTAACCCTTGGATCGCTAGTAGAAAAATCACGGTAATGGTGAAAAAATTTTTGATAACTAATTGAATCATAACGATATTATTTTGATTTCGAGCAACGAAAGCCTTTACTTTGAAGTACTCAAAAATAGAAAATCTATGCGCTTCAAACTGCTTCTTACTCTTACGCTTATTTTATCCTCCTTTAGTGCCATTAGAGCTCAATTCTATCTGGGTTTTGATTACTTGGCTTATTCAGTTCTTGATGGCGAAAGTGTTTATTTATATGTTGACCCAAAAGTGGTAAGCATTGGTGAAAGTAACTCCGCAAAAGGTATCGAAAATGCTTCGGGATTGGTTTACCAAGCTGAGCGCGATTTTAGGTCAAACAACCCTTGGCGAGCAATTCACAATTTAAGCCGAGTTACGAAGGAATACAAACATGTTCCACCAGAACGTATGGATAGTGATTTGCTCCAAATCGTTTCTAGAGCCTACTCCTCTGCGGGAATTCTATTTCATCACTTAGGAAATTTTCCACAAGCACTAAAAGAAACTAAACGCGGCTTAATGCTGCGCGAGGAAAGATTTGGACGAAAACATTTTATCACTTTAAATTCGATGAATAACCTTGCGGCGTTGTATCGTGACATGGGGAAGTTTGAACAGTCCGAAGCATTGATTAATGAAGTCATTGATAACCTAGAGCTCATTCACCGCGAAAAAAACATAGAATATGCCATTGCCATAAATAACCGTTCCATGCTCTATTACTCTGTGGGTAGAATTGATGATGCCTTTTTAGACAATAATTTGGCTCAACAGAAGGCTTTAGAATTGTTGCGAGAAAAAAATAGAGACTTCTTTCCTTTTATGGTAAATGAAGCCATATTGCAAAAAGAAAAGGGAAATTTGGATAAGGCAGAAGAAATTCTGATTCAGATTAAACAAATAAAACAGCGTCGTTTAGGAAAGAAAAAGCCCGAATATGCTCGAGCAATAAACCACCTAGCAGCATTAAAAATATCGCGTGGTGATTTTGATGGGGTTGAAGACATGCTCAACGATGCGTATAAAATATACCAAAAGCAATTTGGCGATAACCATCCAGCCACAGCAAAAATTTTAGCAAATCGAGGACTTTATTATTTGCTGAATAAAAAACACAGCAGTGCCATTCAAGACCTAGAGTCGGCCATACGCATTCAATCCTATATCATGGGTAAATACCACCCAGATTTTTTACGTTCAAAATCCTACTTGAGTTCTGCCTATGAAATTGCGGGTCGCACAAATGACGCAAATAAGGTATACAACGAATTGAATTCAGCATTGATGGAGCAGATAAAAGTTTATTTGCCAGCAATGAGTGAACAAGAAAAAGCAAAGTTTTGGGCTAAATCGGTGCCTTACGTTCTGAATTACTATGGTTTTGTAGGCAGTTCTAAAAAGGCTCAAGCCGACTGGACAAAACAGCTTTTGGAGACGCATTGGCAAACTAAGGGTACACTATTGAGCAGCAGCAAGCAACTCAAACAGGCAGTACTTTCTACCAATAACATCGAATTGCAAAATACTTATGAGGAATGGTTAGAGAAAAAATCGGAACTTTTAAAATACTACAGTTTGCCAAAAAAAGAAGTCTTTAGCCTAGGAATCAAGTTTGATGCGCTGGAAAATGAAATCAATGCGCTAGAAAAACAGTTGAATGAAGGGACGAACATTAGTATTAATGCCGCAGAGAACATCAATTTTTCAGCCGTTCAGTCCAAACTAAAAAATGGCGAGGTACTCGTAGAAATAATTAAGGCACAGCGCAATTTCTTGTTTGATAATAAGGCAAGTTACTTGGCGGCATTTGTTTACCCCGACAAAGATCCTGTATTGGTAAATTTAGGTGCCGATAGTGAGTTGGAAGGTCGGTATTTAAAATACTACAAGAACACGATAACCTATAAGATTACAGATAAGAAATCGTACGGCGTGTATTGGTCCAAAATTGCTCCTCAATTGGTCGGTCAAAAAACCGTATTCGTTTCTGCGGAAGGAGTTTACAATCAAGTCAGCTTAAATACACTGCAAGACCCAAATAATGGGGAATTTGTATTGAATAAATACCGGGTAGAAAATGTGAGTAGCGGAAAAGCACTACTTAAACCGAGGCACAATGAAGCAATTACCTCTGCCTTTTTAATAGGCAGTCCAGATTTTGGAGATAAAGGTACTTTGGCACCATTACCAGGTACGGAGCAAGAAATCAATCAAATCAACTCCATACTGCGCAACAACTCAGTAGCAGTTGATGTATCCTTGGGAAAGGAGGCAAACGAGTCAAAAATGAAGCAGGTAAATAGTCCGTCTTTAGTTCATGTGGCCACCCATGGTTTTTTTGAAAAAGATGAAAAAAGTTCCGGTAACATGGAACTCGATTTTGATGGGATAAAGCAAGAAAAAAACCCTTTACTAAAATCAGGTATTCTGCTTACCGATGCTGAAAACGGATTAGCAAAAACAAACAGTGATGCTGCTGAGAATGGTATTCTAACAGCCTACGAAGCAATGGATTTGAATCTGCAAAATACCGAATTGGTGGTATTGAGTGCTTGTGAAACTGGATTAGGTGATAATGTTGTTGGTGAGGGTGTTTATGGGTTGCAGCGCGCATTTCAAATAGCAGGTGCCTCGGCCACTATCACTTCCTTGTGGAAAGTAAATGATGCTGCTACCCAAGACCTGATGTCCACTTTCATGGATATGTACCTCGAAACCAATGATAAGGCGGTAGCTTTTCGACAAGCACAAATTGCATTAGCAAAAAAATACAATCACCCTTATTACTGGGGTGCTTTTGTAATGCTGAATTAGAAAGCGGCAACCAACGGGTTTCTTTTACAAACAAGTTAGATACCCTTACTCGAGTAGATATCTTAAACCAAGCCCAAGCCGAGTATCTGCATTCAATAGGTTGATTCTTTCTGGTTGAGCAGGATTCGTTGGACCTACCTGCATTTCAGCAGTCAAGGTTTGTGCTAAATTCAAATTGATTAAAAATCGTTCTGTAATCGGCACATCCCAACCAATAACAAGTAAACCACCAGCCGAAATAAAATGTTCTTTAAAACTCGTAGTATTAGGTAGTTCGTCAATATCAAGTTCTTTTGGCTGCCATTGCCCATTTTCGGTGAGCGTGTCTACATGAAATGAGGTGTGATAATTTCGTTGTGTATACCCTGTTAAAACACTTACTCCAAAGTAAACGTTAGGGTGTTTTTTTAGTGTTTTCTCAATTCCGAAACGGAAATTAGGACGAGCAATTGATTCGTGTCTTGATTCAAATTTTACAAATGTGTTTGAAGCATCTACAACTTGTGGGTTACTAGGCCAGATGTTCGTGTGAACATAATCCGCTCCAACAACAAAACGCAGGCTATCTTTATTATACCAACGATAGTCAAAACTGACCTGCTTGTCATATCCAACGGTAGCTCTGAGGCCGATATCGCTTTTTAATTGAGCGAATGAAGCAGAAAAAATAATGGACAAAAGAATTGTTGTTGCTGTAGTTTTCATGACTTTCATTTAAAAGTTTAAATTAGAATCAATTAACCTACGAAATACCTACTTTATTGTATCTGTTTGAAAATTATTATTGAAAGTCAACTAATGAATGCGTTTAAAATGTGCGCTTAAATTAATTGTGGATTTTCATAATCTGCATTTTAAAAAAGTGACCATTACAAGGTATTCAAATTATAAGCTAAAGCTCCTATATCCCCTTTAAAACCAGCAGTCAATAAAACATCAACAAATTAAAATTGGTATCGACTTTATATAAGTAAGCATACTGAGGAACTAAGAAAAAGCCCTGTAATGGATATTTTAAAAACTGTTTTTATATATTAGTCATCCGCAAAATGAAGACCAAGCAATCTATACTAGCGCTGATTCTATCCTTTTTCGTTTCCTTTTCAGTTTTAGGACAAAATGAAATTAGTACTGAATTAATTGACCTTCATAAAGCAATTTTAGCGCATCACATTAGACCAGATTCTAGCTTTACAGAGGACCGAGCGTTATTTGTTATCAATAAAACAATTGAATTTATTGACCCGGGTGGTTACCTTTTCATACAAAGCGATTTAGACGAACTGCGGAAAATGACGAAAGAGGTCGCGTCCATTGATAACAATGCACCATTCCTTTACTACAATAAACTAATCGCCATCTTTCAGTCTGGAATTGAGCGCAATACTTCTATTCGCAATAAATTAGAAAATGAAGATTGGAGTTTTTCTGAGGATTACTCAATACAGCAAGAAGACACGATATTCGCAACTAGTGAGGAGGAACTTTACACTAAGTGGAAAAATCGATTAATGCTCGATTATGCCTACAATCGCTATTATGAATTAGATTCGATTGAATGGCAAACTGCTCTCCAAGATGAAAACATCTCCGACTCCATTTTTAATGGACTAATTGAAGAATACGCTTGTGTTTTTGATTATTTGTCAGAAAACGAAACTGTTTTAAAGTCCGGTGTCAAAGACGTTTTATTTAATGCCTATACCCTAAGTTATGACCCTCATAGCTCCTACTACACTGCTGAAAGAAAAAAACGATTTAAGCGCGCCCTCTCCATTAGCAATTATCAGTTTGGGTTTCAACTAGTGAAAAATAGTACTGGACAATTCGAGATTTCTCAACTTGAACCCGGAGGCCCGGCCTGGAACTCCAATAAAATCCATGAAGGTGACATTGTAATATCATTATTGCTGAATGGTAAAAAAGTGAATATGTCGTGCCGAGATGGAAGCGATATTGTTCAGCGCTTAACTGGATCAAACTCTGAGCAATTAAAGATTCAAGTAAAAAAGCAAAGTGGGATTATAGAAAAGCACACGTTATATAGTGAAGTGGTTGAAAATGTTGATAATCATATTAACGGATACCTGTTAGACGGCAGTGTAAAGGTTGGATATATTGGTTTACCAGCATTTTATACCAATTGGGATAATAGCAATAGCACGGGTTGCGCCAATGACGTTGGCAAAGAGTTAATGAAACTAAAGCAAGAAAACATTCAAGGCCTTATTCTAGACTTAAGAGATAACGGAGGTGGATCACTTT
>CBFIBQ010000062.1:0-6104 GCA_965660875.1 Salibacteraceae bacterium | reverse complement strand
CTGCCGTAAACTAAAGGGTGCAGGTCATAAGGTATTCCAGTTATCCTCGGCAAATGGAGATATCCGTTCTTCAAAAATTTTTGACACATTAAGAGGTGAAGGAATAGACCATGTGTATCATTTGGCTGCGAAGTCTTTTGTACCTGATAGTTGGGAGCAACCGTCAGACTTTGTTGACGTAAATGTAAATGGCACGCTGAACGTGCTGGAGTTTTGTAAAGCGCAAAATGCTACTCTAACCTTTATTAGTAGTTACGTTTATGCAGCAAACGTAGCGCTACCGACTCCTGAATCTGCTGATATTCAGGCGCAGAACCCATACGGAATGTCTAAGGTATTAGGGGAGGGTTTATGTAAAGATTATGCCCGTTTTTTTGATATTGACGTTCAAGTGGTGCGTCCTTTTAATTTGTTTGGACCTGGACAACCCAATCATTTTTTAATCCCACGCATGATAAATATTGCGAAAGGATTGGATAAACAAGCACTTGGAAATATTGAGGTTTCGAGAGATTTTATTCACGTGGAGGATTTGTGTGAGTTATTGTTACTGATGGTAGGTCAAACTGGGTTTGAAGTGTACAATGCGGGTTTAGGATTAGCAACACCGTTAAAAGAGATCGCAGAAGCTATTGGAATTTCAGGCAGTGTAAGAACATCTGAAAAGCGAAAGAATGAAATAAAAGCAACTCAGGCGGACATCACAAAGGCTGAGCAATTGGGTTGGCGTCCGGCACAGCGTGTAACAGACTTTGTTTTACAAGAAATCAACTAAATTGAAACTGCTATTCATTGCCGACGGAATATGGCCACTACAAATAGGTGGCATGCAAAAACACAGCTTTCTGCTCGTAAAACACTTAATCAAATCAACTGATGTCAACGTCAATCTGCTAGTAGCAGGGGATAACAATCAAGCGACTGAGCTGTTAAAACTGTTTGATTTTAATCAGGCAGAACAAGCTAGGCTAGAGATAAAGTTTGTACGGTTTCAGCAGTCTGACTGGCTTCCGGGGAAATATTTTTTAGCCAATCATCGATTTTCTAAAGCTTGTTTTAATGCGCTTAAAAAGGAATTGAATCGTTTCGATTTTATCTATGCCCAAGGTTTTACCGCTTGGTACTTTTTACTGAATAGCGGTAAAAAAACGCCTAAAATCATATCAAACTTGCACGGGCTTAACATGTATCAGGTCTCAGTAAACTTAAAGCAACAAATCAATAATTTTTTCTTTCGTCGAGTTGCAAATTTCATTATTGCTAAATCCGATTACAACATTTCTTTAGGTGGTGCTCTAACCAACCTTTTGATTAAAATGGGTGTCAAACAAGAAAATATTTTAGTTAATGGCTCTGGTATTGAATCAAACTGGTTAGTTGCACCAGAAAAAAAAGAACAGAACCGACCGTATAAGTTGCTGTTTGTTGGAAGGTATGAACGTTTAAAGGGCATAGAAGAATTATTACAATGTGCTTCAAATATTAGGGAGCCTTTTCATTTGAGCATTGTTGGTGATATGCCTGAACAAATAAAAAGGGCACAACCAAATGTTGATTTTTTAGGAAGTATTTCGTCAGAAGAAAAATTGAAGCAGCTATACGATAGCCACGATATTTTAGTTTGTCCAAGTTTTTCAGAGGGTCTACCCAACGTTATTATGGAGGCAATGGCAAGAAATTGTGCGGTGATTGCTACAGATGTTGGTGCGGTTGCCGAATTGGTTTCCAAGGATAACGGTTGGCTTATAGAAGCTAATCAAAAGGCATTGAAAAAAGCATTAATTTCTGCTTTAAATTGCTCTGAGGAAGACTTATTTAAAATGAAGCGATCATCTCATGAAAAGGTGACAAAATTTGTTTGGCCTGCGCCCGCAATTCAATTAGCGAAACAGCTGAATAAACTAAAAATAGATTGATTAGTTGGGGCATTTAAAAAAAAATATTTGGCTTAAGCTTTTATTGGTGTTGCTGCTTTCAATTGCCCTGCATGAAATATTATTGTTGCAACTCGACAGTAACACGAATCGGTATATCCAAAAACTGTTTACGTACTACCCAGTTTCACCACGGCCAATTTTACCTTCTCAAATAGAGGCAAATACAGGTGATAGAGCAACAATTGATACTATAAAACTGCAAGTTGACAACTACGACTTATTCTCAATATTCAATGGCATACATACCCTTGGATACCACCTCTTTTTACCCAACCATTTTGGAACCGACTGGTGGAATTGGAATGCCAATTACCATCAACGCGGCAAAAAGTGGGAAAAGCCGGCCAGCATTACTATGAAATTGGCCAATGGCGAAACTCTAAATAAGGTACCCTTGGGTATTCGCATCAATGGAAATACTTCAAGAGCTTTCCCTCAAAAATCTTTTCGCTTGTGTTTTCGGGATAAATACGGTACGTCGGAAATTCCATCGCCTTTTAATAACGATTCGTCGAGCACGTATCATACCTTGGTGCTCCGCAACCATGGAGCAAATTGGGGAAATTTGTGTTCTATTGATGCCCTAGTACACAGCTCTCTTCCAAGAAGGGACATAGTTTTATTGAGTAGGCCGGTAGTCTTGCTGCTTAATAATGAGTTTTGGGGCGTTTACCACTTGCGTTCTAAAAAGAAGCTCAATCATCAGGAAAAACAACTGGGTATGAAAATCATCAAACCCAGCACAAAAGACTATGCCGCATTTTGTGCTCAGCTTGATACTCTATTAAATTGTTCTAACGATAGCATACTGTACTGTTCTACCGATAGTTTTTTGGATATCAACTCCTTACAGTATATGATTTTTGCTCAAGTTTTTTTTGGTAACAAGGATTGGCCATTTGACAACGTTTTGATAGAAACGGGGCCAAATATTCGTCCAAAGTTTGTTATTAAAGATTTGGATTTAGCTTTTACTAAACCAATACCTAATGCGGGGTTTAGTGAGTCGTATCGCAGTTATCAAAATGTATTTGTTCGCTTGCACAATCGTTTACTAGAACATCCAGCTTATAATCGCGATTTCAAAAATGTCGTTTCAGATTACTTTGATGCACATTGTTTTGAAAAATCGCTTAAACAAAGTAGAAGCCATGTACAGCCATTTGCTGCGCATCAAGCGGCCCGCTGGGATCGATATTCAGTAGAAGAGTTCAACAGTTATTTCGTTTCTGTTGCGGATAGCTTTCAAATGCGTAAGCGAAAGTATTTGGAATATCTAGGAAGAATTTAAGTCTTGTTTCTGTTCTGTCTCATTATCAAGAGCCTTTAAAACCAGTCAGGCCTCACAAAAAAATCAGCGTAGTTGTGTTAACTGCAACAAGCTAAGTAAAAATAAGCTCTATTTATCTGAGGCTAAGCGACAGAATTTAAGATAACCTTGAATTTTCATTGCAAGCGCCTCTATAAAACCAAGCGCTAGCTTAAATTTGAACACTCTAATTATGGATAGACGAAATTTAGTATCCTTCCTAATCGTAGTATTGCTTTGGGTGGTTTCAGGCATGTTTCTAGGTCCTGTGGTCTATGGAGTTGCCATAATTTCATGGTTTTTATGGTTGCGGTCTGATCGATACACTGAATTGTTTATCGGTTTTTTAATCGTACTTGTTTTGTCCGATAGTTTAGAAGATAACCTTCGTTTCGCTAGTACGTTAAAAACCTTCTATATTCTATTTTTAGGCTTAGCAGTGCTGCTAAAAAGACGCGTTATAGGGATTTTCTCAAAAGTGATAATTCCTTATGCACCCTACTTGTTTATTGCCTGTCTGTGTTTGTTGTGGAGTCCGGCATTGGTCACGGGCCTCCAAAAAACGGTGAGTTACGGTTTGCTTTTTTTCTTAGTACCCAGTATAGCACATTACCTATTCACTGAACGATCAGAGTTTTTTAAAGTCATGAATTACTTTACAGGAATTGTTTTAATCCTATCCTTTCTGATTTTCTTCATTTTTCCAGAAGTAGGAACTTCTCACGGTGGAAGGTTAAGAGGGGTCTTCGGCAATCCTAATGGTCTAGGGCTTTTTATCATTGTTACATTTTTGTTTTACCAATTTACACAATGGCAAGACAAGGCTATTCTAAATCGATTTGAACGCATAGCATTGTTGGTATTATTTGGTGCTGCTACAGTTTTAACTGGTTCAAGAAACGCTTTACTATCTATTTTACTGTTTTATGTGTTTGAGTTTACTTTTCGCAACTTTAAATACCTCGGAATAGTGGTGTCGGTTTTTATCATCGTTGGATTGAACTTTATCTTAGCAAATGCAATAGAAATAATTAAGGCACTGTCTTTAGAAGAGTTTTTTAGAGTTGAAACCCTAGTAGAGGGATCTGGGCGATTAATTGCTTGGCAATTTGCTTGGGAGCAAATTCAAAGTCAGTTTTATCTTGGTAAAGGCATTGGTTTTGATGAGTATTTAATGCGTTCTAACGCCGTATACTTATCAAAGCTGGGTCACGAAGGTGGCGTTCATAATACGTATTTAATAATTTGGTTAAATACTGGTTTAATAGGTGTTTTGGCATTTTTTGGCGGTTTATTTTACCTATTTATCAAAGCTTCTGCAAAAACACTATTTGCTTTTCCGTTCTTATTCACAGTGCTGTTTTGTATCAGTTTTGAGCCGTGGTTAGCAGCTAGCCTTAACCCGTATACTATTATTTTTCTAACCATTTTAACGGGCTTATTTATTTCTTCCGATCAATTGGCATTGCATCAATCACAGGAGAAACAGGAAGAAGCATGAAAAAATTATTATCCATTCTTTTTGTGCTGGTCATCCTTGTTGTCATTTCTGAAATGATTTTAAGAATTTACGGTTTGGGCGATTGGATTAAGTATGAAAGCAATTCGAAGTTTGAATATTTTCAACAGCCCAATCAATATTTCCAACGCTTTGGGAACTTGTACAGCACCAATTCTTTGGGTATGCGCGGTTCATCCGAACCCAACTCTAAAAAGTTCCAAATATTAAAATTCGGCGATTCGGTATTAAATGGAGGCTCAAAGTTGTCTGATGAAGAAACGGCATCTCAATTGATTTCGGATTCGTTAAATATGCTGGGAATTCGTAATAACGTATTGAATATTTCAGCAGGAAGTTGGGGGGTGGAAAATGCTTTTCGGTTTATGCAAGATAAAAACCTTAGGGCAGATATTATCGTTTTGGTGTTCAGCAGTCACGATTTTAGCGATAACATGCATTTTAAAAACGTTGTTGGTCAGCATCCCAATTGGCCCAATGAAGCACCATTATGTGCAATTGATGATTTATGGAGCAAGTGGCTGAAATACAAACTCGGGGCTGCAATTGGGATGGAATTTGAAGAATTGAAATATTTAAAAGGAGTAGTAGACACTTCCAGGAGCCCCGGTTGGCAATTATTCAAAGCATCTTGTGCTCAGAATGATATTCCATTATTGGTATACCTGCACCCCGAGCGCAGTGAATTGAATGCAAAATCTTGGTCAGTTTCTGGTGAAAAGTTAGTTGCATGGTTGGATAGCAATAAGGTTAGTTACGTTAGTGGATTACAGCAGGGCTACGCACCTGGCAGCTACGAGGATAACATTCATTTAAACGCCATTGGACATCGCTCCATTGCCACAAATATCTTTCCTTCGCTGTTGGAAATAATTGAACAAAAAAAGTGATACAAATTCGTTATAAAACCTTACTACTGTTAGTTGTCTTAGGCGCAGGATGTTTCGCTTACTTTAAGATGGACGGCTTGGTAAAAAGTCGAGGATACAGCAATTTACCTACTTTCACTTACCACACTTTTCGTAACTTTTTACAGGGAGAAGCGGCAGACTTAAATGTTGAACTATCTATTAAGCAAAAGCACTTTGCCCAATTGGAGCAAGTCCGTGCAGATGCCTTGGAGAGGGGCGTGATCATTCAGCCCGAAGAACCCTATGTACCCTGCGAAATTGAGTTCAATGGCGAGAAAATAAAAGGTGAAATTCGTTTGAAAGGAAAAATGACGGACCACGTTTCGGGTAATAAATGGTCCTTTCGGATAAAGACGAAGAAAAACGATGCGTTCATGGGCATGCAGCGCTTTACCTTGCAGCACCCCGGTACGCGTGGGTACGTTTAC
>CBFIBQ010000061.1:0-6633 GCA_965660875.1 Salibacteraceae bacterium | reverse complement strand
AATATCAAGTGGAAGTAATGCGTACTGAGGACCAAGATCTTACACCAATAGATAAACAAAGCAACAGAGGCTTTTACATTGGATGGATAAACATTGCTCTAATACTATTTACAGCCTTCCTTATATACCATGTTGGCAAGGGGGGCGATGGAGTAGTAGAAATAATAGTTCTTATAGCTATTGAACTTATCTTAAGTATTATAGGACTCGTGTTGTCTTTAAAAGATGTACCTAAAGACCGCAAGCACGGCGGGGTTGCTCTATTTTTAAATGGACTTGTGGTGTTACTGTTTTTGGGCATAATCGGCAAGTTTATTACAGGGTTTTAAATCTACTGGTTAGTGAATACCTATTGCTCCACATCAATAGTAATCTCCACCAATTCTGCAGCGTTGCCCGCAGCGTCAATCGCGTTCACGATTACATGATATTCTGTAGCTTCTGCATTGGCAGGTACAGCAATTGCTTTGCTTATTGAATGACTGGTACCGGATATAGTAAGTGTTTCTTCGGTCTTCCATTCAACACTTTCATTCGAACCGCTCTTGTGGTCGTGTCCGTCTGCTTCGTGAATTTCATAGCGATAGGTAGCCAATTCGGTATCATCAGAAACAATACCGGTTAAGGTAAAACTTGAACCCACTTTTACGACTTGTTCGTTAGTCGGTGATGTAATTGTTATAACTGGCGGAGTAGTATCTTCTTCGTCTTTTTTGCAAGCAAAGGCAATCAAAAGAACCAATGAAATCGCTACTGTTTTTTTCATGTGTGTTTAAGTTTTAATCGGGCGGTAAAAGTAAATGAAACAATGTTTCATTTACTTTTGCTTTATGTTAAGTTTTGAAGAAGAATTACGAGCACACGACCTAAAGGCAACTCCAGCACGTGTTGCTTTACTCGAATACATTAAAAAAGCCGAAAATGCGGTTCCATACAATCAATTGGAGCAAGATCTCGAATCGGTAGATCGAGTGACCCTATACCGTAATCTCAACGCGCTAAACGATGTTGGACTGATTCATAAAATCATTGACAACAACAACCAAACTTACTATTCTGCTTGTGCGCCGGGTTGCAACCACGGTCATGTGCACGATCAGCACTGCCATTTTACTTGCGAAGCGTGCGGTACCACCGAGTGTTTTGAAAACATTAAAATCGAATTACCTATTTTACCGAAAGGCTATCAGCTCAAGGGATTTAACAGCGTTGCAAACGGTATCTGTGCTTCATGCGCCAATTCTTAGCATTCTTTTCTATTCTTATAATGGCTTCTGGGGTAACAGCTCAAGATGTTCCTTGTGTAATTCAAGGGTCGGTGGTGGATGACCACGGGCATGCCCTTACAGGAGCAGTGGTGCAGCAATTTGAAACTACTAACGGAGTTGTATGCAACAACTCGGGTGGATTCAGTTTGATCATTCCCTGCAATCATCCGGTTCGCTTGGTGGTTTCGTTTATTGGATTTGGAACGATGGACACCGTAATTCAACACCCGAGCAAAACCAAAAAACTGCAGTTGGTGTTAGAAACTGCCTCGGCTTATTTGCATCAGTTGGTAGTAGAAGACCAACGCCACCAAGAGCACGCTTCCATAGCGCACGACGAGCTGGATCAAGCTGCTTTGCTGGAAAACAGCCAAGGAACTTTAATCAAAAGCTTGGAAGCGATTCCTGGCGTGCAGTCCATAAACGTGGGCGTCGGAATTTCCAAACCCGTATTGCGTGGGTTATCCATGAATCGGGTAGTGGTGAACCAAAACGGCGTGCGACAAGAAGGGCAACAATGGGGAAGCGATCACGGATTAGAAGTAGATCCGTTTAATCCAGAAAAAGTAGAAGTGGTCAAAGGTCCGTCTACTTTGCGTTTTGGTTCGGGTTCGGCTGCTGGAGTAATCAACTTATTGCCGGCGAGTATTGCACCGCTAGATACCGTAATGGGCGATTTTTCGGCAATTTATAAATCCAACAACAACCACGTGGGTGCTTCGGGCAGTGTGAAATGGAATCGAAAAAATTGGTTTGGAATTGTGCGTCTATCGGGTCAGGAGTTTGGCGATTACGAAGTGCCTGCCGACAGCTTTGTGTACAACAGCTACGAGCTGCCCATTATCGATCAAACGCTGGTAAACACAGCGGGTAAAGAACGCGCTTTATCCGCAGAATTGGGCAAAACAGCCCATTGGGGAACCAGTCGGTTGACCTATTCGTTTTACGGTTTACAAGCCGGCTTATTTCCGGGGGCTATGGGCATTCCCAGAAGTTACAACATTCAGCCGGATGGGAACACTCGAAACATTGACTTGCCCTACCAAGATGTGCAACACCACAAACTCACCAGCTTGTCCGATGTTATGTTTAAAAACAACAAAACTCAGCTCCAATTGATTTTCTCTGGTCAACAGAACCTGCGCAAAGAATTTGCCGAACCGCATGCACACGGAAGTGTTTTAACCGACTCGCTAGCCTTGGACTTGGAACTAACAACCCTAAGTGCTCAAGCCAGCTTAAAACACCATCAAAATGACAAATTACGACACGAAGGTGGTTTGCAGCTAACGGTTCAGGACAATGCGGTGGCTGGCTTTGAATTTCTAATTCCGAACTATTTCGCTAGCGAAACGGGGTTGTATTACGTGCTGGATTACGAACTCAACTCTAAAACCAAGCTGAGTGCCGGCGGGCGCGTGGGGCATTTCTTTTTGCAAAATGAAACCGCAGTGGTTTTCGGAACCGCCGATGCCAATGCCGACGGAACTGCCATTCGATCCAATGCATTAGAAAAGCAATTGGTGAATTGGAGCGCCGCATTTGGACTCAACCGCCAATTGACCAAAACGCAGCACCTGCGATTTGACCTAAACAAAAGTTTTCGAAACCCGAGCATTGCGGAATTGGCTTCAAACGGTATTCACCACGGTACCTTCCGACACGAAAAAGGCAATCCGAACATCGGGCAGGAGCAAGGTTATCACGTGGATTTGGGCTGGGAGTGGCGGCGCAACGGTTTGTTGATTGACGTGGCCGGATTCTCCAGTTTGTACTCCGATTTTATTTACTTGAAACCCACCGCATTTTTCTCGCCCTTACCCGAAGGCGGCCAGCTGTTTGAATACACACAAAACGACGCCGTGTTTAGCGGTGGAGAGCTTAAATTTGATTGGCAAATCAACGAGCGTTGGGCAAACCGTTTCAGTGGGGATGTAGTTTGGAATCAAAACCTGGAAACGCAATTGCCCTTACCGTTTACGCCGCCTGCGCGTTTGCAGAACGAACTGCGTTACCGTTTGCCATGGAATAAAGGGAAGCTGATCTGGGAGGCCGTTGCCGGGTACAAATACACTTTTGCTCAAAACCGTACCGACCGCAACGAACCCGAAACTCCAGCCTACCAACTGCTGCATGCCGGGTGCAATTTTACCTTTAATACCAAAGCCTTAGGCGCCATTCGTTTGACTGCCACTGTGCAAAACTTGTTGGACACGCCCTATTTCAATCATTTGAGTCGTTACAGATATTTAAATATTCCAGAGCAGGGCCGCAACGTTGTGGTGGGCTTAACGGTGCCCTTTGGCAGTTAAACTGTCTGCTTTATGGCCGGTGCAATTCTGTCAATCTATGTTAAACAAAGCAAGTGATATTCCGTTAATTCCTCTCTGGTAAACTGTATGCAAAGTCCAGTTAAGTCCTTTGTTTTCAAGCGATAGGCCTTGTTTGTCGCTGATGTTTTGTGCGCTGTATGTGTGTTACCCTAAACAGGCGCCCAGTTACTTTCGTTACAGACATCACAGACTTTGTGCAAACAAAACCCGACGTTTGTTTCAAATTTTGAAATTATGGCAACAGTAAAATTAACAGCAGATAAATATAAATCGGAAGTATTCGATTATACACAATCCCAAGAGTGGAAATTTAAAGGAGACAAACCCGCGCTTATCGACTTTTATGCCGATTGGTGTGGCCCGTGCAAAATGGTAGCGCCTATTCTTGAAGAGCTCTCTGATGAGTTTGGCGATTCGCTTACCATTTACAAAGTAGATACGGAAGTGGAGCAGGAGTTATCCAGTATTTTTCAAATTAGAAGCATCCCCAGCATCTTATTTATCCCTATGGACAAAGAACCTATGATGCAAGCTGGAGCCTTACCCAAAGACACGCTAAAGTCGGTGATTGAGAAAGAATTGCTTGGAATGGACGAGGAGATAAAGGCCTAAGGGTTTGTAAATCCTAGCGCATAAAATCACTTGAAAGCTCGATACCTTGGTATCGGGCTTTTTTTGTTTTAAACGCATGGAGTAGGGCGCCTTTTGCTTAGGCCACCCAATTATTGTCGACTTTCTTTTACTTTTACGGGGATGGATGGGTGGAGTACGAGCAATTTGTTTTTAAACGATTACACTTAACTAAACCGTTGATTTATAAATGTATAAAACTATTGAAAACCAATACGCAAATAAGGCTATTTACACATGTGTTGTTAGCCAAACGTTGTAAGGCATTAAAATATGATTACAGAATATTATCATAAGAACAAAAGATTTCCTTTTATTGTCGATGATACAGTTGATCAAAACAGGAATGTTTTTACTGTCCTTGTTGGAAAAAATGGTACCGGCAAAAGCACTCTATTAGGTTCTGTTGTCCGCAATTTAATTGGAGATCAAAAATCACGACACTTCTATCGTGACGAGGAGTTAGGCTTTAGAAATTTCGAAAGGAGTCAGTTATCCCTTGATAGAGGTCCAGACAGAATCATTGCTGTTTCAACTAGTCCATTCGATAAATTTCCTGTTAAAAGAAGTTTAGAGGAAATTGAAGAATATTCATATTTAGGATTAAGAGGACTACATACAACAAATTTTGGACTTGCCTACTTGTCTAAAATTATATCTTCTTTAATTGAAAGTATTCATCAAGACTACCATCAAGCAAGAGAAATTGGTGATATATTGGAATACTTAGGATACAAGGATTTCATCCGAGTAGTTTTCAACATTACTTCATCTAAAAGACAACTAGAGGATTTTATCAAATTGGAATCATATGAAAGTCTTTTTGATCGTAGAATTAGCCCATCATTAAGGCACCTAAACAAACGTTTTTTCTTTGACGAATATGGTAATATTGACACCAATAAATTTGATTTTCTAAGACATCTATCACACAAAATTCTTGAATATGACCTGCGAAGAAATTATGAGCTAATAATACACAGGAATGGGATTGACTCTGAATACAATCTAGATGATGATTTTGATAAGGAGATAATATTTTTAATACAAAGTGGTCTTTTAAGGTTAAGAGATGTTGGATTAGAGTCGCTCAAAAATCCATCTCCTTTTTCAATTAAAAATGCCAGCTCAGGAGAACAAAGTGTGATTTTAAGCATGTTAGGAATTGCAAGCCAAATAAAAGACAATTCACTAATTTGTATTGACGAGCCCGAAATTTGTTTGCATCCTCAATGGCAAGAAAAATATATTCAAATATTAATCTCAACATTTGAAAACTACAGGAACTGCCAATTTTTAATTGCCACTCATTCACCTCAAATAATATCAAACCTTAGAAATAGGAACTGTTTCATTCTTTCAATGGAATCAGGTAAGATTGATAATGCGGCTCGATTTATTAATAATTCTAGTGACTATCAACTTGCTAATGTGTTTGATTCACCAGGATTTAAAAATGAATACTTAAGCAGAATCGCTCTAAATATTTTTACCAAAGTGAGTAAAAGGAAGAAATTTGATAATGACGATCTAGAAAAACTTAGAATACTCGAGCATCAAAGTTTATTCCTAGAAACAAGCGATCCAGTACTTGATATTTATAACTCATTGAAAAAGATGTTAAAAGTATATGGCTGATATTAAAATACCAATCAAACTGTCAACCGATTCAGAAAAAATCATTGCTGACAAAAAAAAAGAACAAAACTTCAGTTATCAATCTTGGGGTGATACAGACCTTGAAGCTGTTAGAAGAGAAATTAGAAACTACTACAAGACCAAGCAAAATGCCAAATGCGCATTTTGTCAGCAACCTGTTTCTTTAGTTTCAGCTTTTAATTGTCAAGTTGAGCATATTGTCCCAAAAAAACTCCATGAGGACTTTATGTTCACACCAAACAATCTTTGTGTTATTTGTGCGGATTGTAACCAAATAAAAAGAGATCAAGAGACCTTGAATGAAATACCAGAAACAATGACTCAGGCCTCTAAACGAAAAATATATCCTCGCTCAAGTGGTGCTTTTAAAATTGTTCATCCACATTTTGATGTTTGGCATGATCACATAGTAATCTTCGATGACCTATATGTTGATCAAACAATGAAAGGGCATTTTACTATTGGAGCATGTAAATTAAATAGAAAGCTACACGAATTTGGATATGTAGAAGAAATTACGAATGACGAGGAAGTTTCGGAGCTAATGAACCAATTCTTAGAAGAAACTGACTCAATAAAGAGACGACAATTATTAAACAAAATAAAGAAAATAAAATAACGCCTTACAACAACACTTATACGCAATGCCCTTCGGGACAATGCGCATAGGTACTGTGTAAAAAAACAAGTATTTTAGTTAATATTTAGGAAGTGATTTCCATTATTGGTGCACTATCCTGCGC
>CBFIBQ010000060.1:0-6747 GCA_965660875.1 Salibacteraceae bacterium | reverse complement strand
GAGTACTTGTTGCACCCTGCAAAGTTATTCCCTTCTTTACTTTAGTGCACTTTAAATTCTGTTACAATAAAAGCTATGCACTCTAATCTATTTCTAACTTTTTGCGCAATTCTAGCAGTTTTAGCAGCGTGCGATTCTAAAAACGACCACAACAGTATTTCCTCAGAAAGTACGTTTGATACAATAGAAGAGCAAAGCTTTATACAGGTTTTAGGTACTACTCAAGATGGCGGCTCACCGCACACCGGTTGTAAAAAAAAGTGCTGTGCAACATTATTTAATCAAGATGACCATTCACGGAAGGTGGTTTCACTGGGCCTGATAGCGCCTAAGAGTAAAAAAACATGGCTATTTGAAGCTACACCCGATTTACCGATTCAAATGCAGCAATTACAATCCATTTTTCCATCCACTAAATCAATACCAGACGGAATTTTTCTAACACACGCACACATTGGACATTACACTGGACTTATGTTTCTTGGAAGAGAAGTAATGAATGCTCCATCCGTTCCAACATACTGCCTACAGAGAATGAAGTCCTTTTTGGAAAACAATGGTCCATGGAGTCAGCTTGTTAAACTTGAAAATATCGATATTCAGCTACTTAAAACTGACTCCTCAATAAATATTGACGACAACATTTCTGTTAAACCCTTGAGCATTCCACATAGAGACGAATTTTCTGAAACGGCAGGATACGTAATTCAAGGCCCTAATAAATCGGCCTTATTTATTCCAGATATAGATAAATGGGAAAAATGGGAAGTCGATATCAATCAATTATTGTACAAAGTGGATTATGCTTTTTTAGACGCTACATTTTATGATGAATCTGAAATTCCAGGCCGAAAAATGAGTGAAATTCCGCACCCTTTTGTGGTCGAATCCATTCAACGTTTTTCAGCGCTACCCGATTCCATAAAATCAAGGGTTAATTTCATACATATGAATCACACAAATCCTTTATTGGACAGTACTTCTGTGGAATTTGAAACTGTAAAAAAAGCTGGCTATTCCATAGCTAAAATTGGGGATAGATATTTTCTTTAAATCGATTGAAATACCAAGGGTAAATGTAATTTTGCAGCAAATTAAATTTTATCCCTAATTAGGTAGCATAAGCAGATGAAAAAGAGTGAAGAATTACTCGAAAGAAGAAAGAATATTGTAGCCAACGGTGTTGGTGTTTTTAATACAGCAACTGTCGCTTCGGCAAAGGATGCTACTATCATTGATGTTGATGGCAAAGAATGGATTGATTTTGCAGGGGGAATTGGTGTTGTAAATGCAGGACATTGCCCAGAACCTGTAGTTAAAGCGATTCAAGAACAAGCCGCAAAATATATACACACCAGTTTCAACGTGGTAACGTACGAACCGTATATCGAGCTTTGTGAGAAGTTATGTGAGGTTTTACCTCATGGAGAAAAAACAAAAGCGATGTTGGTTTCAACTGGGGCTGAGGCGGTAGAAAACGCAATAAAAATAGCACGTCAAGCTACGGGTAGAAACGCTGTTATGTGCTACACGGGAGCTTTTCACGGCCGTACGATGATGGCAATGACGTTGACCTCTAAAATTGATTACAAATTAAATTGCGGCCCATTTGCACCGGAAGTATACAGACTGCCATTTCCTAATACGTATCGTTATGCCAATGGTTTAACAGAGGAGCAATACGTAGATCGTGAATTAAAACGATTACATGAATCTGCCAAGAATGTAGTGAACCCAAAAAATGTTGCCGCTATTATCATTGAATTGGTTCAAGGAGAAGGTGGGTTTAATGTTGCACCTCAAGCTTATATAGAAGGATTACGTGATTTCTGTGACGAACACGGAATTATGCTCATTTTCGATGAAGTACAATCCGGTTTTGCTCGAACAGGTTCTTGGGGAGCTATGGATCACTACAACGTGACTCCAGATATTTCGACTTGGGCAAAATCAATGGGCTCTGGAATGCCCATCGCTTGTGTTTTAGGGAAAGCACACGTAATGGACGCAGCTGCTGGAGGAACAATCGGTGGTACTTATATTGGAAATCCATTAGCTTGTGCTGCCGCCCTCGCAACTATCCAGTACATAAAAGATACAGACCTCAACGCCCGCGGAACTGAAGTGGGAAACATTATCCGGACTCGTTTTGAGTCTATGAAAAGTAAATTCCCTCAAATTGGCGATGTAAGAGGTTTAGGCGCTATGATGGCAATGGAATTTGTAAAAAATGGAGACCCGAGACAACCTGATGGAGAACTATGTGCTGCTGTAGTGAAAGGTTGTGCAGAAAGAGGGTTAATTATTATTTCTGCCGGTACATACAAAAACAACATTAGAGTGTTGAGTCCACTTACCATTAGCAATGAACTGCTAAATAAAGGACTCGATATTATAGAAGAAGAGATTGAAAAGGCTGTTTCGTAATTAGAAAATAGCATTGAATTGAAAAAGCCTCTTAATTGAGGCTTTTTTTGTCCCTAAAAAAAAGTAATCCTCTACTTATGTGACTTGTACAGCCAAGGATTGCCTACAATAATATCCTTGGTATCAATCAATTGCATTTTTTGCAATTCTTCTGCACATTCTTCCCTATTATCACAGCCCTTTGAGTAGATTAAATAAGGATACGCTTTTGATAATCGGTTTTTAGCAATGAGTGTGGATATGCCATATTCACGCTTTATAATCTTTTGCAATTCGACAGTTTTATCCAGAGTTTGAAACGCACCAAGAATAACCTTATACTCTCCGGTTTCTACATCACTAACCTCTTTAACTTGCTCCTCTGTTGGTACTTCCTCCAGTGGAATTTCAACAGTAGATTTTACTTCAGCAATAGAATCAGGGGCTTGACTTGGTTGCTCTTTAATTTCATTTAGCCCCTGCACTTCCTCCTTTAACTTACGTTTTTTAGCTTCCTTTTTAAGTCGATCAATCTCTTTTTGTTGTTGAATCCTCTTTTCTTCTAATATATCAAGCTTCTCCTGCATACGCGCCTTCTCTTCATCAGAAGAATTCATCGCATTTGATATGGGTTGCTTTTTATTCTGTTTTGTAAAACGAATTCCCAAAACAAGTTCGTGAGAACCATAACTAAGTTGATTCAAACGGCTAAAGTAATAATGGTAAGAATATCCAAAACTCAATCGCTGAACATCAAGAAATCCAGCGGAAAGATTAAAAGATGAATTGTGTTTATAGAGCGCACTTAGCCAAATAGAATTCTTATAATAAGCTGCTGCTCCTCCTTCAAATTTAGCCGATACGCCTTGAGCACTGCGAACTACGACCATTGGTAATATTTCAAAGTTTTCGATACGACTTATTCGATACGCCACAGTACCCGTATATCTGCGCTGCAAAGTACTTGTATAGTCCTCTTTATCGATATTGTTTGAATACCCAAATTGGGGAGCTGTGAGGTGATCAACCGTTAAGCCAACTTCCAATTTTTTTAATTTGTATAATGCCCCTAAACTCCCATCAAAAACCGAAGAATATCGATTGGAAGAATTCAGTACAGCCTCATTGGGATGCTTCGCCTGTACCCTACTAAAATCTAAGCCTCGATAAGCAATACCCGCATTCAAGCCAAAATTGAAATAATGATCCTCAGCTATTGGAGCTCGGTAAGAAAATGATGCATATCCCTTGTGCTCACTCAAAATTCCAGAAGTATTGTTTCTAAACTGAAGGCCAACACCAATTTTATTGGGTAATGCGTCCCAATCGTAACTAAAGTACTGCGCACCAGGCCCTTGGTCTAAGCCAGCCATTTCTCGCCGAATATCAAAAAACAGAGAGTGCCCTTCTTGACTACCAGCAAATGCCGGGTTTAATACGTAAGGATTAATGAAATAATTAACGGTTGTAATATCATTTTGCGATTTTACCGAGGTTGAAAGAAAGGCGATTGCAATTACCAGTAATATTTTAAACCTATTCATGCCCTAGAGTTTTCTTAAAATAGTCAATGAACCTTTATATTCTTTCTCCAATGCTTCAGATACAACGTGGTAATAATATGTTCCATCAGGAAGAGGGTCATTTTTGAAGGTTCCTTCCCAATCATTGTTGTATTCTTTTGAACTAAATACTTCAAAGCCAGACTTGTCATAAACTCTAACTTCTGCTTCTGGATAGGCATCTATATTATCGATATACCAGAAGTCATTTTCACCATTACCATCTGGTGTGATGATGTTATAAACTGTAAGAATAAAATCCTCCAAAGGTGAAATAGTAACCGAACTCGTTGAAACACAATTGTTTTTATCACTTACAAGCAATTGATAGGTGTTCGTTTCATTTGCTCTGATAGTTGGTTGTAACACATTCGGATCGCTGAGGCCTTCGATAGGAGTCCACGAATAAAATCCACTGTCTGCCGAAGCCTTGATAACCTCTCCAATACCTTTGCTAGGCACAAAATCTTCTCCTGCATCAACTGTTGGTAGAGCAAATACCTCAACAAATTTTCTGAGGGTGTCCGTACAATTCTGAATACTTGTTACCGTAAGTTTAGTTTTATAAAACCCCGGTAATTCGTATTCGTACTGAATGGATTGGGTAGAGTCTGAGTTATTATCGCCAAACTCCCACAAATAAGTTAAAGGGTCTGACAATGGTGTTGTTTCATTTTTAAACTGCACAGGATTCCCAAAACAAACATCCGATACCTCATAATCTGCAATTGGCACTTCGTAAACCACAACAAATTGATTGCTGTCTTTCTTACATTGTCGATTTGTAATTGCTTCAAGATTTACTCGATAAATACCTGCACTTAAATAACCGTACTGAGGGTTTTCTTGAGTAGAATGCTCGTCAGGTTCAAATGTCCATTTGTAACCAACTATTGAATCTAATAGAACGGAAGAACTGTTATTAAAACTGGTCGCATTGCCGAAGCAGACAGAGTCAGCGGTAAAAACCGGTCTGGGCAAATTATAAATCTTCAAGTTACTTTTCGCGCTGTCCAGACAACCAAATTGATTTGTCACTTCCAATTTAGTCGTATAATCGGTTGCTATTTTATAGACGTGTTTCGCTTGATTTTCTGTAGAAGAATCTCCGTCTCCAAAAATCCAATTATAGCTTAAGGTTTGTCCCGCGCCAAAGGAGTTGTTTTTGAATCGAACGGTATCTAAAGCGCAGGTATTATCGACCTGAAAAGCGGCTGTGGGCAATTGTCTAATATTGATGAATTTTGATGTATCACTTTTGCATCCATAAAAAGACTCAACAGCTAATTCAACCCTGTACTGACCGAAATTGGAATAAGATATCGTGTCGTTTGCTTTTGTGGAGCTTTGACCATTACCGAAATCCCAATTATTAGTTATTATGGAATCTAACACAGAAGATTTATTAATAAATATTGACTGTTCACCTAAGCATTTATCGTCAAAGTCAAAATTTGCAACTGGCAAGGGATAAATCACCACAGTATCTACACCAACGTCTCTGCAACCATTATTTGTTAACGAGGAAAGTATTACTTCGAAAGTATCTGCTCGTGCGTATTTATGCGCTGGAAAAGGAACTATAGAAGTATCTAAATCTCCAAAATCCCACCGGTATGATACGGAGCTTGCAGTAGTTGTAGACCGGTTGACAAATGAAATGGTTTCACCAACACAAACGCTATCGGTTTGCATTGCGATATTTACTCGAGGCCAAATATTTACGGAGCCTGTACTCGTATCTGCACAGCCCTTATCAGAGCTTACAATCATTGTGGCAGTATAGATACCATTTGTTGGGTAAACGTGATTAGTATCTCGAGCTAATGAAGAATCTCCATCTCCAAAAAACCACTTATATCCTATTATACTTCCAGTGGTAATGTTTGAATTATTTGTAAAAGTAGCTGCAACAGTATCGCATGCATCTACATGAGAAAACCGTGCAACTGGATTAGGGTAAACAACAACATTGTTCGTTACTGAATCCGAACAACCTAATTGATTGGTCAATTTCAACTTTACTGGAAATGTCCCAGCTGTTGAGAAGGTAAACACCGGATGCTTTAAAGTACTTCCTTGCCCAGCAAGAAACTCCCACGATTGTGAAGAAATGCTTCCCCTTTGAATAGAAGAGCTATCAGAAAATTGGATTGTTTGACCCAAACAGACCGAATCGGCAAAAAATCTGGCAGAGGGTAAAGGGTAAACATTAATGCGCGCCAAACTTGACGTATCAGAGGCACAAACTCCATTTTTAACTACCGCACTATACCACCGGTCTGCCTGTAAATTTGAAAATCTAAAAGTATCTAGTGCATTCGTTAAATTATTCCAAGTTTGACCTGTATCGTTGCTAAAAAGCCAATTTGTAACCGTTCCTTGGTAATTTATTAGCTCCAGTTTTCCTGAATTAGAGTTTATGCAAACATCAGTTGTTCCTAACAAGCTACCTGCCCTACTCGAATCGTCAACATGGACAGATACGCTCTGTGAAATTTTAGCCGGGCAAACTCCATTTTTAACTGCAACTCGATAGTATTGAGAAGCGGGTAAATTATTGTAAGTTACCATTGTATCTACGGTGCTTAAAACTTGCCATGGTCCATTACTTGAAGATGATGATTGCCATTGAGTAACTTGTCCCAAAAAGCCACTCATCCCTATGCTTCCCGAATTACTAGTTGCACAAATATTGGCATTACCTGTCACTATTCCAGTGCTAGAACTGTCGTATATATTTACGGAAGTTCTAAAATCTATTGAGGGACAACCTAAA
>CBFIBQ010000059.1:0-7093 GCA_965660875.1 Salibacteraceae bacterium | reverse complement strand
CTCTCTTTCAATTCAGCAACAACATTGCTTTTATTCAGTTGACATCTTAATGCACTGAATTGTGTTTTTGTAACTTCCGCTTTATGTTTTAGTTCTTCGGTCATTTTACATTAATGCCAACGTTCGCTGCTAAAAATACGGCAGGAAGATTTACCCACCAAAGGTAAGATGAAAAAATCCAATTTGGGGCCCTACGTGCCTGTCCACGGGACAGGCAACCCTGCTGTTTTTTAGGAAGTGTTGGGGCATGTAGTTTAGTTCCCGACAGTCGGGCAGCGCTGTTTTCCGGTCGCCCGAGGATGTATTTAAACTAAAAAATGGCAGAAATAGCGAAACAGTCGAAACGGGCCGCAAGCATGTCCACCGAAAAACTTTTGCAGAACAAACGGAATTTTGAAACCGCTTTACAACTCGGTCAGTCTTCTTCATAAGTTTAATAACAGAAGTTGCTAAAGAAGGGGAGAGGTGAAAAGCAAACATATCACTTTGGTACTGCGAAAAAGTTTTTGGGTAAAACCCGAAAAAGCTGATTGAAATGCTGTCCATTAAAATACAGAGCGCCTATTTGCCCCAACGGTCTCGGCTAAGAAACGTAGGGCTTTCGAAGCGATTAATTGTCCA
Organism: Salibacteraceae bacterium; assembly: GCA_965660875.1. Lineage (GTDB taxonomy): Bacteria > Bacteroidota > Bacteroidia > Flavobacteriales_G > Salibacteraceae > UBA6770. The sequence continues at coordinate 6,472 of CBFIBQ010000059.1, read as the reverse complement.
CCGAAACCGAAGTTTGCTAAGTGTGCGAACCTTTCTGAAAGCCTTAACCACCCTATGTTTTCTTAGCCAATGTTGTAGCGCGTTTTTATTTTTTTATTCCATTTAATTTCGTTCGCAGAAATCGCTAATACTTCCTGATTACCCAACTCTTTCCAAGGAACTTTACTGTCGTCATACTCAATTATATGATATATTCTTTCGCAGGTTTCCCAACTTGAACAAGGACATTTATTTGGTTTTTCATTCCAAGGAATATTTGAACGCTCCTTTAATAATTCTAAAGCCGCTTCAAAAGTGTCGAACTTTCCTTTTTGAGGCTCTGCATGCAATTCATCATAAACAATAAACATAGTAGACTAAATTTTACTCATTTTGTGAATACTGAGTCAATGATTTTCCCTGTCGAATATGAAATGCAAACCGTATAGCCTTTCCTAGAGGAAACACAAAAAGAACTTCTATCATCTATAAATAGGTTGTCCCAATTTTCACTGTCTTTATTTAATCTACGATTCCAAGAAATGGAGTTGGGGTAGCAGTCACCTTCCATTGGGATTTCTGAATACCATAATATTTGTCCGCTTGAGTCCTTAGCGTAAATATTCGACTTGTCATTTGGGAAAGAGTATGGTTCCTCTTGGAAAATTTCGATTTCACCAATTTTCTTTGATCCAAGTATTTCGGTATGTATTCCTTTCTCGTTCATTTTAATGCGCTACAACGTTCCGGCTAAAATGTCGTGCTTTGGTCGGGTAGGTCGGGCATGCATTTTAGCCATTGTTGGCAGCAGTATTTTATTTTTTTTCAGGTTCTTTAATCGTAACAGTAAATGTACCTTTTGTAAGTGGATTAGTGTCAGAGTCAGATTGAACAGAAAGTGGATTCCCGTTTTCGTCCCAATACCGTCCATCTTTTTTTTCTATGTCGTTTTTGAAAGAGGAGATAGTCATAATCTGTCCTGATTCATACCAGGATTTAAACAAACCATTTCTTTGTCCTTCTGAGTATTCGGCTATAGTCATAAGTTGTCCATTCTCGTAGTAGCTAGTGTCAATTCCTGATTTTAAATCTTTGATGAAAACTGTCTTATTTGAAAGCTGTCCGCTCGGGTAAAACATTTTCCAACGTCCCATTTTTTGACTTTTGGTAAATGAGCCGATCCTTTTCGGACTGCCATCCTGATAGAATTCTTTGTAAAGACCTTCTAACTTTCCGTCTTCGTAGGCTTCTTGTGATTTTATTTGATGGTTAGAATATCGAACTGTTCGAGTTCCGGTGTAAGGCAGAGTGTCGTCAATTGGAAACCATTTATAGCCACTTTCTACCTCTCTCAGTTCAAGTTTAATTTCCGATTCGGTAGTCTCAATCAGATCTTTCAAATCAACCTGACTCTCGCCTGTTTCTGACTCTCTGTTCGAACAGCCTGAGATTAACATAAGTACAGTTAATGTCGTTAGAATCTGTTTCATTTTATATTGCTGCCAACGTTCCGGCTAAAATGTCGTGCTTTGGTTGGGTAGGTAGGGCATGCATTTTAGCCATTGTTGGCGCTAGTTTTTTATTTCAGTTATTCTAAGGATAGTTCTACGGTTTAGAGAGTGACAAATCTCTTGTTGGTCCTCTTCTAGTTTGTTGATAAACTCCGTAGTAAGAATATCACCCACTTCTAAAAATCGATATTTCTCGGCATCCAGCTTTGTTGCTATCCAAGGTTCAGACTCACCGAATGCTTTTGGCTGTATCTGATCAGTGCTAACTCCTTTCTCGATTAAATAACTTACCGTGATTCTTGCTCTGATTCCAGACATTTCATGGTTGGACACCTCATTTCCTCTTGCATCTGTGTGGCACTCTAGTGCAAAAACTATACTATCATGTTTTAATATGAATTCTGTAATAGAGTCAAGTAGGATCTGCGAGTTAGAGTTAGGTCGACACATACAACTGCCGATATAACCCATGGGGATTTCTCTAAATGAGTCCACTTTCAGTTGGGAGAATCCAAAACTCGCAGGGTATTGAACCTGTTTGTCAAATGTCAGGCACATCAAAGTAAACAATGTTAGTAAAAGCGTTTTCATTTCAAATTAGCGCCAACGTGTTTAATAAACGCAGATTGGCTTCGTCCGCGAATATGTAAAAGTATTGAAATATGATTCTGTCGACCGAGAGCCGAACCGAAGTAGGAGCAAAGCCAAATTGCGTTTATTTGATGTTGTGGCCAGTGCCTTATTTTTTGTCCGAAGTTGATTGACTGTACAGCTTTCATTTTCACTCAGATCTTCCCTTTGGAAGCATTTCCCGCAAGCATTTCAGCCGCTAAAAGCCGAAAGTGTCACGCTGCGCCATCCGCGCTTAGAGTTTGCCTTCGCGTTTGCACAGCGGGCCGCACCGATCGTCCGCACTTGATTAAATACAAAATTTTGATTCTTAATCACTCTGCGTAAAAACTTCGATTCTGTCTACGGTGCGGAAGCATTGGCCTACAACTAGTGGCTAAACGTGCAGGTGCGTTTATATTCTATTATATTTCCCTTCTGTACCCCTTTGTATGCCTTAATTGTGTTGTAAAAAACACTTGATGGTTTTCTACAAAAAAATATCAGTTTACTTTCCAAATATTTCATCAAAAGGGCTTTTGATTTCATTGAATTTGGTTTTTGCCACATGAGTATATATTTCTGTGGTTTTACTACTTCCGTGTCCAAGTAATTCTTGAACGTACCTCAAATTTATTCCTTTTTCTATTAAGTGGGTTGCAAAACTGTGTCTTAAATCGTGGACTCTATAATGACCAACTATTTGTGCTGTTTTGCATGAGTTGGTGAAAATTTTCCTAACACTTCCCTGACTATATTGTTTTCGACTAGTACCTTCGATAACCCAATATTGAGGTTTGTAATCTTCTAGGTATTTTTTTAAAACAATTTTCATCGAATTTGCCAAAAGAGTAGTGCGGTCCTTTTTCCCTTTTCCTCCTCTTACCATAATCAGGTTTTGATCCCACAAAATATCTTCTAATCTTAAATTGATGAGTTCGCCATTTCGCAATCCAGCGCTATACAACAGTCCTAGAATCGTTTTATGCTTTAGGTTTTTTGTAGATTGAAGAATATCCTGAATTTGATTTTCACTCAACACATGAGGCAGTTCTTTACTTTTTCTGGGCCTATCGATCTCAACAAATTGTTTTTCCCAGCCCAGTACATTTTCGTAATAAAATTTAATGGCATTAATAATTTGGTTTTGGCTACTCGGAGCTAGCTTTCGTTTGGTTACAATGTAGTCTATGTACCCGTTTATGTCTTGTACAGTGGCCTGCTCTATTTTAATGGGACTCAGGTACGCCATGTAATGTTTAAACAGACTACAATAGGTTTTAATGGTGCTCTCAGAATATCGTTTTCTTTTTAGTTTGTCCATGTATTCTTGCGGCAATACAATTTTCGAGACACTTGGCTTAAGGGCCTTGTTATCTTCGGGCTGAACCAAGCGATTTTCAATAGGTTTTTTACCCTCAAAAAGTGCTGTCGCATCAACCCAAGCAACACCTTTAAAAACCCCAATTACTTTTTTGTAACCTTCCTGCTCAAATGGCAAATACCAACATTTCTTGGATTGACTCCATTTACAACCTATAGCTTTTACTTTTTCAATAAGTAATTTGTCGTATTCAAATTCCAGCTTGAGTATTTCTTGACCGCGATGTTGGTCTTTAATGAGCTTTACGGTTTTGGGCTGCATAGTGCTAAAATAAAAAAAATAAAAAACCCCTTTCTGAATGTTTCAGAAAGGGGTTCAAAATCTTATTTCCTTCTAGCTATTTAAAGCTATCCAAAAATTCAGCTGCATTTCGAGTTACTGCCTCGCGCATTTCTTCGGTAAGTCCGTGGTGGCAGGCCAACAATACACCACCACGCATTACGTGGTCGGCATGCTCGCAACCTCCATCAGCAATTCTAAAATCTACCTTTTTAAATAGTGGCTGACGCGCTACATTACCCGTAAATACGGTACGTGTTTGAATGTTGCGTTTTTCCATAAAAATCTGGAATTCTCTTCTGGTAAACGGCGCTGAGTCTTTTATAGTAATGGCATAAGCCAACCAACCGGTTCTGGAGTTAGGAAACTGCTTGGGCAGAATAAACCAGTCTTCGTATGGTTTGAAGAAATTGGTCATGTACTCAAAGTTCTTTTCTCTCTCGCTAATGTTGTAATTCAATTTACCCAGTTGCACCAAGCCAAAAGCTGCACCCATTTCCGAAGGCTCCAAGTTGTAGCCCAAATCTTCAAAAACAAACTTTGCATCATACTCAATGCCGTCTACTTTTACATTGAATCGGTTTTCAATTTTCTCAGACTCCACAAATAGAGAGGAGGAACGTCCCCATGATCTCAACAAGCGCGCTTTGTCGTTTAGCTTATCGTCGTTTACACACAACATACCACCATTTCCGGCAGCGTTAATCACGTGCGAGCCGTAAAAACTTGTAATCGATATATCGGAGTGCTTTCCGGAACTCTCTCCGTTTATAGTTCCTCCTAATGTATCGGCAGAATCTTCAATAATTTTTAGGTCATATTTTTTAGCTATTGCTGCTAATTTGTCCCAGTCAGGTACGTTGCCAATAAGGTTTGGGATAATAAGGGCAGAGGTCTTGTCGGTAATCATTTCCTCTACCTTGTCGGCATCAATGCAATAGGTGCCGGGCTCTACATCAACCAAAACGGGTATTAGCCCATTTTTAATTTGTGGAGCCACGGTTGTGGCAAAGGTTAGGGCAGGGGTAATTACCTCCGACCCTTTTGGTAAATCCAATATTTCTACTGCCAAGTACAACGCAGAGGAACCGGAGTTGACCATTATTCCGTGTTTTTTGTCAAATAACTTGGCTATGCGCGATTCCATTTCGCGAACGTTTTTACCCATTTGGGTAGAGGTTCTTAAAACTTCTGTTACCGCAGCTATTTCTTCTTCACCATGAACGGTGCACCCGTAAGGCACGTGGATATTTTCCATAATTTTTTCGATTGAGAACGCGAATTTACGCTTGTTTATTAGTTATCATAATCTGAATTGCAAAATACTGTGAGTTTTGCTCATTTCGATACACATTTTCTTTGAAAATTCATTCAATAGGTCAAAACTCTAAATTTTTAATGGGTCAAAAAAATACTGTCCGTTCGAGTGGCTTTAACCCAAGGATCTTGAGATGCAGTTGTTTCGAAAACAAAGTATTTTTTCAACTTATCTACTAATACAATTAACTCAGGATTTCTTTCATGAAATCGTCAACATTTTTGAATTCGAAATCGGGGTAGGCTTTCAAAAACTTGATGCTGAGCAAGCCACCGTTTAACGGACGCTCTGCCGGAGGGCTTAATGCTTCCGTGCTGATAGGGGCCAGGGTCATTTTGTGTTCTGGAAAATAACTAAGCACGCGTTTGGCTAATTGCACGCGATTTACATAATCGGAGGAAGCGATGTGGTATACACCCGATTTATGATCACGCATCAACAAATACAAGGCTTTTGCAATATCCGCTGCATTAACGGGAGTGGCAAACTGGTCGAAAGGTAGTTTCAGTAAATCGTCTTTTTGAGCCTTTACATTATCCACTAATCGCATAACGAAGTTTTTGTTCCTTATTTCTCGGCCATATACATTGGTAATGCGAATCACTAAACTCTCGGGCAATACTTTTAAAACTTCTTGCTCCGCTTCCAGTTTATGTTTTCCGTATACGTTTACTGGGCGGGGTTCTGTTTCTTCGGTGTAGGGGCCGGTTTTACCGTCAAAAATGTAATCGGTTCCTATAAAAACCAATTTAGAGCCGCATTGCTTGGCTATTTCAATTAAGTTTTTTGTCGATTGAACGGTCTTTTCAAAACTTTCCTCTTCGTGATCCTCGCAGTAATCGACCCAAGTTAGTGCGCCACAATGCAAAATATAGTCGGGCGCGAAACCCACCAAATCGAAATTGTTTTCATTCGCAAGGTCAAGGGTATTAAACGGAACGGTATCTTCCGTTTTAAACGAGAAATGCGAGCCAACAACCTCCATTCCTTTTGATTTAAAATAGCTAAGGCAATTTCCACCAACCAATCCTGAAGCTCCTGAGATAAATACTTTCATGTTTTTTTTTGTTTCAAATTTAATTGAACTAGTCAGCCTACAAGACTGATAGTAAACCCAAAGGTGAGATATATTTTTTAGTTAATTGCTGTCCTTCCCATTAGGGGAAGGTGTCAAGGCACGAGACGGAAGGGGGAAGATGATACTAAAAACCCTCCCGGCCTGCGGCACCCCTCCCTTTGGAGGGGAAGTGAAAAAATTAAATTATTAGATTATACTTTTTGAACAATACCTATTTACAGATGTTAGTTAAACTAATTATTAGTTATTAAATAATAATTATAAATAAAACCAAAATGTTGTATAATTGCAGCGTAAGCCTTAATTCAAGGTAA
>CBFIBQ010000058.1:0-7359 GCA_965660875.1 Salibacteraceae bacterium | reverse complement strand
TAAACAATGCGGAACTAAAAACAAACTGGGATAGCTTAAGCTACAGCCTAGGAGTAAGTGTTGGAACTGGAATTTCGGACCAGAAGTTAACAGAAGTAAACCCAGATGTAATTGCTCAAGGTATTCGCGATGTAATTGGTGAAAACACCAAAATATCATCCGAAGAAGCAAATCAAGTAATTGGAGGCTTTATGGAAAAACGACGAGCTGAACAAGCTGCTGAAGCTTCTGCCACTGCAAGCGCATTTTTAGAAGAAAACGCCAAAAACCCTGATGTGGTTACCACAGCATCTGGGTTGCAATACATTGTAATTAAAGAAGGTGAAGGAGATAAACCATCTGCAGAAGATCAAGTAAAGGTGCATTACCACGGTACTTTAGTTAATGGCAATGTATTTGATAGTTCAGTAGATCGAGGAGAGCCAGTAACATTTCCTGTAAATGGTGTCATCCCAGGTTGGGTTGAAGCACTTCAGTTAATGTCAGTAGGTTCAAAGTATAAATTATTTATTCCATCAGACTTAGCATACGGTGAAAGAGGTATGGGACAAAACATCGGGCCGGGTGAAACCTTGATTTTTGAGGTAGAATTGCTGGATATCATTAAAAGCTAAAACAATATGAAAATTAAATTTCTAGCTGTTGCAGTGTTATTGAGCGTTTGTTCAATGGCTATTGCTGGCAAAAAAGACAAGAAAAAGAAAAAAGGCAAAGAAGCCAAAACACAAGTTATGGAATTAAAAAACGAATTGGATTCACTATCCTATGCATTGGGAATGAGCATTGCTAACAATCTAAAATCACAAGGTGTAGAAGACATTAACTCTTCTGCTATGTCGGCAGCACTTAAAGATGTTTATACAGGTGGTGATACGGTTATGAACCCAGAAGACGCAAATAAATTCATCAATGATTATTTTGCAAGTGCAATGGCTAAGAAGTCAGAAGTAGAGCAAGCTGCTGGAAAAAAATTCTTGGAAGAAAACGCCAAGAAAGAAGGAGTAGTTGTTTTACCAAGCGGTTTGCAATACAAAGTAATTAAAATGGGTGATGGACCGAAACCGAGTAAAGATGACAAGGTTACAACACATTACCACGGTACATTAATCGACGGAACTGTTTTTGACAGCTCTGTTGAACGAAATGAACCAGCAACATTCCCAGTAGGCGGTGTTATTCCAGGATGGGTTGAAGCACTTCAAATGATGCCAGTTGGTTCTAAATGGAAGCTTTTTGTACCTTCTGACTTAGCGTACGGTGACAGAGGTGCAGGACCAAAAATCGGACCCGGTGCTACTCTAATTTTTGATGTAGAGTTACTGAAGATTGCTGAGTAAATTAAATTTTTATATTCTACAAAAAAGGCGCTGTTCAGCGCCTTTTTTGTTTTACAGCTTTTTAAAAGCGGCTGGTATACAACCAATAATATCGCTGGCCTTCATACACTCCTTACCAAGCAGCTTAGCACATTCATCCCCAGCTAAACCGTGTACAAATACCCCGAGAATGGCTGCATGCATAGCATGGTAACCACGTGCTAGCAATCCGGTGATTAGGCCTAACAATACGTCGCCACTGCCACCTGTTGCCATACCAGGGTTTCCGGTAGAGTTAAAGTATACTCTTCCATCGGGCAAAGCGATTTGGGTTTCTGCTCCTTTCAAAACCATGACGCATTGATATTTTTTACAAAACTCTATTTGTGCCTTCAATTGAACTTCTGAATTACTCGTGTTTTTAACTAAACGTTTGAATTCTCCAATGTGAGGCGTAAAAATGCAGTTTGGAGGTATGAAACTTAACCACGTCTTATTCTGAGCTAATATATTAATGGCATCAGCATCAAATATAATGGGTTGACGTGCTTCTTGAATCAATACTTTTAATGCCGCTTGCGTATTTTTTTTTGTACCTATTCCTGGACCAACTCCGATACAACTGTAGGTTTCCAAAGGGGTTATTCTTTCAATACTTTCCTCACCTAAAAACTCCAACATCGCTTCCGGATTTGAAACCCTGTGGGCATTTTGAAGTACTAAAGGTATTCCCATAGTTAATAGGCCCACACCCGACCTAAGCGCTGCTTGAGCACTCAGAATAGAGGCGCCTCCTTGTTGAGCAGAGCCCGCTATTAACAATGCGTGACCAAAATTGTTCTTGTACGCGTGCTTTCCACGGATTTTCAGCAGAATAGAAACATCTTCGGACTGCACATAATAATGTTTGCTAGGAGCTGACTCAAGATACGCTTTATCCAAACCGATATCTAAAACTTCCCAATTTCCTACTCTAGTATAATTTTCTTTGAAGAAAAAACTCAATGGAGCAGATTGAAAGGTTACGGAGTAATCTGCATAAATTGATAACTCATCCTCAGTATTCAGTTGATCCATAAACAAACCCGAGGGAACGTCAATTGACACTATCATTGAACGAGATGCATTGACGAGCTCGACCAATTGTTTCAATTCTCCACTCAATGCTTTAGAAGTGCCAGACCCCAACATCGCGTCTACAATGATTTCATTTTCTGATAAGCTTAAATCTTGAACTCGATTTACGGCACATAACTCAATATCCAGCTCACTTAAGCGATTATAGTTCTCCTCAAAATCGCCAGTACTTTTAGAAAAAAAGTTCAGTACTGAAACGCGAACATTGAACCCTTTTGCCCTCAGTAAACGGGCAATTGCTAAACCATCTCCACCATTATTTCCTTTTCCACAAATGACATGAACGGAACTTTCTGGTCCGAACTTACCCTCGAACCAAAATACGCAGGCCTCGGATGCACGCTCCATTAATTCAATCGAAGTAATGGGCTCATTTTCAATAGTCCTTTTATCCGCTTCTTGTATCTGACTTCTACTTAATATCTTCATTCATAAGGTCTTTATGAATCTGCATTACTCTTTGAATTACAGAGCTTTGATTATCATTTGGTATTTTATAGTCTGCAAGTGCGCTCTTTTTATCATCCGTCCATTGGTTCTCGATCCGAGCCAACACATCCTTTCTTGATACTTCATCTCGTTGCATAACTCGACTAATTCTTTGCTCCAACGGAGCCGTTACCAAAATCACTTTATCGCAGGACTTGTATGAACCACTCTCGAATAATATTGCGGCCTCTTTCAGCACATATTTAAACTCCTTTTTGCTCTTACACCAACTAATAAAATCTGCAGAAACTCTAGGGTGAATGATTTCATTCAACTGATTTAGTAACGACGGATTACTAAAACACCTTTTAGCAATGTACTTTCTATCTGGAACGCCATTTAAATAACTATCCGGTCCTAGTAAATCAATTATCTCTTGTTGCAATGATAAATCTGAGTTCATTAATTCTTTCGCTCGCTTGTCCGCGATATAAACAGGTACATTTAATAATTCAAAAACTCTAGTCACCGTAGTTTTACCAGAGCCAATACCACCTGTAATACCAATAACCTGCATAGCGACTATTGAATTAATATGTACTCTACTCTTCGAGGAGAGAAACTTATAATTTCCACGTTATTTGGTTTTTTCACCAACCGAACATTCAAAAACTTTTTCGTTAAATCAGAGCTTTTCGGGTCTACCTCAAATTGAAACTGATTGGGTTGTAGCTTATCAAAATCGGTTAAACCAACCTTCACGATTACTTCAGTAGTTTCTGGAAATACCTTTACCCTCTTAGCTACCGTATCTTTTTTTATGCGAATTGGTACTTTCAAACTTTTCTCGGTAGCTCTATCTACCTTTATGGTCAGGCGTACTTTTTTTGTCAGACAAGTAAACTTATCAGGCAAAGACAATTCCACATCAAGGGACATGGTTTTATCCAAATCCGATAAAGTTATCTTTTGTGTGGAAATGGTATCGAGTTCGGACAGCAAAGAACTTGGCCCAGAAATAAGTACGCTTTTTGGGGAAACTTTTATTGAGTCTTTAAGGTAATATTGTTCTTCCAGAAAATAATTAACCGCTGGCTTTATAGCTACAATTTTATCTTTTATGGGGTCCGTAAAAATTCTAAGGGAATCAATACTTAAACCTTGAATTTTTATATCAGATGGGATTTCCCCATTGATAAGATGCTTCAGTTTGGACTTTGGGATAATGGACAAAGAACCTTCCGAACGATATTTTTTTAATCCAGAATTATAATCAACAGCTATGGAATCGAGACTACCAAATAAATAGAAGGAAAGCAATTTAAACCCGAATCCATTAACATCAACTGCCAGAAACTTTGGCAACTCATTAACTACCACTTCTTCTTCAGGAAGATTATCGTATTTAATTGGATAATAAAGTTGAGTGGAATAGTCTTTGGTAAAAGCATTAAGTAACCAGAAGACCGTTGTTAAGGTGAGACAAATAAGAAATACAGAGAGGTTTTTACCTAAGCGAATCCCTAGAAAGGATTGAGCGTTGTCTTCAGACTGTAGGTCAACCTCATCCACACATTACTTATTTTTCTCAATTTCAGCAGCTGCCTCGGTAGAATTTCCTGCAGAAAAATCCATAGACAAAGCCGACTTTTCGACTCTCATTTTTGCTCCACCGTCCGTTTCCAGCATAACGGTAGTTTCATTGAGGTCTTTAATTTTTCCGTGGATACCGCCAATGGTAACCACCTTATCTCCTTTTGATAATGCTTTTCTAAACTCCTTTTGTTTCTTAGATTTCTTAGCTTGTGGTCTAATAATGAAAAAGTAAAAAACTAATGCAAGGGCACCAAAAAATACTAAGTTCATTGCTCCTCCACCCGAGCTTTGGAGTAATATCATATTAAGTGTCATAAATTACTGTTCTGTTGTTTCGGCTGCATCTGAAGCCGGTTTAATAATATTTCCAGTTAACGCAACTACTGAAGTACTCGGTTGAGTATTTGCAACTACAGAAACTTTTTTATGTTGTTTTCCAGACTTACCTTCACTATTAAAGACAACGCGAATTTCCGCTGATTCACCTGGTGCAATGGGCTTTCTGGGCCAATCTGGCACAGTGCAACCACAAGAGCCTTTTGCTGAACTGATTACTAAGTTCGCCTTGCCCGTATTTTTGAATTTATAGGTAAATTTCACCTTTTCACCCTGTGTAATTTCTCCGAAGTCATACAATTCATTTTCAAATGTAATTGCCGCTAAATCTTCAGCTTTAACAGTTGCTTCACTTGTTTCACTTGCCGTATTCGGATTATTCACGATATCTGTAGATACCTCTTGATCCCCATTTGAACAAGACAACATCAACGCCAACGCTGGTAAAAACATAAATTTTTTCATAGTCTATTAATCTGTAATTAGTGCTGCAAATTTAGTAAAAGGACCTTGTTTGAGCTTATTTTATTTGCTCTTAACTAAGTCTTTTATTTTTTTTAATGTTCCTTTTGATTCGTAGTGAAAATAGGTTTCAGAAAAGCTACCGAAACTTTTATAAAAACGAGCCAAGTTTTCATTTTCACTGCCTTCAAAATCAAAAACCAAATCTTGGCCGGCATACTCTGAAATTATCGAGGCAATTAAAAATGGCATTGCACCTTCGTTTCGACCGCTACTTGTTAGTGCTGTAAATAACAATACCAGTCTGGTTCTGCTCTTAAGAACCAAAGCATAAGCCATAGGAGCTTTACCTTTAGCAGCAGCAAACAATCTTGAGTCTTGTGATTCACTTAAATTGAGCAGTTGCGAATACCATTCTTTTGGCAGGTTATGGTTCGTGTTTTCTTTAAAAACTTCTATCGCATCTGTTAAGCGGCTCGTTTCAAGTTCCACTGAACGCAAATTATTTTTTAGTGCCTTTTTAATATTTCGCTTTAGGTTTGAGTTGTAATTGCACTCAATTTCTGCAAGTTCACTAGATAAGGGAAGTATGAAATTTGCTCGGGGCTTTTGCGTCCATTTTACTGAGTTTAACTCTACATCTGCTGTAAAATCGACATAACTAAATGAGGTGCCCAGTATGGATTTAAGGCCGTCAAAGTCTGCTTTGAAACCCTTTTTACAGCTTATTGAAACCCGTTGAATATGCGGAAACTGACCGACGTAGCGCAAGCCATACTTTTGATTCACCCGCAAAGGAATCAGTGCGTCGTAGTCTCCTTCAATACAGCCGACCCATTGCACGCTCAAAGCATTTAAATAATTGAAATAACAGTAAATGTGTTCGTTAGTCGATTGACCAACAACTTCGTCCCACTTTTGAACATCAATTTCATTTGATTTGATGATACTCCAGCTACTCATAGACTTTTTAGCTCATTCAAGAAGTTTTCTAAAGCATCCTCCCAACCTTCCCACGGCTTTAAACCACTGAGCGAGTCAGAGTGCCAAACAAAGCTAAAAGTCCCCCCCACAGCTTTTACGGTTTTGGCGAGCTCGATTCCTGTTGACACCATTTCATTTGAGGATGAAGACTGGTAATATTTGTAGGTTGCCTCCATAAAACAAAACGGATGCAATCGAAGATTAGTTTCAGTTTCTTGTTCTAAATCATAAAAATTAAAGGGAGTACAAATTGAAGCTCTAAAACCTGACAAATCAGGATAACCCATGGAATAATCTTCCACAATACCCAAATCAATTAAATTCCTGTAAGAGTCCGGTAAGCGCAGCTTTAAAAAATGTTGCCTGCTTTTTGTCACAGGATAATGGAGCGTGCGAGATAAACGATTTAGTTCCAAACCCAATTTTTCTTTCGATTCATTTGATGCAAAACTCGGATGCAAACCAACATCAGAGTAATCGTTTACATGCTTTATGGTGGATTGAAATTTACGTGAAGTAATGGAAATACTTCTGTCATTTGTATCGTAATCGCCAACAAGGAAGAAAAACAAAAACTTCAATTTGTACTTTTTTTGATACTCGATGACTCGATCAAACACATCAAATGGATCTGGTCGATTGCCAAGAATGCTAAGCAACCTATTTTTTAACCCTGTTAAATCTCTATATATTAAATCTTTACCAATTCCAGCTATTGACCGAACTAAACCCTTCTCTTTATATGCAAACGCACTATCCACGTCAATGCTGGGCTCAATAATGAACTTTTTCTTGCCTAACACCAGCTCAGGAAAAGCCTTTGTGATTATTTCTCTCAATTCTAGAGCCCAGAGGTTGATTAAAGGAGTCTCAATGAATTGATTTTTATTAGCTAAACTATGTTTTGCTGAAAAACGTCCGTGCTTATCTTTCACATGAGGTAAATACTCCTCATAGCGAGAAACGAGGTAGAAGCTTGCAGAAAACACGTCAAATTGCAGCGCAGAATTTGAAACAGTAAAAAACGTTGCTTTTTCTCCTTGACCATTTACTGAAATATCGAACTGTTCGATTCCCTTTTCAAAGAGCAAACCATTTG
>CBFIBQ010000057.1:0-7553 GCA_965660875.1 Salibacteraceae bacterium | reverse complement strand
ATTTCAAAGGCGGCAAAACCAAGTTTGATTTGGACCAAGCCAAAAAAGCTGAACAGCAGCTTGATTATATGATTCACCTAATTAACGAGCAACTATGAATACACTGAATATATCAGACAGCAGTATAGCCACATTAGTAGCAATAGCATGGCTAATGTGCTGGATACTGATTGATGCTGCTTATGAAACTTACAAAAACCGAAACAATGACTAGTGCAAGCGGAGATTTTCCTGATCCAGACGAACTGCAACGTATTATCAATACCGTTTTTGGCTTATTCGTGCTGGTCTTAATTCTAATTATTAGCCTAATAATACAACTAATATCGTGAGAGAAATAAGAACCCTACAACAAAACAAAGCACTGTATTCACTCCTGAGCCAAGAAGGAATTAATGCAGACGCAAAAGCCGAGCTGGTGTATCAATTTACCAATGGCCGCACCGAGCGCAGTTCTGAAATGTACAAGAACGAATGCCAAGAGCTTATCGATTGCCTTCAGATGCGGCAAGCCAATAAAACCAAGAAGTTCTCTCCTGGTCAAAAGCAACGATCCAAAATCTTGAGCATTTGCCACGAGCTCGGCTGGTTTGACAAGTTCAGCCCAGAGAAAGGAAAGATTATGGTGGATATCGAAAAGCTGAACGACTGGCTCAAAGAAAAAGGAGCCGTAAAAAAGGATCTCAACTCCTTAACCATTCAGGATCTAAACAAAGTGGTAACCCAATTCAAGAACATTAGAAAAAAGAAGTTTTCATGAGAAAGATTAAATTCAAACTCAGCCATTTGCAACTTCAGGAGTTGAATAACTACTTTTTAGAAGTAGGAGATCTGGAGCACATGATTCCGAACAAACACCCAGATAATGAGCTAAGCGATTTAGCCTATAGATTATTTAAAGAATCGGCAATGCTGTGCTGGAAAAGCATACATAAAAAAGCCGCAACCAAGGTTATCAATCACACAAAAAATTTGAGTTTAAACGAAAGCGAAGCTCGTGTTTTTCACTTCTTTACTCAACTCAATCAAAGGCACTCCGAATCCAATTTACAAGGAATAACCATTAATATGATCAATCGACAAATCCATCAGGAGGTGATAGTATGAGTCAAAGCGAACCCCTTTTCAAGCTCCATGAAGACCGCGACTTTCAAATACGTCATTTTCAAGAGCTGCGAATCAAGACATTGAAAAACGCACTGTCTAAAGCCCTTATTGATAACGGCAAGCTGCGCTCACAAATCCAAGAAATGGAAGACGAACCAAAGGAAGGGTTGCCAAAGCATATCCAAGCCTTGAATAAGGCAATAAAACGCAAGAATTTAAAACTTGCTCAAAAACAAGAAACTCTGGACCGACTGAAATTAAAGCTAGACAGCCAAAGAGAGACAATAGACAAGTTAAACGGATTAGTAGAAACATTATTGAAATGAAAAAACAATACTTACTCAAAGTTACCGCCTCTCATTGGACGGCAAAGAACAAACTGCAAGAGGCAGTTCAGAAGCATTTTCACAGCATAGATCAAACGCTCATAATTACTGAACGAGCAAAAGAGGAATACCTAAAGGATCTAGATCAAAAGATACACGAGCTAAACCAAGAACATAAACGCTGCAAGCCTCATCAATTGTACTCGGTGAGATATGTTGAGCAATCTTATAATGTTCCTGGTGTAGTTTCAATTTCATTTTACGAGGTAAAGGCAATCTATAAATAGAAGGTATGAACACAGAACTACACACAGAACGCACCATCAAAACCTTTGAAGGCAAATACATTGACGTGTTTGATCCGAATATAGACGATATCACCATTGAGGATATTGCCCGAGGATTAGCGCACACCTGTCGCTGGGCTGGACACACCGCTCGCTTTGTTAGCGTAGCCACGCACAGCATTAATGTTATGAACTTGGTTACTGAAGAATACAAGCTCGAAGCCTTGTTACACGACGCTACAGAGGCTTATCTGGGCGATATGCCAAAACCAATTAAAAGGCATTTGCCAGATTACCAGAAAATAGAATCTAAGCTCGATCATTTTATCCGGTTAAAGTTTGATCTACCAATAAAAATGAGCAAAGCTGTAAAAGAGGCTGACCATAAGAGCCTTGAGCACGAATGGAACTCCGTTAAAACCAACGAGACTTTCAATGAAGGTGATCACGAAACGGTGATCAAACGGTTTTTAAGCTGCTACGAAATTTACAAGAAGGGTTAACATGGCACGAGTACTCACATTTGCAGAGCGTTTTCCTGCCTATCATTTAAAGGCTGGGCAACAAACGTGTTTTCCCCAAATGATTCTAGAATCTTTGGTGCCAAAAACACCTGAAGAACGTAACACAATTCAAGAGTATATGTTACCGTACGCTGCTCATCCAATAGTGGGTGTAAAACTCCACACAATCCGCCTAAAAACAGGCAAACCACGCGCACACGTTTGGAAGCCCGGAGATACCTTTTCACCGCGTGTATGGTCAGGAAAACCTTATAGCAGCAAACAACAAACATTTTGCCCAGACCTAGAGGTGGTCAAAGTGTACGACTTTGACAAAAAAGGAGGTAAATACTACCTAAACGGTCATCACCTATGGGCGCACGAGCTTCAAATTGTAGCCCAAAACGACGGCCTTAAACTTTTAGATCTTATCGAGTGGTTTAGCCCTAATGCCGAATTTGAGGCTCAGGTTATTTGTTGGGTGGATCCTGATTATGAGAAAACGATACTTGAATGATTAACTGGATGAGTGTATGGCTTTTAACGAGTGCCTGTTTTTAGAATTAAATACTATGCTTTCTTACTTCTAATCTTTGATGCCTGATAGAAAAACATTGCAAGTGCAAATACAACCAACATTTGAAAAAACAAAAGAGTCCCAAAATTATATGCTTGCATTTCTGAATATGAACTCAGGAAAAATCTATAGAAGATACAAATGAACATGATCACCAGTATAATTAAGCAAGAAACAAGCGCAGAATAAACTTCTCGAATGTACGCATTACCTTTTTCTGTATCATTCTCTTTAATTCCGCTTGCAGTTAGTATTGAAAGCGACCAATGTAAAGGGATGACTGTAGCAATTCCAAACTGCAAACAATATGCTAATGATAAATACCATACGTTTTTATCTAAAGTATCACGAGCAAACAAATCAAATTCAACTAAACAAGCTAAAGCCACCACCACAACAGGAATCAGCGAAACTTTTATTCCAAACTCTAGTTTATCCCACATATCGCAAAATTAGCAAAATGACAAACTATCAATTTACCTCTCCAAAATTCCACGGAACGCTAAACTTCGAATACGATTCGAACGGCATTCTAAAAGCCTTTGAAATTGACGCAGTGCTGACTCCAGAGCAGTTCAAATTTTTCTTAGATAAATTACCCAGAACCAAAGAAGCTTGCATCGCTTTTGCGCGAGCATCTAGCGGAGGTACATTAGCCAAAATGGAGAAAAATGTAACCTTCGAAATTTTCTACAACGAATACGCATACAAAGTGGGTAAAAAGAAAGCCGAGCGCGTTTGGAAATACCTATCAAAAGTAAAGCAGCTGCAAGCCTATTCCTTTATATCTAAATTCAAGTCTCGTAAAAAACGAGAAGGGACCGCCATTCCTTATCCAGCTACTTACCTGAATAATGAACCTTGGGAGGATTAGCTGAATTAAACGAATCCTTTAACCCAGAAGGTCTTCCAAAACAGCGCGACAGACTAATTTAGATAGCCGAATAAAAACTGGTCTAAAAAAAGTTTGAAAAAACATACTTATTTTCTTTTAAGTATGAAAAAACATACTACCTTTGACCTAAGAAATTATTAAAACAAAAATTTAAAACTGCGAGATTATGAATACGGAAAACGAAAAACAATTAGTAGAGTTTCACATAGGAAGAGGTGGAAGATTTAACAACCAAGGACACTTAACATTCTGTGGTGTTGGAAATGATGCTAAAAGAGATGTTGAGAATAAGAATTTTTTGGCCTTTGAAAACGAAAGTGAAATAATTGAAACTCACGGAGACGATGTTGTTGATCTAATTACTGATTTAGATTACAATACAGAAAGTGTTGAGTATAAAGAGTTTTGCGAAAAGTACGGAAACTTAGGAGCTGTAGTACTTAATAGCTGCGATGGAAATTACATAGGAGATAAGGTTGAAGACAACAATAACTATCACTATAATGAAGATGGCCCTTACGACACTACTTATGGTGTTTTGGTTGACTCTTTTGAAGATTTAAGTGAAAACGAACAACACGCTATTCTTGAATCTCCAGTGCGGTGGAAATTTGAGCAAGCGTTTGATGTAGAATTACCAGAAATGGAGGATAAATAATCCCCGTTTTACCTCGCAGTTTTGCGGGGATATTCCAAACCCTGCTAGTTTCGATTAGCGGGGTTTTGGTGGTATATGGGAGATGATAACGAATACCTAAAGGTAGCAAGAAAACAATTTGGGGCTTCAATTAAAATGGTAATGGAAGAACGAAAAATTGGTGTTAACCAGTTGTCTGAATTATCGGGTGTAAATAAGCAGCAATTGTATAAAGTGCTAAATGGTGAAGGCTTCAACATTGATACCTATTTACGGCTTGCAAGGCATTTGAAAATTCATATTGAATTTAGCGCAATGAGCGCAGAAAATAACATTCATACAATGGGCGGTAATGATATTCAAACCAATTGATATTCATACGATTGCTAGATATTCACAGCCATGAATTGGAGTATTGGCTAAACGAACGTAATAAGATCAATCAATAACAATACCCACAAGGCTCGTAACCAATAGCCTTAGCCGAATCCACAGAGACTTCCGCAACCTCATGCGTACACTTTTTAATGCCTTGGCAATTTTTGCTGTGGTACTTTCCTGCGGTTGGAGATACGCAAATCTTCACCTCTTGAGTTTGGTAGAAACCAAACAGACCAATCGATAATGTGAGTAGTAAAATTTTCATTCTTCAAAGTTATTGAAACCTTATAAACAAAACTTTGAGAATCCAAGCCAACTGTTGATAACTCGTATTTTCCTTTACTGGCCTATGTTTCTTTGCCATTTTGACACAATAATTTAGGCTTGTCCTTTTTTGAGCACAAGCCAAAACCTATAGTTGTTTCAAATTTTATAATCATGAAAAACAAGAACACAACAACTTTTATTCTGGTATTGGAAATAGTGGGTTTGATTGTAGCAATCCTTCAACTTGTTGCAGAACTGTAGAAATCTCAATAATTGTTTTCATTTTCATACATTTGAAGTGCAAACATTTATTTATTGAAGTTTAACTGGGACTAAACTTATTCCCAGCCTTGGCGTTAGGAGCGTCATACCTTTCCTTGAACTTCAAGTAAATGTTTGCATTAGGGGCTGGGGTCATCTGGCACTTATTTGAAATGAGATTATGGCGGATACAGGTAAGAGAGTGGACGCCTAAGAAAGCCGAGCGGCTCCGGTCGTTCGGTTTTATATAAATTTGATGTACAACTAAAAACGCAAGAAAATGACTATTACAACAATATTTGGACTAATAACCATTTTTACTCTAATCCTATTAATACTTGGTTTAATTAAACCCAAACTCGGTCTATTTGGCTGGAAAAAAGCAAGCCGATGGAGGGTTTTATTAATTGTTTTCCCAGTGTTCTTTTTCAACCTTATTGTTTTCTCTAGTTATTTGGAAAAAGACACTGAAAAAGTAGTTATAAAAAACGTAGCTATTGTAGAGGGGCTGGTAAGTGAAGGAAAGTTGGTTGAAGCTGAAAAGCAACTCAAGGAAAATGGGCATATCACAGAGGCTTACCATCAATTGTTCAATGAGGTTGTGGGTGAACCCTATTTTGCTAAAAAATCACTCACTAATATTTCTGATTCTGAATTAGATTCTTTTAGTATTGAGTCCAATAGACCTTTGATATTGAAGGATTACCCTGCGCTGAACAAATTATTGCTTCAAAAAATTGAGCCTAAAATACCTAACCGTGCAGAAATTATAAAAGAGGTTTCGAAAATTGAAGGTAAAAAGCGAAGACTAGCCGCCGCTAAAAAACTAATGACAAACGACAGATGCTTTGAGCTTGAATATTACTTTAAAAAACAAATGCATGACCCTAGTAGCTTTGAGCATGTTAACACTATTTGGTCTGTAAGAGAAAACAATACCATTGTTATAAACACTGATTTTCGAGGCAAAAACAAGCTTGGTGTACTAGTAAAACAAGCATACGTCGGTACAGTTAGTCTTGATGGTAAGGTCCTCGACCTGAAAGTCCTTTAATCAACAGTTAACTTGTTAATAATCAAGAATAGGCTATGCAGTTGAGTTTTTTAGAACCAGAAAAATTGCAGAACTTTGTCTCAATGACAACGGAGGATCGGTTAAAGGCCAAGCGGTTAGCACTCAAAGAACGCTGCGACGAGCTTCAGTCTGAAAAGAAAGAAGTGTATGGCCGCAAGATCATGGCCAGAACTTGGGAAGAGATCATGATTATTCTAGAACACGAATTCTTTCTCGCGCCGTCAACCATTAAGAAATATTTGAACCAAGCTATATGAGCTTTGAGTATTTATCACCCGATTATTCATTTGCAACTGAAATAGGTTCTCACATTCAACGGGATATAAACTGTCAAATTGAAGCTGCAATCAGAGCAGGTTTAAGACGCAAAGGTTTTGAGTTTGATTCACCTATTGAACTTATGAAGTTTGCTCAGGAAAATTGCAGAGTGGAAGACAATGTAAGTGAAAAAATAAAAACGTACTTCGTTAAGGATATTCCATTCCTTCAATACTGTTATAAAATGAAAATTGAATTTGACTATTCTTCAAGTAGGAGTTCTACCGTTAAAGCAAAAACAAGTGGTTACCATTGTTTGTAAGGTCTTTCCAAAGTAAGCTTAACCAATATCAAATAACTGCTCTCCGTTTCCCGCTTCCTTTTCAAAAGCTGCTTTTGATTGAGTGCCTAATGGATCTTCGACAAAGTTGTCTTTTTCGATGGTACTGGCCTTAAACGTCACCAAAGTCGTAAACGTTAATTTGTACAGCTGCACGTGGCTGGCCGTTTCTATTTGTTGCAACCCAACAAACTCCAACGGTTGATTGCAGTCGCTTTTCCACCCTTCAAACAAAGCAAAAACTTTGTCCAGCAGCTGGGCAAACTCCAACGCCTTGTCCATGGTTTTGCTTTTGCTGTTACTTCGCGCCAAGGTTTCTTTACCTACATACAATTCAACCACAGTATCCGCAGATTTTGCTTCGTCACCCATACTCTCGGCATTACTCATATCAATGCTTATGAATATCGCTGGTAAAGCAAAGGGATACTCCTCTTCAAATACCGAGATCTGGTTGCGCCACCAATCGAACCACTTAATATCTTCTTTAAGTTCTGCCTCAACAGAAGCTGCAAATGCCTTGTATAGATCTGTAAATACTTTCATGCTAAAAATGCTTTTTGAATAATCCGGTTAATGTCTTGTTTATGATTTGCTCGTTTTCTTGATTCAGCATTACACTATTGCCCATAAACTGTC
>CBFIBQ010000056.1:0-8031 GCA_965660875.1 Salibacteraceae bacterium | reverse complement strand
CCAATCGATTGAATCGGTTGTTTGTCAAAAATCGGTTGGAAAGAGATTCCTCCGTTTTTGGATACCCAAACACCGCCTGATGCAGTACCAATAAGGATATGGTCTAAATTTGTTGGGTTCACATCGATACTGGTCACCCTGCCGCTCATTCCAGCTGGACCAATGTATCGAGGCTTCATACCCTTCATTAGGTCCATTAAATTGTCTTGCCCAAGCGCATTGAACTGAAATATAAAGAGTACTGAAAGCAATAAATAATTCTTCATAACTGTAGTTGTTTTAGCACTAGAATACGCGTGCTTAAATTTATTTTGTTAGAGCAACAGGCGCTCAACTTCTAACCAAGGCATTAGACCTCCAACATTCCTGTCGTCGATAAATACATCGGCATTTATCAAGCGACTGTCACCATCTTTCCACTCTTCGTTGGGTGCATTGGCATTTACTGCATAAAACACAATGCCTTCGCCTTTGCAGTATTCCACTGCATCTTGCAAGGTATCGCCGCTCCGGTATGTCCATAAAATGAGGGTATGCCCCGCAGCCTCAAGCTTTTTGATAACTTCAATCGCGTTGTCGATTGGCCTACCGATACGCGGGTATTGGTGCTCCACTATCGTTCCGTCAAAGTCAATTGCAATTCTCATTTAAAAATTGAAATTATTCGCTCCACTAAAGAAGGGTTTCCAAAGTTATTTTTACCCTCTAGTCCTTGACCCGTCATTTCTTTTAACTCTTGCCAAGTCTCTCCCCAACCCGGCATACCTCCTATGTTTTTTTCTGAAAGAAACACATCGCAATTGATTTTCCTGCTGGCTTTTCCGACGAATTGTTCCTCGGGATAACTTGCATTTACTGCATAAAACTCTACCCCGTTGGACTTACAGTAATCCACCGCTTGTTTGAGTTCGTTACCCGTTCGAGTAGTCCATAAAATGAGTTGGTGGTTGTGTTTTTGGAATTCAATTAAGGTTTCGAATGCAAAGATTTTTGGGTCTCCTATCTCTGGATAACAATCCTCTACAATGGTTCCGTCAAAATCTACTGCTATTACCAACCCGCTCTCTCTCTTTATATAAACTCAGCTGAGTTAACGGATAAATCGTCTGAAAGGTCGTACTTATATGGGCTTCCGGTAGGAATCTCTTTTTTAAGTATTTCCTCTGGACTTAGGTGCTCCAAATGCATAACCAATGCACGTAAGCTGTTCCCATGTGCCGTTATGATAATGTCTTTTCCTTGCTTCAACAGAGGCTCAATATGCTCTTCGTAATAAGGGATAACTCTTTCTCGAGTATCTTTAAGGCTTTCTCCACCTGGAGGTGGAATGTCGTAACTTCTGCGCCAAATGTGCACTTGGTCATCGCCGAACTCCTCCGCAACTTCAGCTTTGTTTTTGCCCTGTAGGTCGCCATACATGCGCTCATTTAGCGCTTCGTTTTTCTCTACATGTAAATCGGACTGACCTATACCTTCAAGAATAAAATCCATGGTTCGGTTGGCGCGCTTTAACACCGATGAAAAGGCACAATCGAAGTGATGCCCTTTGAGCTTTTCTCCAGCAGCAATAGCCTCATTGACTCCTTTTTCGGTTAAATCCACATCTACCCAACCGGTAAACTTGTTTTGCAAGTTCCACTCTGATTGGCCATGTCTTACACACACTAAATTTGGCATATTCTTAGTTTTTTTATGTTATTCAAATGTAAACCCTCCATGAAGCCAAAGGGAAATTCGTAGGCTTAAGATTCATCGACTTTTTAACACGTTTTTCACCCAAAACTTAGTTTCTTATCTGTTCCAACTTCAAATCAAAAATAACGGGTGTGTAGGGTTTTACTTGACCGTTAGAAGCACCTTTTTCTCCAAATGCAAAGGCTGATGTCAAGTACAAGCGTACTTTTTCTCCTTGGTGCATTTTGCTCAAGGCAATTTCAAACCCTCGTATTACCTGATCCGGTTTTCCAAGCTGAAAATCAAGCATTTGACCGCGTTTATAGGTATTATCAAATTCGGTTCCATCCAGAAAATATCCTATGTAATTGATCCAAACATTGTCTCCTGAAAGGGCTCTTTTGTCACTTCCGGCATTTAATCGTTGGAAGTAAATACCATCTACATAAAGTGCCTCTTTATCGATTCCTTTAGCTTCAAAATAATCGCTGAGTTGTTTTAACTCCAATAATTCATAGTCGTCTGATACGGTACGCACTGCAGTATCTCGTTTTTCTTTTGCATTTAATATTCTCCAAAGCTTAACAGAAATGGTTATTTCATGAGGATATTCCGTAATTACCCCTTTAGTAAGTTTATTGAGGTTCACTGTACTTCCGTCGGTAATAAAGGTGGCAGAGTCTCCCTCGTGCAATACACCAAAAACCTTGTTCCAAAGGCTGCTCGACCCCGAAACTTTAAATCGGTGCATTGCACCTGAACTTAGGTTGTTTGAATACAGTTGTTTTCCTGAAGCGCCGTATATGGCAATTTGAGCGTAAAGATCATCTCCGCGTTGCGCTTTCTGCTCACCTTCGCCCAAGTAGTGTATTTTATAGTAAGTATCGTCGGTCAATTTTGACCATCCATCCATTAAGCGCTGGTCGCAAGCGACTAGCGACCAAAAGACCAAGAGGTAGGCTATTGACTTAGTTTTCATCCAACACCTCAATATCGTAGATCAATGTAGCGTTCATGGGTATCTTGTTCATATCGCCAATCAGTCCATGGGCCAAATGCGGGGGTAAAATGAGTTTGGCGCGCTCACCTTGCTTCATGTATTTAATGCCTTCGTGCAGTCCACTTTCCACTTCATCAAAATCTACGGTAAACTCTTCCGGCTTTTCCAGCTGTGAATAACAGGTATCGCCGGTCATTAAACTGATTACGTAGCGCACCTGAACAACATCACGTTGCTTTATGGCGGGCCCTTCGGTGGTATCGTATATCCAATATTTAAGTCCAGTGCCCGAACTCTTAACCGGCCAACGCTTTCGTTTTAGGAAATGTTTTATTCGGGTTTTCTCCTCGTTCATGAGTCGTTTGTTCATGTCGAATAGCTCCTCTTGGGTGGGCGCTTTTTGCTGTTCGGGTTTCTTATTTTTATCCTCACCAGTGCACGCACTAAGGATTAGCAGCAGCGCAAGCAAGGAAATTTTTGAAATGTTGGTGTAAAAATGTTGTGGACTCAAATTATATGTATTTGATATGAACTTTATGTGCATACAAATTTAGCTTTGCAAGGGATTGTGTTTTTTAATAATCGTATCAGTTGTTATGAGCAAGTTGTTAATTTCATTTTTGGCTTTATTGTTATCTGTAACTTGGACTCAAGCGCAAGACTTTTATTACAAACCCTATAGCAAAGCCAGCAACAAAAGTGTAGGCGGGTCTAAAGATATTGACCGACTCATTTTTGTTGAATTCCAGTATCCCAAAGCAGCAGTAAACCAAGGCATTGAGGGCTCGGTAAGTTTTTCTTTCAAACTCCTTCCGAATGGAAAAGTAGACGACCTAAAGGTAAAAAACAGCCCTTCGGAATTGCTTACAGTGGAGGCAAAACGCCTATTTAAAAAGATTCAATGGTCAAAGGATCCCTACCGACCGGTACATATGAACCTGAGGGATGAATTTACGCTGAAATTTAGCCTTAAAAAGTGGGTGCGTTTGTATAAAAAACGGGGATATACTTATCACGATATGAAAGGTATTGAAGTGGATACCTCACAGAAGATATACTTCATAAAAGCCGTTGAAGAAAAGCCTACTCCTATTTTTAAAGACGGATCTTACAACAGTTTTAACCATTACATAGCACGCAAAATGCGTTACCCAGAAACTGCGATTAAACTCAACTTGAAAGGAGAGGTTGTGGTAGCGTTTGTGATAGAACCTAGCGGTCAGATTACCAATATTGAAGTACGAAAAGGGATGAATGGCGGCTGCACGCAGGAAGCGCTGCGGTTGATAAAAAATGTCACTTGGCAACCCGCCAAGCATAAGGGTGTTGCGGTACGCACTCAAATGCTTACTGCCATTGGATTCGGTATGAGTTCGAATGCTTTTTATGAGAATTACGGCTCGAACTGACCCTTAGGAAACAGCAGGTTGGGTTGGTTTGAAAAACGTTCAAAAACTATTCGGCTAGCTCAGTACTTACATGAAAAATGGCATCGCCTTTATTTACAATCGAGGTTGTATTTAACCCAAAAACATAACAGTCAAAAGGTGCTATCACGCGTTTCTCAAAATCGCCGTAGGGGTCAGAAATTCGCGCCATAATTGATTTCTTCTTGACCCAAGTACCGTTTTCTATCCTACTTTCAAAAATTCCAGAATGCTGTGCCCTCAGCCATTTACTTTTATTGATAATAACGGGAGGCTCTTCAATTATGGGATTTCCCTCATGCATACCTAAGTGTTTCATTACGTTGTAAGCCCCGTTGACTCCACATTCAACCACAGATTGATCGAGTTCTTGTGATTTTCCGCCTTCAAAAAGTAATATAGGCGTACCCATTTTATGGAAGAGCTCCCGAACCGATTTGTGTATGTAAGAAGAGTTTAGAATAAAGGGAGCGCCAAAGGCATTGGCCAACTCCATAAGCTGTTTGTCTGCGCTATCGCAACGTGCATTTGGGTAGTTGAAGCGTTCGGCACCCCCGGTATGAAAATCCAGTACGTAATCCACTTTGGGGGCTATTTCTTTGGTGAAGGCATAAGCAAACTGGGAGGCTAACGATCCGTCTTTTGACCCAGGAAACATGCGGTTTAAATCCCTACCATCAGGAAACTCGCGCTGTTGATTTAAATAACCAAACACATTGAATACCGGTATGCAAATTATTGTTCCTTTTAGAGGTTTATTGTATTTTTTACGAATTATATCGCGCACTATGGCAACGCCATTCATTTCATCGCCATGTACCCCGCCCATACAAAGCAAGGTAGGTCCATCGACTTTGGACCGTTCTACAATTACAGGAATGCGCAAACTGTTTCGGGTGTGCAATTTGGCCACCTCCATTTCTAGACCAATACTCTGCCCCGGTTTTATTTCACGTCCAAGAATCGTTAATGATTTATTAGACATTACGCTCAATGAATTTTATGATGGCACGTGCGATATCTTTTTCGGTGGCCATTTCAATACCCTCCAACCCCGGTGAAGAATTTACTTCCAACACCAAAGGCCCTTTTTCGGATTGCAACATATCTACCCCAGCAACGCCCAAACCAATGGCTTTGGCTGCTTTTATTGCGGTAAGCTCTTCTTCGTCCGAAAGTTCAATTACCGCTGCACTGCCGCCTCTATGCAAATTGGATCGAAATTCTCCTTTTTGTCCTTGGCGTTTCATTGCCCCTACTACATGACCATCAACTACAAAAGCACGTATGTCGGCGCCGCCCGCTTCTTTTACAAATTCTTGAGCAATAACGCGTGCTTTTAATCCGTTGAATGCCTCTATTACAGAATTTGCTGCATTATGGGTTTCTGCCAATACCACCCCCAAACCTTGAGTACCTTCCAATAGTTTTATGATCATTGGTGCTCCGCCTACCGATTCAATAATGTGATTTACATCTTTGGCGTAATTAGTAAACACTGTTTTTGGCAAGCCAACTCCTGCTCTAGCTAAGATTTGCAAGCTTCTGAGTTTGTCTCTAGAATTTACCAGTGACTGAGATTTGACGGAGGAAAAAACGCCCATCATTTCAAACTGGCGCACTACGGCAGTGCCATAGAAAGTAACTGAAGCACCTATTCTAGGTATTATGGCATCGATACCATCAATGTATGACCCTTTGTAAAATATGCGTGGTTTTTTCTTTTCCAACTCAATGACGCACTTGAGATGATCTAAAACTATGACCTCGTGTTTGCGTTTTTTTGCTGCCTCCACAAGTCTTTTTGTGGAATACAGCTCCGGGTTACGGGATAGTATGGCAATTTTCATAATCTAATTTTAATGCATTATTGTTTTGGATGTTGATCAAAGGAGGCATTCTTTACTGCAGTATCCACTAAAAATTTATGTTTCAAAAATCTTCTGCCAATAAGCACAGGGTATTTCATTTTACCCCTATCGGTAAGCGACAATTGAATGGTATGTTTTTTTTCAAATAAAACAATCTCTGTGTTTACAAAGTAACGCTCCTCGGATACACCGTTGGAACTTTTAACCTGTTTTGTTTTAAAGTTTTTTGTTTTAATTTTTCTACCGGTATGTTCATTAAAGGAAGGGTCTAATATCTCAAACTCGACAACTGGAATGCCGTCTTCTTCTTTTTCTGCAATATGATGGCAGTGGATGGAAGAGGAATAAGCGCCTGTATCGATTTTTATTGCAATATTTTTTAAATCGAGTTCTGGGAAATCTGCTTTATCTGTTCTGCCTAATATTTTCATCATTGTTATGTTCTCTCTAAATTGATTTCCCGTTTTTTCCTAAATACTCTGCAAAAGTACACTTAAGGGATTTGAACCCATTAAGGATTTGTTATCGGTTTGATTCGCTGGTTGAATTAAGGCTTTTTTTTGTTTGGTTAACTGATTGCTGTATGTAGTTATTGGAATGGAGAAACTTATTGTACATGTGTTAGTTGATTGATTTCTAGGTGCTTGAATGATGTTTTTTAGCAACTCCCCTCTTATCCTCCCTTTTTTAAGTGTTTTTTTTTCTAGTTTTACAAAACCAAGAATCAAAAACTGAATCCAATGAAGCAACCCAAAATTACGCTTGCACTGAAGCAGCACCGCGGTCAAAATCAAATTTTTATTTTATTCCAGCAAAATTGGGATTTGATACCTATTTGCAAATCCATTGGTGCTAGTTGGAGTCAATCGCATTGCGGCTGGTACTTGCATTTGAGTCGGCCAAATTATTATTCTATAAAAAAGGCATTTGAAGGTATTGCGCGCATTGAAACCGAGCAGTTTATGCAAGACGCCAGAAAACTACCATTTGCACAACACACTAAAGCTAAGAAATTTAAGAACCTAACTGCCGAGCCCAATGAAGGGGTTGATGAGGTGTTGCGTTTTTTTGTTCAGAAAATGCGCGCGGCTCGTTACGCCTCCAATACTATTGATACGTATTTGAACATGATCAAAGGCTTTTTTCATTACACGAAAAAATCGCCGGAAGAAATTACTCCAGAACTTGTAGAAGATTATACGGTAAATTTTATTGTGAAGCACCACTACTCTAGAAGCTATCAACGTCAGTTTATTTCGGCTCTTAAAATTTTACAACAATTATTACCGCAACAGTTTTTGCCACAAGAGGAATTGGCGGCGCCTAAACGTTTGGTAGCCTTACCAACGGTGTTGAGTCCTGCAGAAATATTGGATGTATTGCGGTTTATAGAAAACACCAAGCATAGGACTATAGTTTCTTTGCTCTATGGAGCGGGTTTACGGATAGGAGAGTTATTGAACATGAAGGTATCGGATATTGATTTTGACCGTATGGAAGTCACCATTCGCATGGGTAAAGGAAACAAATGGCGTATGGTTTCATTGGGAGATAAGTTGGCGCAGCTGATTGTGAATTATATGCATGAATACAAGCCTAGGGAGTTGTTGTTTTACGGACAGAACGGAAAGCCTTATTCGGCCACTAGTGTGCGTATGGTAATAAAGCGGGCGGTACGAAAAGCGGGTATCAAAAAGCGCGTTACGCCTCATACCTTCCGGCACAGTTATGCGACGCATTTATTGGAGCAGGGAGTTGATTTGAGGCACATACAATTGCTGTTGGGTCATGCTAGGCCAGAAACTACTCAGATTTATACTCATGTAACAAAGAAGGAGTTGTTGAAAGTAGTGAGTCCGTTTGATAGTATGTTGCAAACGGCGAATAACACGGAGCTAAAAAGAGGCCATTCAAATAGTCTAAATGTTCGCTTATCACGCAAATATTGATGTTATTGTGTAAGTTTGGTGTGTTATATAACGAGTTAGCGATAATCGACATGAAACAACTACTTTCAATTTTAATTTTATTCCTAGTATTTGGATGTTCGCAAGAAAAA
>CBFIBQ010000055.1:0-8963 GCA_965660875.1 Salibacteraceae bacterium | reverse complement strand
CTCATAAGACTCTGTGGAAGCCGTAGTAAAACTCTGCGCAGCAGATGGGCTGTAGTTATCAATATCTTTCTTGACAATTCTTCCACCATCACCTGAGCCTGTAACCGTCTTTAGGTCAATACCTTTATCTTCTGCTAATTTTTTAGCTAAAGGCGACGCTTTTAATCTTCCATCGCTATTATTTGCAGCGGACTTTTTCTGCTCTTCAGGCTGTTCTTGGCTTTTTGATTGCTCTTCCGATTTGTCTGCCTGAGTGTCTGGTGACTCTTCTGGTTTTTCTTCACTTTCTGCCTTATCACCTGAGCTTTTATTACCGGATTTTTCTTCTTCTAATATTCCTGAAATATCTTCACCCTTTTCACCAAGAATGGCTAGAACACCATCTACGGGAGCCGCTGCACCTTTTTCAACTCCAATGTGCAACAGCACACCATCTTGAAAAGATTCAAACTCCATGGTAGCTTTATCCGTTTCAATCTCAGCGAGTAACTCACCAGATTCAACACTATCTCCCACTTCTTTATGCCATTCTGCTACAACACCTTCTTCCATGGTGTCGCTAAGCTTGGGCATTCGTACTACTTCAGCCATAAGTTAATCTGTTACAAAAGGATAATCTTCTTCAACGTAAACATCTTTATACAATTCTGATGCTTCTGGTAGTGGAGAGTCTTCAGCAAATTTCACCGATTCTTCTACCTTATCCTTAACTCGTTGTTTAATTTCTTCTAATTGCTTTTCGGTTGCGTATTTTTTGGTTTTTACTACTTCAAGTACTTTTTCAATGGGGTCTTTCGACTGCCATTCTTTTACTTCGTCTTTAGTTCTATACTTCTGAGGGTCAGACATAGAGTGCCCTTTGTATCGGTAAGTTCTAATGTCTAACAAATAGGGCCCGTTTCCTTTCCTGCAGTGTTCAGATGCTCTTTCAATTGCATCGTGCACCGATTCCACGTCCATTCCATCAACAGATTCAGAAGGCATTTCGTAGCTGTCGCCAATTTTTGACATATCAGTCACATTGGTGGTACGCTCCACAGAGGTTCCCATTGCATAGTTATTGTTCTCAATAATAAATACCACCGGGATTTTCCAAGTCATTGCCATATTGAAGGTCTCATGAAGTGCTCCTTGTCTGGCAGCACCATCGCCAAATGAACAAAAGGTAACATTCTTGTTTCCCTTGTACATATCTGCAAATGCAATACCTGCTCCCATAGGGATTTGAGCGCCTACAATACCATGGCCTCCCATCATATTCAGCTCCTTGTCAAACATATGCATAGATCCGCCTTTTCCTTTAGAGCAGCCCGTTTGTTTTCCATATAGCTCGGCCATAACATACTTAGGATCCATTCCTAAACCAATTGGATGCACATGGTCTCTATAAGCGGTAATGTGCTTGTCTCCTTTTTTACTTCCAGATACCGTACCTGCTACCACTGCTTCTTGGCCTATGTATAAATGGCAAAAACCACCAAATTTTTGCTGAATATAAAGCTGTCCACACTTCTCTTCAAACTTTCTCATCAGTAGCATTGATTCATACCACTTGAGATACTGCTCCTTTGAAAATTTTGTTTTTTTCGCCATTTGATTTACACTTTTGGAATTAGCAAATTTATACAATTAGCTTCATGAAACATAAGACTAAACAATAGCTTTTAGTACTTTTTGCTAGTAGCTCTTTAAGCCTTGACTTGAAAATTGAAAAGGTAACAACTGGTCGATCCCAGTTGTTTTTATAATACCGCCTTTTGACCCCATAATAACTGATAAAGGTTGTCCCGAAAGCGATTCGTATTCAGCGATAACTTGCCTACAAGCTCCACAAGGAGATACAATTTCTTTTACTTCAAATTTTTCGGAGAAGGCATAAACTGCAATTGAAACAACTTTAACCGTTGGGTATTTTGTGTGTGCATAAAATAAGGCAACACGTTCGGCGCATAACCCAGAGGGATAGGCTATGTTTTCCTGATTTGCTCCTGAAACTATTTCACCGTTTTCTAAGAGAACAGCGGCTCCAACATTAAAAGAGGAATATGGAGCATATGCATTCGCGCTTACCTCCTTTGCTTTTCTATAAAGGTTCAAATCTTCTGTAGATAATTCAGACTCATTTTCAAATTGCACGAACTCGCATTGAATAACTTGCTTCTTCATAATTCAGATCTTATGAACTAGTGCAACTGCATAAGCTTTAACTCCTTCTTCTCTTCCCACAAAGCTCAACTTTTCGCTCGTTGTTGCCTTTATAGAAATATCATTTTCATCTACATTGAGCAATGGTGCCATTGTTTCCTGCATTTTTTTTATGTGCGGATTTATCTTTGGCTGCTCCATTACTACGGTTGCATCTACATTACCTAGACGAAAACCATTTTTATTTAAAATCAAGCCGACCTCTTTTAGAAGCAACTTACTGTCTGCGCCTTTATAATTGGGATCGGTATCTGGAAAATGAAAACCTATATCTCGCAGGTTTGCGGCTCCTAAAATTGCATCACAAATTGCATGAATAAGCACATCGGCATCCGAATGCCCGACAGTACCTAAATGATAATTTAATTTGATTCCTCCTAGCCAGAGCTCTTCGCCTTCCGCTAATTGGTGGATATCGTAGCCAAAACCAACCCTAACATTCATTATGCACCTCCAGTTCCACCTGCAGGAACAGCACTACCCGACTTGTCTTCGTTAAAGTTAAATATTAGGGTAAACCTAAGTGTGTTTTGAAGTGGCGACTGAACTCCTCGCTGGCCAAAATAAGCTGGAATTAAATAGGAGAAGTCTAAACCGAGCACCTTATATCTAAGCCCGGCTCCAAGTGTAAAATATTTCCTATTTCCTTTCAGTTCATGTTCCCAAAAGTACCCAGTTCGAATCGCAAATAAATCATCGTACCAATATTCGATTCCAGTGCCAACACTTAATTCACGCATCTCTTCTCTAAAAACACTTCCTCGCTCAACCTCATAGGTTCCGTCCGCATTTAAAACTGGGTTTCCTGCCTCATCTCTAATTATATTTCCAGGAGCATCATTAAATGAACCCACCATACCTTCTACAACTGGGCGATTTGGATCCTTTCCGGCTCCAATCTCAATATCATCTCCATTACGAACTACAACTAACTGTCCTTGATCATTGAGTTCCGTCAAAGGAATTGGTGGAGTCGGCACAAGCAGTTTGTTTACGTCCGTGTGAATAGACACCTTGTTGTACTTGTCAATGTGGTAAGTAAACCTTGGTCCTATTCTCAAATTAATGGGTAAAAAATCACGTTCAGTAGTATTGGAGTAAGATACTTTACCTCCTATGTTGTTTATCGACATTCCCGCTGCCCATTCAGCTTTTCTGTCTGCTATTTTAAATTTATCCGATTGGTAATACAGTGAGAGGTCAGATGCTACTGTTTGACCCGGCTTGGTATCCGTTCCAGCTACTGTTATTCCACCAGTTAGATTTGAATGAATGTATTTAAAACTTACTCCGCCGGATAAATTATCCGAAAGCTTGGCGGCTACAGTACCGTTAATGGCAAACTCATTTGGTCGGAACTGATTTAAGTTTTGTCCGGTGTTATCGGTAAACTGAATGTCTCCTAAACTGAAATACTTTACTCCTCCTCCAAAAGTTAAAATCTTGTTCAAATTGTAGTAAAATGTAAAATAACTGAGGCTAATATCTGGAACAAGATTCCTAAGCCAAGGGGTATATCCCATTGCAAAGCCGTATTTCTGATCCATAAAGGCCAATTTGGAAGCGTTCCAATGCATAGCATTAATATCTGGGCTCGTTGCCGCACCTGCATCGCCTAAAGCTCCGTGTCGTGAGTCAGGTGAAATCAATAAAAACGGCACAGCTGTGGTAATGGTATTCAATCGATCATCGTCAGGGTTAGTAGCCGAACCATTAATATTATTACCCGTTACTTGTGCTTGAATAGAAAACGTCAGTATCAGCGATACTAACGTAACTAATGTGCTTAATGACTGTATTTTATATCCTTTCATCATCATAATTCAATTTGCAAATATATGCTTTGTACTTTTCATTTAATGTAGTATCACCAGTTTCTCGAATTTATCCGCAATATCTCCATTGGGTGCTTTTACATATACTTTATAAACATACACCCCTTTTCCTATTTTATCGCCAAACTCATCCAAACCGTTCCAGTTTATAGGGCCAAGTCGAAATCCTTTTGAGTTATATGTACCATCAATTGTTTTTACAACTTTTCCTGAAATGGTAAACACTTGTATTCTTACAAACAAATCTTGGTTGGGATGGTTGTGTTCAAGATAAAAGTCTGTATTTGTAGTAAAAGGGTTAGGATAATTCAACACATGTTCTAAGGCTAAATCTTCACTTGCAGAAACTACGAATGAAATGTCTGCGGTGGCCGAATTATTATAAACATCCCAAGCTTTTAGCTGTAGCGTATGATTCCCTTCGCTTAAATCACTTAACGGATAATTAACTAGACCTCGTTGGTATGAATTCAATTCAGTTTCGTAATATTCGTTCAAAACAATTTGATTAGTAGTATTAGCATCTATGGTTGCTGTAATATCATGACCTACTCCGCTACCTGTAGTGTTAATTCCATTTTGATCAAACAATTTAGCATAGATAAAGGGACTTTCATCGGTAATGCCACCATTTACAAAGGTGCTATCGTTCATGTATAAGTTTATTTGAGGCCCTAGCTTATCTTCAGCCGCATTTGGATTTTTACCTCCAACAATTATTTGATTGTCTACACCATTGGCATCTGTCCTGCCATTCTCGGCATAGTAACTTATTTTTCCATTTCCGAAAGAAAAATCAATATCCTTTGGAACGACGAATGAAAACTCAAACTTTCCATTTTGCACACTGGCTTTGCCTCGGAACAAAACACTGGTTCTAGCCTTGAATTCCATAGGGCCCGATAGGACGTCATTATTCAGCGTTTTTAACTGTTTTTCCTTGTCGTAAACGGTTGGATATACGACACCATTAAAGTTAGATAACAATTCATTTGTTTTCCTATCCCTTACTTCACCAGATATAGTGACTAAGTCCAATGCTTTTATTGTATCCGGTGCAGCGATAGTCACCACTCGCTCCTTTGGATAAGCCAACCTCAAGGCAGGGTCACCCAATAAGGCAAATACTCTGCTATTAATACTACTTAGTCCTTGTTTGGTTAAACGCACTAAATCACCTAGGCGGGGCATTTCACCATTATACTCCTCATACGCCACTCTATTGAAACGCGTTGCCAATGCAAAGTTTGGTGTGGAGTAAACCAATCGAGTAGTAGTTAGTAAACCGATTCCACCACCATCCGGATTTAGAAAAACAAATTCACCTGCTGAAGTTCGTTTCGGGTCATCGAAGCGACTAAACTCACAAGTTGCCGTTACCAAGAGTGGCATGTTTGATATGTTATTCCACTTATTAATTTGTGACACCTCTAATATCCGCTCTTGCGCCCAACCCAATTCACCACCATGCCCTATGTAATTCATGGTCAATGAACCTCGAAGCACTGCATTATCTATTGCTTCATTAACATCTGGATAGCGGTGTCCTCCTGGCGTTGCACGTTGCGGATATGCATCGGCTAGCACCTTATTTACGTTGTAAACTGGAAAGTTGGTATCCACCTGAGTAGCCAACTCATCAACTTGTTCCATATGACGATTTCCATCTTCATCATCACCAATAAGAGTTAGTCGGTTTCTCCAAGAACCAAAAGCAGCATCGCTGTAGTAACTCCTAACCTTGCTCACCGCCTCTGAGGCTTGCCTTGCGGTTTTTACAGGAAACCTGCCTACTCCCACTTCCATAATTCCTGAGGTTATTGAACCTGTAAAATCTGGACTCAAATAAGCAATGTAGTCATCTGTAGCAATAGAGCCAGTTGGATCTAAAGAATTTCGTGTTTGATAAATTGGGATAAAATTCGTGTTTCCAGTAACCTTATCCTTGAAATCGTAAGAGGCATCACCAAACAATAACACATACTGTGGACCTCCTGAAGCACCTGCTTCTTTCAAAAATCTTAAGTAATTTCGGATAGCAGATAAATCTTGACGCCCCCCAGAAAACTCATTATAAATCTGATCCACTTCCACCACACTGCACTTCATTGCATCAAACTCTCTATGTAATTCAGCAAGTTCTTCGGCATATCCTAAAAAATCTGTAGGAGCTACAATCAAAAAATCAACTTCCTCCAATTGACCCGCATGTAAGTTTTGAGTATTAACTCTTTGGGCAGACCCCGGTACTTCAATATTTCTGGGAGTAAATGCAACAAACTCAGACGAATCAGCAGAAGCAACACTGAATACAGCCTTGCCGTTTACTACTGAATATTGAACTTTTCTTGGAAGTAAAGGGTTACTTACATTCCATATCTCCATCCCAATTACCGGATTGGATACTTCGTAAGTAAAGTTGTTTTGACTATTAAACGTAGACAAGTTTCTAAACTGCATTTGAGGACCAGAAAACCTCAGCGCTCTTTTACAGTTGATCACAATTTTATCCAACCAAGCTTGAGACTCACTTCCTGCTTTCTTAAAGTCTACCAATACTGAAATTTTGTTACCAGTCGGCTTTCCTGAGAACTCAGCTGACAAATACTTTGCGTAACTCCCGGTGTAATTCCCGCTGACTGAACCTCCAGAGATTACTGTATTCCCTATAGAACCTGCACTTACCGTTAAATCGCTATTGGAATTAATGCTCCGTATGGCCGCATAAGCACTTACAGTAGCGTTCTCAGACCTAAGGATGTTTGGAAATTCAAAGTCTATAGAATAACTCGTTTTTAAACCAAAATTTTCTCCGAACCACTGTCGGCCACTGGATATTAAATTAGAACCCTCCACCTCATGCACAGCATAATCATCAAAGCTGGTTATACGTGTTCCATTCGGTGACAACTGCTGATTGGGTAAACTTATTTGGGGTGCAGAACTATTGAAGGAAAAGAAGAAAAAAGTAGAATCACTATAAAAGTTATGAGTGTGGTTGTATTTAGCACCTTCTAAATTCCAATTATGTGGACCCGGCATATAAAACACAGCATAATCACCTTTATCAATTCGCTCATCTTCCGCACCTCTTAAAAGTAATGGTATTTGAACCAAATCATCAATTGGTTCCACCGTATTTGCTTCTGATAATATTCCACCACTTGTTGTAAAAACTCGAAGTTTATTCAAATCTGTGAATTCAGGAGAAAATCCAGCTCTTTCAAAAAAGTCGTAATCTAACCTTACCGCTCCTCTTTTACTCACACCTACCTTATACCAAGTACCGCTTGCTAGAACACTATTGGCTTTCCATGCCACCCTTGAACCTGATTCACGTGGTATTTTGTTGTATTCAATGGAAATGGAAGTGACTTTTTCTAATCTTCCGTTTACTTTAACAAAAGGGATAAAACTGAACGATAAGTACGATTTGTTCGATACTGTTTGGCTGTTCACCTCAACTTCTAATTCGGTATTAAAACGTTTTGAATAAGGCTCGATGATGGCCTTTTCAGCATCGGAAAGCACATCCGACTTAAAGCTTACACCAGAAATAGAGTTTACCGAAAAACCTCCATTAAGTGTTTTATTTATACGCATTGTGGGTAAAGGATTTTGGCTGAAGTCATAGCTTGCGTGCTCCAGACTAATGTACTCCACCACATTGTGACTAAAGGTTTGGTCTTTGACAATCCCTTTCCAATTCAACTTTTGTGTAACTTGAGCCGATAGGTTTGAGGCAATAAAAACAGACCCCAACAAGAACGCTAAACATACTTTGATTGCTTTGTACTTCACTATTTTTACAAGGTTTTCTTTCGTTAAATTTACAAAGGTGGTGCTCTGAACGCTAATAATTTACAATTATTGCTTAAATATTCATTAACGGTAACTTTACCAAGAAAATTAATTTAGGTATCCAAAAACAAAATAATTCGTATAATTGCCAACACGAATAGTGAAATTTATATGTCGGTAAGGCTTATTTTTAAGGTCATAGCAGTTTGGTGCGGATTGATGGGTGCAGTGGAGTACGGCTTTTCACAGGATCCTATATATTCTCAGTTTTACTCTAACCCCCTATATCTTAACCCTGCATTAGCAGGTGTTGAGCGTTGTCCGCGGTTCGTTATGAATTACAGAAACCAGTGGCCTGGAATAGCCAACGGTGGTGGGAATTACGTCACCTATTCGGCTTCATATGACCAGCATGTCGATGCAATTAGTGGTGGGCTTGGCGTATTATTAATGCACGACCGAGAAGGTGTTAGTGGCATTTTTAAAACAACCAGAGCAAGTGCCATTTACAGCTACAATGTTGCTGTTAACCGAAAACTTTCTTTGCGTTTTGGTGGAGAAGCCACCTATTTTAACAAAGCAATTGATTGGGACCAGTTAACTTTTGGAGACATGATAGATGAGCGTTACGGCTTTATTTACCCAACGCAAGAAACCCCTGTTAGAACCAGTGTTCAGGGAGTTGACTTCTCTGCTGGTGCCATAGCATATACCAAGAATTTTTACGGTGGGCTGGCCGTTCACCATCTAACCGAACCAGAAGAAACATTTCTTGCAGATGAAACGACGAGACTTCCGAGAAAGTTAACTGCACATGCAGGATGGGTTATTCCAATCAATAAAAGATACCCTGATGAAGGTGCTGTTTCCCCAAACATCATGTTTCAGCAGCAAGGGGGTGAATTTTCATTTGACCCCAACGCGAGACAGTTTTTCTTAGGAATGTATGCATACAAAGGACCTATCGTAGGAGGGTTGTGGTACAGACCAGGAGATGCATTTGTAGCCCTCATTGGTGTACGCACAGACTATGTACGTTTTGGATACAGTTATGATATTACTACAAGTAAATTGACAAATAGAAGTGGCGGCTCACATGAGGTTTCGTTAGCACTTTTGTTT
>CBFIBQ010000054.1:0-9070 GCA_965660875.1 Salibacteraceae bacterium | reverse complement strand
AAGAGTTTAACTTCGGGTTTCAATAGGTACTTTATTCGAGGCATATTGTTTCAAAATTACACTATCGCTAAACATTTGCCTTTTGGCTGTTCTGTGTGTTTTTCGATTTCATACTGAAATTCAAGGACTTTAATCCCCCAAATCTCAAGCGTTTGTTTTGCAAGAATGCGCCCATTCACTACTGAAACAACTAACTTGTCTGTAAATGTTTTTACATACTTCGCCCATTTTCGACCTTTTGAATCTTGAAGCAAAAAATAGAAACCACCCTCTCCAAACTTGCTTCCTTTCGACTCCAAGATGAGAGCTCCTGATTTTCCAACTCTGGGCTGAAGAATTACTGTAGCGTTGCCATTTGGTAAGGGAAAAACAGCTTTCACGCATGGTAAGCCTTTTGGATTGGTGCAAATACCATAAACACCTGAATACACAACATCTCCAGATTTCTTGAACTTTCTCAACCAAATTGTTCGTTTCAGTTCATTCGTATTTGGGTCAAGTAAGTGGTAAATGTTGCTGACTATACCATCGGCGGTTTCAGTGTTTTGTATGGGTATATTTAGTTGTTTAATTCGCTTACTGAAAATGAGGTTTAATAACTTTCCAAAAGTCTTAAACAACGGATTCCACTGTACCTTGATACTGAAATCGTACTCCGAAGTATTTTCGTAGAAATCAATAACTTCTTTTGCTAGTTTATTTTTATTAGAGTGAGCGCCCAGAACAGATTCAAGGTCTTGAATGAGTCCTTTTGAATTGTCTCGCTGGTCCAGCTCAAGGTTTTCTTGTATGGCTAGCTCTGTGATAAAACTTTCTCCAATTCCGTCCGTTCCTCCAAAAGGGCCAATGAGCCAATCGTCTTGACCTAGGTTCAATTTTCTTCCGGTTAAAATGACCCATTG
The DNA here is from genome assembly GCA_965660875.1 of Salibacteraceae bacterium. Classification (GTDB taxonomy): domain Bacteria; phylum Bacteroidota; class Bacteroidia; order Flavobacteriales_G; family Salibacteraceae; genus UBA6770. The sequence continues at coordinate 8,168 of CBFIBQ010000054.1, read as the reverse complement.
CTGAGTAATCCAATCTTGAACATTTTGTTTAGAGCGAGCTAAGGCCATATTTATGGTTCTACTTAAGATTTGTAGTATAATCAGACCGACCTTTCCAACTTCCGTGTTCCGAAAGTGGCTTAAACCGCAAGGTTGTGAACTCAAAATGGAAGTCTTTTCTATCTCGTTCTTTCATCGCTTGAGCATGACGCTTTGGTCGTGGAACCTTGCTATGTCCATGAACCATATCGGTCATTTCTTTATCCGTTTTCCAAACCGAGAATGTCGAAACGGTATTAGGAAACTTAATTGAAGCCAAAGAAATGGTTGTTCCGGGGTGATCGCGGACTAACTTTTCTACGGGCCTTCCCCAATTTATGAATCGAGGTACTTCAAAAGGTCTCATTCTCGCAATGGTTACCGCAACAGCGGGAGAAAGACTTTCGGTGTGTTCATTATTCACAGAAGGTATATCAAATCCAGCAAAACTTCCCCATTTTCGAACAAAGGATAGCCGTAAGTGCCAGCCTTTAGCCAACACAATTCCGAAAGGGTCGTTTTCAAGAAAGTTGACCAGCGCAGTTTCATCCTCCCATTGTGCAAAAACAGCGACTTTTCTAATTAGGAATCTGGAAGTTGAAACTACCGCAGACCCTAGAGTCATTGTGGTCATATATTCGGCATGAATCAGTCCATTGGTTTTTTCTGAAATGGGGTCTTTAACCAGTGCCTTAAAAGCATCAATCAAAGAAAGTTCGACTAAATGGTAAGAGAATAGGCTCATTCTAGTTTTTAATAAGTAAAGTTTCTCGCTTCATTCGAAAAACTCACAACGCCCTTGGCTCTCAACAGATAACCAATTGCAGTCCGCCCTCCGGAACTAAGTTTTGGGATATTAAAATTCATTTGTTTCAAATCTACTAAACTCGACCTACCTTGCCCTTCGGCAGGTGGGTTACTCATTTGGGTGCTGCGGTGGTCCGTTAAAGTTCAGCATCTTCTCCGAGCTTTAAATCGTACCAATCGATTTTTCTCGAAAAGTACATAACAAGTCCTAGTATTACAAAAATTCCAATGCTACCGATTAAAAGAGCAAAATCTTGAAGCTGGATAATCACGAAAATAAATGTGTAAAGGATTAAAAGAATTCCGCTTATAAGTCCGGTTAATTGGTTCGATTTTAAAATTGCTTTTACATAACCCGCAATAAGAAGCAAGGTGCTTAAGGCAGAAAGAATAAACGCCAAATTATATCTCATATGCTCGGAAATTGAGAGTAAAAGCGTGTAGAACACCACCAATGCCGTACCAACCAAAATATATTGAATGGGGTGAATGTACACTTTGTTTAATATTTCAATAAAAAAGAAAACCAAGAAGGTAAACACTATAAACAGAATCGCATATTTAATTGAACGATATGACTTTTGATAATTGTCTACAGGTAGCAATAAGTCAATTCCGAAGCTTGAATTTCTGATAGAGTTAGAACTTCCTTTCCAGCTTTGAGGATAATTTCTATTTAAATGCAACACATTCCAATTTGCACTAAAACCTGAATCGGAAACGTTTCTAGAGTCTGGAAGGAATGCCCCATTAAAGCTCGGGTTACTCCAACTAGAAGAAATGTTTATGTCGGTAATTTTTCCTACGGGCGTAAAGTATAACAGTTGACTTCCTTTTAAATCGAGGGTAAAATTGAAATCGTAGGTGGCACTGTCAGAATCCATCACATCAATAGATGCGTTAATTCCCTCTTTTACCACATTTTTGGTCATAACACCTGGATTAAATGAATAGGTGTCATTGTTCCAATTTAATTCTACTTGTTTTTCTATGCCTCTTAAATCGTCTATTCCAATTGCGAACTGAGCTTTGTGAAATTTTATATTTTGTTTAGGAATGTCCAGTTCTGCTAAACTCAGACTATTAAATTTTCCAGCAATATTGATTTTCGAATTGTAAACTACAATTTCATAAATGCCCCGATACCTTCTCTCAGGCATCATATCGCCTGTAATGTTTAGTTCGCTAGGAAGTACATGTGCGTAGCTTCTTATGGCTTTGGTTTTATATACCGAATCTTTCTTAGAAAACTCCTTTACATACCTGGTATAGGGAATAGTAATGAAAGGACCTGTAAGCGTTTGTTCTTCACCCCACTTTGAACTCACCTCTCGTATCGCATCAATTTGCGTGTCTTCACGTTCGTTTATTAGGCTCTTTATCATTGAGGTTGGTATGAGCAGTATTAGCCCGATCAAAACTATTGTTCCTACTTTGAAATAAATGTTGTGCTTGAGTGAGTTCATAATTTTAGTATTAGTAGCGCGCGATTAATTGACTAAAACGCCCCGCTGCCAAAATAAGTATAACCGCGGAATTAAATTGTGGCAATGAAGCAGCGCTTCATTCACAAAGGCCAGCGCAAGCAAGACCTAAGCTGTAAAATGTGTGACTTTGAGTTTATTTTTTTCGGAGGCTCGTAGCATAGCGGCTCATATACATCAGAAAACGGCGTTTGTCTTTTAGCGGCTGTTTCCAGCGGTTACTTTTCTAGCACTAATACGCTTGCCGATAAATACTTTATCTCATAGTTGTGATTAGTATTGTTTAAATTCAACTTGATAAAGAATTTAGACCCATGCTTTGTGACTTCAAAAGAAGTGCTTTGGTTTCCCTTATTTATTTTAAATGGCTCCATTTCCGTTACTAATTGATTTTCATCATTAAAAAATAAGGCATTTTTTAAGTTGTTCTTCAAAACGAGGCCTTTTTTTCCTTTCAGATATGAGAGCCATTCAGGGTAAAAAACAGCCTCGTCGGGATTTAATAATGGGAGACGATAGTTTCTCCAAACCCTCTTTTTTAAGAGAGAATTGACTTCATTTATTGATGCCGTTGGAAGAACATTTCCACTATCTGATTCAATTCTGAATTCACTTTTGTTGATTTTGTAGTTTGAGAAAATACTATCTGTATAGGCTAACTTTTTTGAATCAACAAGTATTCCATTGCTATAGTATTGAGTTTTGTAATTATTAAAGTCATACCAAACATGGTTTCTTTCGAAAATGAAATATTCACAAATTTCCACATATACGATTTCTCCAAATTGATTATAAACGTCTACAGTATCAATTGAGTCGGATAAACTTTGAAGAATGAACTCTCCTTTTTTGAGTAATTCTAAGTTTGAGTCGTATTCCAAGAAAACTATGGTGCTGTCACTAGTTCCAATTAACTCAATTTGAAAAAATGATTCAGAAGAGTCTTTTAAAAAATAGGACTTACTAGATCCTAACTTGTCATATTTTCTGTACGCAATTTTTTCATAACTTGTTTGAAACCATTCAATGCCATTTGGGTTGTAAAATAAAAGCCTTGATACTTTTTTTTGTTCTTGTGAAAACAAAGAAAGAGTTATGAAAATAGAGAATGATAATAGTCTAAGTTGTTTCATTTAATAGTGTTTAACGCCCCACATCCAAGATTCGTAGGCCTTCCGTGGCACACTCTTCGAGTCTCGGGTTCGGGTTATTAAATTTCATCTGTTTCAAATTTATACAACTGGGCCTCTTGCACTCAAGCTGGCCTAAATAAGCCCTGCTCATTTATCCTTTATTTGGGTGCTTTTAGCCAAAGTGCTTATTGATTTCAACCTCAAGAGATTGAGGGTCTTGTCTGTTATCAAAAACAGTGATTATGTAAATAGTGTCAGAATCATATTTGTAAAGTAAAGTTGTCTGTTTCGTTACAACACAACGTCTTAAACCTTTCTTTACATCGCTCATTACAAAGGAGTCGGGGTTCGATTTTATAACCTCAAGCTTTGATTCCAGCTTATTTAGGAATTTAATCTTAATCGATAATGACCATTTGTGTTCAAGATAATCAAGTAGTTCGGTTAGTTTGAAAGAAGCGAGTGAAGTTAGTTTGACTTTCATGAAACCTTTTTAAGAAAATCGTCCCAGTCTTCTGTTTTGCCTTCTTCAACCTGACGAAGGCCTAGTTCAACTTCTCTTTTTTGAGCTTCGGTTAAATCCAACCAAAAATCTTTTTTTTCATGGCTTAACGTTTGAATTAGCTTATGAACAATCTCGGAACTTTCAAGTTCAAGTATTTGTCTTACGAGTTCTAATTTGGCAGACTGAATATCCATTTCTTAAGATTTATTCAAAGTTACTAAATAATCGTACCGCTTGCTACCGAGTAACCCGGCTTTTGGCTAGCGCCTTGCAGCCAAGGCAAGTGCGGTGAAAAGCCTATGTGTACTGCTGGACCGCAGGTTCTAGTCATCCAGAAAGGCAAACGCGGACAAGACCTAAGCTGTAAAATGTTTGACGTTGATTTTATTTCTTTCAGAGGCTCTTGGAATAGCGGCTCATATACATCAGAAGACGGCTTTTGCCTTTTAGTGTTTGTTACCAGCTGTGTATTACCTATTCATGGTTGAAGTACTTACATAGTCTCTCACTTTCCATTCATTATTATGATATCCAAGATAGAATCCATAACCTTTAAAAAAGTTTTCGTTGTATTTAAACCATGCTTTTATCCAATACTTCGTATCGGTATTCAATAAATTGTGTTTTTCAATTTCAACAAATTCAATACTGAGGGTATTTGAAACGGCAGTATCTAACCATTCGCTTACCGCCCTAAAATTATCGTAAACCTCGTCCGTTGAATGCGGCCGTTTATGATTTATGGATTTCTTGTCGTCAAGTGACCATAATTTAGCGAAAGCAACACTGTCCTTCGTTGTAATATATACCCAGCTCTGTTCCATAAAGTCTTTTGCAGAGGCTTTTGTCATTCTTTGACTATATAGTCCTGAACTAAATAAAAATGCTGCTATTAGTATTGAATATTTCATTTGTGCATATCATTTGCTTCCATATAAGGCTAGTAACGCCCCGCAGTCAAGGCAAGTGTGGGGTCGCAATTTCCTTTTAGCCTTTGTTACCTTCTATTGCGATTACTAAAAATCGTCGTCGCTGATCGATATTGAGAATTTATGTTCGTAGAATGAAGGTACACGTTTCACGTGTTCACTTTCAGCTTTCCAATTGGAACTAGCCTGAATATCTTTTCTTACAGTATTGCTCATATTCACAATCTCGAAACTCTCAAAATAGTCTCCAGTATTTCCTGCATCGTCATTACCACCTCGGGTTTCATAAACATATATTACTTCTGACTTTCCAGTTTCAATAGTTACAACCTTTTCCATGTTAAAATTTGATTTCATATCGACCTGAAAAGCCTGACTTGAATTATTAATTACTTTCCATTCTCGAGTTGTATTTCCTTCGCAAGAGGAAAGAGCAATTGCTGTAAATAGTCCGACTAAAATTGAAAAAGTTCTCATCGTAATTTTTTATTTTTCAATAACTTGATAATCTAGATATTATTGTTTTCGTTCAGAATTCACACGCTGATTTTCATGCGAGCAATCCCCTGATTTATCCTTCATTTGGGTGCTGCTAGCGGTTGTTCATTATTACAAGGTAATCTCGTGCTACACCATGCCATTGAGGTTTTGCTTTCCAGTATGCAGTTTGCAGCTTTTTAAATCTTTGGATATTCCGCAGTTCAGATTCCTTTGAAATATTTTGACACCTTAATTTTAGAATTTTGAAATCATAGGTTTTGGATTCATAACTTCGAATTTCGGCGACCTTGTCAGGATAGCATGAGACGGCACCAATAGTTGTAATCTCTTGGCTAAAGAAGTTGTCATATTTAAGGATTATAGAGAAGGAAGTATCCGTGCTTGTTTCACTTTTATCGGTTTTAGAAGAATCATTAAATATTATATTCTTTGTTCGGATTTGTCCCATACTTCCAAGCCTTGAGGCTAAAGAAATTACCTCATTAAGTTTCTGGCTAATAATTGATTCAATTCGAGTACTGTCAAGATAATTTTCAGGTGAACACTGGCATTCAATTTCGTCTAGGGTATCAACAGTTTGAATGATTTCAAGGCTATCATTTCTCCAAACCGCAAGATTTACTTCCCCTTTTACAAAAAATTCCATTCCTTGCACGGGCTTACGTTTCATTCTACAATTTCTAGAAAGGTCAAATTCGGCAAAGAATAGTTCTCCATTAATCTCTCCAATTGGAAGAAGGCGGTAATCACCTTCACCACAGCATCCGAAGGCACTGGAAGAAAATGTAAACAATATGGCAAATACAATCCATCTCATTGTTAGTAGAATAACCGCTAACGCCCCGCAACTATGAGCAGCAGGCCTTTCGTGGCACACTCTTCGGAACTTGGGTTTGGGTTATTAAATTTCATTTGTTTCAAATTTACACCAAATGGCCTATTACGCACAGGCTGGCCGATAGAAGCCCAGGTCCTGTGTCCTTCATTTGGGTGTTGTTAGGCAATTTCAATTTATTTAGTTACAATTTTCGACTATCAGCGAACGAACATTCTTAAAACCCAGTTCCCACGCTTTATTCCAATCTTCACATGCACCTTTTTGATTTCCTAAATTTTTCTTAGCGAACCCCCTGTTCACGTATGCTCCTGCAAAGCTTGGGTTTAATTCAATTCCCTTGTTAAAATCAATAAGTGCCCCTTTAAAATCCTTCAGATTCATTTTCGAATATGCTCGATTATTGAAAGCATTAAAATTTGTACTGTCTAGTTGAATTGCTTCAGAATAGTCCTTAATTGCACCTTTAAAATCCTTAAGTTGATCTTTACAATATCCTCTTTCAAAGTATACCTCCTTTAATCTGTAGCTCATTTCCTCTGCTTTACTAAAGTCCAATATGGCACCTTCAAAATCTGAAACAAATGTTTTAGAATACGCCCTATTGAAATACACTTGGCCACTAGGTTTCATTTTTATCGAACGATCAAAACTTTCGATTGCATTTTCATATTGACCTAAGTTGGCATAATCTAGCCCTCTGAAATTGTACTGCGCAGCCGAATTTAGTGGCTTATCCAAATCAGTTACCTTGTGAATAAGCTCATCTGCCCATGCAGATTTGTAATTCAACTCACCAATATTCAGGCTAAGAGCTCCATTATCAAGTGAAGAAATTGCAGGGTCAAAAGTTCCATAAATAGTAAAAGAAAGCAGTATGGCTGTTCCTAGGTCAAGTGTATCCAATTCTTTTTCTAATAGTTTTACATCATTCACTACTTTTTCCTTATGATCTGGGAATAGATTAATATAAAACCAAAGAGCTTCTTGAATTTTTGCGGATTTTTTCAAACGCTCAGCCTTTTCAAAAGTATATTCCTTCGGGTAATACTCCATATCCACTAAATTTTCAACTTGTGCTGAAATGGATTTTGTAGAAAAAATCAGAAATAAAACGACGATTAAAGTGTTTGGGGTTTTCATTGCTTTTGATTTTACCTAAAGCCCTGCAGCCCTTTTATGTGCGAGGATAAAGGGTTGAACTTCGGGTTTTATTACATGATTCGTTCGTGGCATTTCGTTTCAAATTTACACTATCCTAGCATTTGCCTTTTGGATGCTGTTAGGCACTGCCGATAGGTTCTTTCTTACATCAATATTCAGAGCATTTTCATAATAGAAAAGTAGACTTATAATAATTCGTATTTCAGGTTGTAATTGTTCAACTTCGATCATATCTCGAAATGCTTTAGTTAACAATTCAGGGCTTACATTATGGAGTAATGATAATTCATAAAAGAAGTCTTGCCATTTTTTAGATTGTTCTTTTTTTAGACAGTTGAGAAGATTGGAATTAAAGTAGGTGTAGTAAATTGAAAGCCCGCCATGTTCAATGCTGTCTAACCTAAAGAGTTGTTGTTGTAAGCCTATTTCCTCTAACGAATCTAGCCACAGCTTTGTGGATTTGTTCGAGAAAAAATCTGATTTGATTTTAGAGTCGCCTAAGTCCTTTAAGAAAGTCAAAAGAAGCACATCGTTGGCTTCTGTTTGATAATGATTTTCAAGTGATTCCTTAAAAATCAAGTACCCTCGGTTCAGTGCATTAACCTCAAGATTATTTAAACAATCGTTCGTTTTAAGTTCAGCGCGATTATCGCATTGAATTAGAAACGTAATTAAAATAAATAGTAGAATGATTTTCTTCATAATGGGTTGTGGCTAACGCCCCACAGCCAAGGCAAGTGCGGGGAAGCAATTTTGGGTGCGCTGGCCAAAATCTTCATGGCTATTGCGTCC
>CBFIBQ010000053.1:0-9153 GCA_965660875.1 Salibacteraceae bacterium | reverse complement strand
TAATTCCTGATGCAACCCTTTACTTAAAGCCAAAACCGCGTGTTTTGTTGCACTGTATACCGCTGAGTTTGGGAAAACTTGATGTGCAGCTACCGAAGTTACGTTGATTATGTGTCCGTTTTCACTTTTCTTTAATAACGGCAACGCACTGTGCGTTACATTTAATAAGCCTTTCAGGTTTACATCAATCATGGAATGCCACTCCTCTAACTTACCTTCGTCAATAGGATCAAAAAAGCCCAGTCCGGCATTATTTATTAAGACATCAATCCCTCCAAATTTATCTTGAACAGTTTGAATGCCTTGTCGGACTTCGTCTACTTGAGTTACATCAACGGGTAGTACATGAGTAATACAATCCATAGAATCGGAAATGGCCTGCATTTTTTCTTTGCTTCTAGCCATTAACACCACCATATGTGGTGAATTGGAAAGTGCTTTCGCTGTTGCTGCTCCAATACCACTGCTCGCTCCTGTCAGTACAATTACTTTTTTCATAACGCCTATTATTTGTGCAATAATAGAAACACAAGTGTCAGTAAAACCGAACTACAACCCCGAACAGGTTAAATAAAGTTGAAAACCCAACTCCCTAATCGTTTTGTGACGTATACACAAACGATATATTTGCCAAAATTTTAAGAAGAGCTGATGGACATAAGTAAGATATTAACCATTTCAGGAAAGCCAGGTTTATACAAGGTAGTTGGTCAAACGAACAATGGTGTAATCGTAGAATCATTGATTGATGGCAAGCGTTCGCCTACTTATTCCAATCAACAAGTGTCTGCACTAGAAGAAATCAGTATATACGGTAAGGTAGATGATATTCCCCTTAAGGATATTTTTCAGAAAATGTACGACATAGAAGGTGGGAAATCTACCAGTGTTTCTCCGAAAGAAAAAGGTGCTGAATTACGCGATTATTTCAGCGACTTAGTACCTGATTTTGATGAGGAGCGTGTATACAATTCCGACATAAAAAAGGTAATGACTTGGTACAATTCATTGCTGTCCAAAGGTTTTATTGAAGCAGAAGCAGAAGCAGAAGCAGAAGCAGAAGCAGAAGCAGAAGCAGCAGAAGAGTCCGATGAGGCAGTGTCTGAAAAGGAGGCTGTGGAAGAAAAACCCAAAAAGGAAAAAAAAGTAAAAAAGGCTAAAAAGGAGTCGGAATAAAAATCTGTTGAAATAAATAATATCTTAAGCCCCGATATTGTTGGGGCTTTTTAATTGGAATATGGGCGAACTTATTACATTCGGTTTACTGGCATTCACTTCATTTATTACCTTAATCAATCCCTTTGGTACGATGCCGGTTTTTATGTCTATGACGAAAGAATTGAGTGCTGATGCTAGAAGAAAAACGGCGTTTAAGGCGATTCTTGTTGCGTTCATAACGCTAATGATTTTCGCGTTTTCGGGTAATATTCTCTTTGATTTTTTCGGTATTTCGGTAAATAGTTTGCGCATAGTAGGGGGAATCATATTCTTTTTAATGGGTATGGATATGCTACAAGCGCGTTTGGCTAAAACCAAAGTGGACGAGAGCAATGTGAAAGAATACGTAGATGATATTTCAGTTACGCCATTGGGTATTCCAATGATTTGTGGCCCAGGAGCAATAACAAACGCTATTGTGCTGATGCGAGATGCTGAAAGTTACGATATGAAAATCACCTTGATTTTGAGTATTGCAGTTGTTCTGATCATTACTTTTTTGGTGCTGTGGAGTTCCTCAAAGGTTTTAAAGCTTATGGGAGAGACGGGAAACAAAGTGATGCTTCGCTTGATGGGGCTTATTGTTATGGTTATTGCAGTAGAGTTTTTCTTTAGCGGTCTTACTCCAATGGTCCGTCAAATGATTACGCATCCAGCATACTAAGCTGAAACAGCAATACAAGAAATCTCAACGTTGACATTTTTTGGTAAACCAGCCACTTCTACAGTTTCTCGAGCTGGATAATTCGCTTTAAAGTAAGTACCGTATACTTCGTTTACTTCAGTAAAAGAATCCATGTCGCTCAAGAAAATCGAACATTTTACAATATCGGAATAGTTCAACCCTGCTGCCGCTAACACGGCCCCTAGATGTTTCATTACCAAATGGGTTTCATGTTGCAAATTGTCAATTTCTAACTCGCCTGTGCTGGGGTTCATTGCAATTTGACCACTTACATACACCGTGTTTCCACATTTAACAGCTTGATTGTACGGGCCTATTGGAGCAGGTGCGTTTTTGGTAAAAATAATTTCATTCATAACTAAAAATCGTAAAAGTTTCTTCTGCGTTCTATTTTCAAATCCTTCATCATAGAAGGCTTTAAGTTGATGCCAAAATTATAATTCTGTTGTCCTCCTTTTGGTACAACAGATATGCGCATTTCCCAACAATTCAGACTGCGATATACAGAGAAACGTGTGTAAGCGATGTCTTCTGCTTCCAAATCGTAATTCATAGAACCCTCAAACCTCCAGTTGTCGGTAAACTGAACGTTTCCATTTAGCGCTAATCCCTGTGTTACCACCTTAGAGGCGTCTGTATGCGGTTTGTTGTAGCGATAATTATAGCCTACCGTTAAGGTCCAAGGCAGCACCATATAGGTGTTCGGACTTTTTTTCATCGCCTCTATTTCTTTTTTTCGTTCGGCCAACCGCTTCTTATTGCTCAATGAAAAATTAACGGCAACCGTGTGGTTTAAAAACCGTCCAACGCGTCCATTTTGCGTAAGCTCAAATTTATTCACACGGCTAATGTTCTCTAAACTATCCTCTTCAAAAACGTAGGGGTCAAGGGCGGAATTGTATTGTACCCTAAAGAAGTTGAACAACGTAGTGGAAGTTCTAATCGAAATGTTATTCAAGTTCAGTGAGTCCGCAAACATATCGTAGCTAGACCCTATGTTTAGCTGATCCAATAACTTTACTTTTTTAGTAGCTTCCTCCTTTGATGTGTCCTTTTTGTTCAACACTTTCATTTCGAAATTATTCATAACATTGAAGGTTACTACACCCGTTTCCTTGCCAGTATTGGGTCTGCCATATACTCCATTGTCGTATAAGGTGTACTGCCCCGTATTGCCAATAGAGTCAACCCTATAAGCTCTGATATAATCGGCATTTTCATAATTCGGAGTCATAGACACTCCAATTGTCGGGGTAATAACATGCCGTAATGCCTTTACGGGCCCTCTTTTGTACGAGTACATACCATAAATTTTTGTAGTTAAGTTGGCGCCTCCACTGAGTTTCCCAAAACGACCAAATTCACCTATGGTGTCTCGAATCAACTCATTTTCTGCAGTAGAAAACTCTTGATTCAATTTTTCGAACTCCCAAAATTCGCTGTATGCGACGTAGGGCTCTAAAGAAAACACTCCCAGTACTTTTGCGTTGGTATTGATTCGAGCGTCGTGTTTGATACCGTTGCGCATATTATCGATGGCTTTTGGACTAAATATAGAGTCGGGGTGAGCGGATATTTTATTCATGAAATTTGTGGTGTAGGTCAGTCCAATTTTTTCATAGAGTCGGTCTTTGCCCACTTTATACTTTCGTTTGAAAGGATAAATACGGTCCACCATATTTAAGGTGACTTGGGGAAGAATTAAATCGGCTTCTTGAGTGGCATTGTTTACCGAATGACTTCCATTTAGCGTCACGCGAAAAGGGCTGTTCGGGAATTTGTAGTTGTAATTGATGTTGGACTTAAAGGTGTTGGATTGAAACTCTTGCTGCGAACTGTTTATATCCAACTGGTTGTTTTTGTACACATTTACATCTGCACTAAACCTGCTATTTGGGTGTGCTTTATTGTCTTGGGTATGTTTCCAATACAGTTTATACACTTCATCCACACTTAGGTCAGCAGTTTGTTCCGAACCTCTTGTGAGTTGAGTATACCTCAAATCTACGTTGCCTTTGCTTCGGTAACGTTTGTTGTAGTTGGCAGACCAACCCACTCCCCAGCTGCCCCGCGTATAAATGTCCCCGACAAAAGACATGTCCAAATAGTCGTTTACGTTCCAATAATACCCACCTTCTTGCAGAAAATAACCAAGACCCGGACTAAAGCCGTAACGAGGCACTATGAGGCCCGATGAGGCGCTCTCGGTATTTGGGAAAATACCAAACGGAAGAACTAATGGGGTAGGAATACTTCCGATCTTCATGTTTGCTGGCCCAGTAACCACCTTATCTTCGGGTATGATTTTCAGTTTTTTGGCTTGAATGTAGGTCTTTGCGTCTATGTCTTCACACGGACAAAACTGACCGTTTTCAATATAAATCACTTCATTGGGCATGCGCTTTACCGTTTTGCCCTTGACGTAACCATCGCCTTGTTGCGTTACTGCCTCTGTAATCAGTCCTTTTTCGGTAGAGAAATTGTATCGAATGTCTTTCGCTTCAAACTCTTGCGGCCCGTCTTTAAAAACAGGTGTACCAAACTCTTTTCCAGCACTGTCTATTGAACCTCTAGCAAAAACTTCATTTTTTTGTAAGTCCAATTCGATGTAATCCGCTTTTAGATTGGTTTCTCCGTAGTTCACTTCCGCTTCACCGTAGAGGTAAACCAGCTGTTTTTTAACATTGAACCGCAGCGAATCTTTTGACTTATAATCCACTTTACTTTCAAAGCTGCCTTCCTTCATTTTAGGTTTTAAAGGCTTTTTATTTTTATTGGAGTCAAGGGCACTGGAGTCCGCAATTACAGGCCTTGTTAGGTTTGTCTGTATGGAGTCAGTCGCTGCTTTTTTATCTGAAATTTCGGTATTCGTTGCGTTTGGAACGGTTTTTTGTTGGGTATAGCCTTTTACATTGAAGACTATTATCAACAAGAATGCGTGAAAACATCGGGTTTTGTGTAGGAGCGAAGGCAACTTATAATGCTATTTTTGCTCAGCTTATTAAGCGTCAAAATTAAGAAATAGAACACCAAAAATCCCTTGTAATTGCCTTTCATTACAAAAATTATGATGAGAACAACGTTTAATTACTTCACAGTTTTTATTTCTTTTATTCTGCTCACCTCTTTTTACCCTTTCCGACCGGGTGAATACGGCTTAAATAAAGTCGTAATAGATGCTGGGCATGGAGGAAAAGATCCGGGTGCAATTGGGGTTGATAAAATTCGCGAGAAGGATATTGTTTTAGACATTGCTTTAAAAGTAGGAGCGGCCATCAAGAAAAAACATCCCAAGGTTAAAGTCGTTTACACTCGGGATTCGGATGTGTTTATTGGGTTGGGCGAACGCGCAAAAATTGCGAATCAGATGAATGCAGATCTGTTCATGTCTATTCATGCTGATGCCGCAGGAAGCAGTCAAGCTTACGGTACTGAAACATTTGCGCTTGGATTGCACCGCTCCAAAGAGAACTTAGAAACGGCAAAACGGGAAAACCAAGCTATTTTACTAGAAGAAAACTATGAAGTTAAATACGAGGGTTTTGATCCCAGTTCGGATGAGTCGCTTATAGCACTCGGGTTGATGCAACAAGCATCACTAGAGCAGAGTTTAAGTATTGCAAGTAAAGTACAGGATCAGTTTGTATCCTTGGGTAGAAGAAATCGAGGCGTAAAGCAAGCAGGTTTTATGGTGCTGTACAAAACCACCATGCCCAGTGTGCTGATTGAAACCGGATTTATTACCAATCCAAAAGAAGGTCGTTTTCTGAACCAAGATGGAAACCGCAAGCTCATTGCAAACGGAATCGTAACGGCGTTTAATGAATACAAAAAAGAGGTGGATGAATTGTTTGCTCCAGCATCTGAAAAGGGAGTTGCTCCTGAAAAAAAAGCGGTAAAAGAGGCGTTCGACCACGGCGTGCGGTTTAAGGTGCAGCTGACTGCGTCTAAGAAACCTATTGGAACGGACCCGAAAAAATTCAAAGGAATCGAAGGTGTAGAAGAGTTAAAAATTAAGAACTCGTATAAATACGCGGTTGGAAATGAAAAGTCTTTTGAAGATGGCGTAAGTTTGCAAGGAAAGATTAGAGCAAAAGGGTATAAGGATGCTTTCTTGATAAGCATATACAAAGGAGAAAGAATTCCAATTTCTGAAGCTCTTGAGATTATTAAAAAAGCGCAGTAGGTAAAAGGTTTGAAGGGAAAAAAAGAGATTTTAATTGCAGTTTTAGTTATCGTATCCATAGCTTTATTTTATTACGGCTATGGTTTCTTGAAAGGCAGTAATCTCTTTGCTGAAGGAAAAACTTATTACGCCGTTTATACCAATGTTTCGGGAATTAATAACGACGACCCAGTTTCAGTAAACGGTTTCCGTATTGGGAAAATCAGAAGCTCTACTTTAATTCCTGGGGAACGAAGAGTGGTGTTGGAATTAGAAGTTTCTTATTCTGGCTTGGATATCCCAAAGGATTCAAGAGCGATAATTGCCAATACAGGACTTCTTGGCGGTAAAGAAATAGACATTGAAATTGGTAAAAGTGGTCAGGTTTTGGAAGAAGGCGATACCATTACCTCTGGTACCGAAGAAGATATTTTTTCTTCACTGAGTTCCTCTTTAGAGCCTTTTGAGAAGAAAGCGCTAGAAGCGGTAGTATCCATTGACTCGGTCATGCAATTGATGCAAACCGTGTTGAACCAAAAGAACCGTGAGAATCTCGAAACGAGTATGGAACACGTTGCCCAAACCATGGAAAATTTAAATGCTTCTTCGAGTGACTTAAAAGGATTATTGGCTTCTGAAAGCTCAAAAATTAAAACGGTAATCGACAACTTAAATAAAGTATCCAAAGATTTTTCTCAAATCAGTGATAGTCTGAAAGATGTAAAGTTTAACGAAACGGTTCAGCGCGTAAATGCGTCCTTGGATAATGCCAACGCGATATTGAAGAAAATCAATTCTGGTGAAGGTACTGTTGGGAAATTAGTGAACAACGACTCACTTTATATGTATTTACAATCGGCTAGTAAGGATTTAGATTTGTTGTTGATCGACTTAAAAGAAAATCCAAAACGTTACGTTCATTTCTCCCTTTTTGGTAGAAAGGACAAAACGAAAAAGTAGTAACTTAAAATAGAATAGCGATGGCAATTGGAAGTATTCTTTTTCTTATCTGCTTGGGGGCAGCATCCTTTTTCTTCTACAAAAGCATTACGCGCATCCGCCGCAACATTCTATTGGGACGAGATGTAGATAGAACAGACAATAGTTCGGAACGTTGGAGTACGATGATTCGAGTGGCGCTAGGGCAATCAAAAATGGTGGTTCAACCCATAGCTGGATTCTTGCATATATTGGTTTACGTTGGTTTTGTAATCATCAATATTGAAATACTGGAAATTATACTCGACGGTGTATTTGGAACCCACCGCATTTTTTCCTCTTGGATAGGTATCGATGCGTATCGTTTTTTCATAAATATTTTTGAGGTTTTAGCCCTATTGGTTTTATTGGCCTGTGTGGTGTTTTTGGCGAGAAGAAATGTGGTTAAAATTGCACGTTTTTGGAAACCAGAAATGAAGGGCTGGCCCGCTTCGGATGCAAACCTTATTCTGATAGCAGAAATATTGTTGATGTCGGCATTCTTGTTTATGGATGCTGCGGATACTCAATTAATGACGACTTCTGGAGAGGCTTTGGCATCGGCTAGTTTAACCAAATACGCAATTGGCTGGACGGGTGAAGGATTTGTTATCAGCTCCATGCTCACGGGATTATTGCCCGCCGATTTATCGAGCTTGTATTTCATAGAACGCTTTTGCTGGTGGTTCCATATTCTCGGAATTCTAGCCTTCTTGAATTACTTAGCGATATCCAAGCACCTGCATATTATCTTAGCCTTCCCTACGGTATTTTATTCCAATTTAAAAGCAAAAGGAAGCTTCACTAATTTGGAATCGGTAAAAAAAGAGGTGGAACTTATGTTTGACCCTAACGCAGATCCATACGCTGCCCCACCAGAAGCCGACCCTAATGCCGTGCCGGAGGCTTTTGGAGCAAAAGATGTAAAAGACTTGTCTTGGAAGCAATTGTTGGATGCATACACCTGTACGGAATGTGGTCGCTGTACGTCTGAGTGTCCGGCAAACCAAACCGGTAAACTGCTGTCGCCTAGGAAAATCATGATGGATACCCGAGATCGCTTGACGGAATTGGGTAATTACATCGATAAAAACGGCATGGATGCTGAAGATGGTAAAACATTGGTTAACGATTACATATCGCCCGAAGAGCTTTGGGCTTGTACTTCGTGCAATGCTTGCACAGAAGCCTGCCCCGTCAATTTGGACCCATTGAGCATAATAGTGGACCTGAGGAGGTATTTGGTAATGGAACAATCTGCAGCTCCAGCGGAGTTGAACAACATGTTTACCAATATTGAGAATAACGGGGCACCTTGGCAATTTGCCCAGGCCGATAGATTAAATTGGAAAGATGAGTAATTCCCTCAATGAAACTCGTGAAGGAGGACAGTTAATCAGTCCAACCTTACCTGAGGGTATCAAGAATTTTATGATTGATATCGACGGTACCATTTGCGATGATGTGCCCAATGAGGAGCCAGAGCGCATGTTGACGGCTAAGCCTTTTGAGGGCGCACGAGAAACCATCAATAAATGGTACGATGAGGGTCATATCATTACTTTTTTTACCAGTCGTTTGGAAGACCATAGAGCAAATACCGAGCAATGGTTGAAATCACACGGCTTTAAATACTCGGGAATATTATTTGGGAAACCACGCGGTGGAAATTACCACTGGATTGACAATCATATGGTGCGCGCTACTCGATACAAAGGAAAATTTACCGACTTGGTAGATGTATCGGCCACCGTTCAAGTTTTTAAAAAATGAGTGAGCAATTACAAGTAAAAACAATGGCTGAAATGCTGGCTGGCGGACAAGAGGCAGAAGTGCTATTTTGGGTAGGCTGTGCGGGCAGTTTTGACGATAGAGCAAAAAAAATTACGCGCAGTTTTGTAAGCATTTTAAATAAAATCGGCGTCAATTTTGCGGTTTTAGGAACTGAGGAAAGCTGTACGGGAGACCCAGCAAAACGCGCTGGAAATGAGTTTTTATTCCAGATGCAAGCCATGTCCAACATACAAGTACTGAATGGGTATGGGGTTAAAAAAATTGTAACTACTTGCCCCCATTGCTTCAATACACTTAAAAATGAATACCCGGG
>CBFIBQ010000052.1:0-9354 GCA_965660875.1 Salibacteraceae bacterium | reverse complement strand
CATAATTTATTTCATCAAAGCCCTGAGCAAGGTATTTCTGACCAATTCGCACTCCAAGCGCTGTTGAGTCTAATTGTTCTGCACAATCCAACTGGCCTTCTACTGCCGTTCTCAATATGCGTCCACTGGTAGCAGCCAGTTCCAAATCCATAAAATATTTCAAAGCAACTAAGAAGCTATCTGCATCGTAATAATATTTTGAGAGTTTATCCAAGGCCAATTCGCTGTATTCGTTTGGTGGCAATTGAGCAATTTTTTCGTAGTAACTCAACGCTGAATCCAAACGCTTCGTTTTCTCTGTGCAATCGGCCAAATAATAATTTGCTTTCACACCAAATATTGCCGGGTTGAATTTCGACAAATAATTTTTAAACGAGCTAATGGCTTGCGCACAATTGCCTTCGAAGTACTTGGTTCGAGCAGCATCAAATACCGAAGAATCTAGATTGGATCGTGAAACCTCTACAAAACTTAAGCCCGATACTAAGTTGGTGTACTCGTCTACTTGACCGCGTTCTAAATAAATACTTTTCAATACCGTCAGCGCCTCTTTGGTGTCCTCATAGGTCGGGTATTCCTTTACTATTCTCGTAAAAATATCTATCGCTTTATTATTCGCTCCATTGTTGTAATGTATCAAACCTGAGCTTACCAAAGACTTTTTGAGGTACACGTTATTCCCATTCGAACTTATAACGGATTGAAAGCGTTCCAAGGCTTTTTTATCGTCGCCCTGTATATTATACGTTCTGCCCAGTTCATAATAGGCAGCGTCAATGTAGGTAGACCTTGGATTGTTACTCACCAGCTTTTCCAAACTATTGATTTTACCTTCAAAGTTTTTTACAATACCCAAACAAATAGACTTTTGAAACAAGGCGTAATCGCTTTCAAACTGGTCCAAATCTTCTGCTTTATTGTAGAAATTTATTGCTTGGTCATACTCCTTAAGCACATAATAGCAGTCTCCAATCCTTAAAAAAGCATCGTTCATTTTTAAAGTATCCACTGCGCTGCTGTTGTAAGTATATTTTCTAAACCACTTAGTAGCCGTAGAGTATTCTTCTAGCTTAAAATAAGCATAGCCCACATTATAATTGGCCTCGTTGAAATAAGGCGTCAGAATTGCGCTGGGTTCGTAAATAAATCGATTGTATCCTTCAATCGCAGTTTTGTAATCGCGCAATCTGTAATTTGCCTCGGATGTCCAATAGGTAGACATTGCGGCAAGCTTTTTATCCAAGCGGTATTTGAGCGACTTATCGTAATAATTTATCGCTGCTTTATAATTCCTTTGAGCGTATAAGGTAGAGGCCTTGTTGTAACTAATTTTCTGATAGGCGCCTCGAAGTTTTGGTGTTTTGTTTTCGATTTTTTCTATGGAAGATAATGCCGCATCAAAGTTTTTCGTAGTCAAGTATACCGCCAACAAATATTGATAGGCTTCATCTATGCGGTCCGAATTTGGATACAGTTCTATGTACTTTTTAAAGGCCTCAATGGACTTTTGGTAGGGATCAATCGAAAGCTCGTAACTCAATTGAGCGTAATTAAACATAGCATCTTCCTGAACTTTTTTGTCAAAATCTAAGGCGTATGCTTTTTTGTACGCGGCTCGAGCATATACTTTTTGGTCCATTTTCATAAAGCAATCCGCCAGATGGTAGGCAGACAGTTGGGATTTCTCATCATTTAGGCTGCTTAACCGACTGAATATTTTTGAAGCTGCTTCGTAATCTTTTGTTTTATAATAAGCATAGGCCAATTGGTATCTGTCGTCGTTATTAAGTACTCGAGATTCTTTTTTATAGGTTTCCAAAAAGGGTACAGCGCTTTTGTAATCTTTTTTGTAATAATGCGCTTCACCGATTAATCGAGCCAGTTCCGGTTTGCGCTTTTCAATCACTTTTTCATACAATGAAGGCGCATATTCCAACAGCTCATCGTATTTCTTTTGATTGTACAGAATCTGAGAAATGTAGTAGGGTACAATACGACCAAATTTTTCGTGGCTTTCCAGCTTTTTAAATTCTTTTAGTGCCGTCTCGTCATTACCTTCCAAATAGGCTATGTGCGCAAAATAGTACCGTGCTGGAGTCGCGTAATCGTTGTTTATATCCTTAATCTCAAAAAACGCTCGAGAGGCCGTTTCGTTATTCTTCTTGCGCAAATTGGCGTAACCGAATTTGAAGTAATACTCGTACTTTTCATCTACTGTTAAATCGTAAGGGTCTACTTTTTGAAACCAATCGATAACATCTTGATATTCTCTTTTTCTGTAGTGATAAATACCCAACTGGAAGTAAGCATCTTTCACTTTTGGACTTTCGGGATGGTTGCGAATAAAATCACGCAAACGCATAGCGGCATCTCTGTGAAACAACTGTATTGCGCACAAAGCAGACATGTATTCGGAATTTACACTGATTTCACTATTTGGAAACTCTGCGACATTTTGTGCCTTTTCAAATTCTTTTTGAGCTGCGCTAAATTTCTCTTTATCAAAATACTCCAATCCTAGGCGGTAAAATTGAATGGGGTTTCTGAATAATTGAGTCTGCTGAGCAAAAGCGCTGAACGCAAAGCAAAATACCAGCAAGGAAGTTGTTATGTGTTTTAGCACGCCGTCTGTTCTCGCAATTAAAGTCAAATAGTAATGGATAAAAGTATACAGCCATATATCGAGGGTTCCTCTGATTACTCAAAGTTTTCAACCTAAATCTGTTGACACGATTCGACCAAACTTTAATAGCATAACGCAACAAACAACAATTTTGAAACACTAGCGTATTGAACGCAATTACTACATTTGAGAAAGATTTATCACTATGAGTACTGAAACCGTTTTGGAGTTGAAGGATGTAAAGGTCTACCAAGGAGATAACTTAATCTTAACGGACGTAAACTGCACGCTGAACCGGGGAGAATTTGTTTACCTAATTGGCAAAACAGGTAGCGGAAAAAGTAGCTTACTCAAAACGCTTTATGGCGAATTGCCACTAGAAACCGGAATGGCAACAGTTGGTGATATCCATTTGAATAAAATTAAATCCAAGAAAATTCCTTATCTCAGAAGAAGATTGGGTATTGTATTTCAAGATTTTCAATTGCTCTCAGACAGAACAGTGGAGAAAAACCTTGAATTTGTCTTAAAAGCTACTGGCTGGAAAAACAAAAAGGAAATCAAGGCAAAAATTGAGGATGTTTTGGAGCAAGTTGGGCTTCAAACCAAAGGATATAAATTTCCGCACCAACTATCAGGTGGTGAACAGCAACGGGTAGCCATTGCACGGGCTTTGCTAAACGATCCGGATTTAATCTTAGCGGATGAGCCTACCGGAAACTTGGACCCAGAAACGTCAAAACGCATCATGAATTTACTCATTGACATATGCAAAAAAGGGAATACTGTTTTAATGGCAACTCACGACTACTCCTTAATGAACCTTTATCACGACAGGACATTGAAATGTGAGAATGGCCTGCTCATGGAAGTCAATACAGTTCAAAGTCTCTAATACTTCAAATGATTTCTGTTCTTATACCAATTTACAATGTCGATATTCGAGAATTGGTCAATGAACTATTAAAGCAGGCGCTTCAGATTGACCAACCCATTGAAATCATCTGCATTGACGATTGTTCGACAAGCACATCAATAAAAAGCTTCAATCGGGCCGCATTAAAAAAACTGAACCTTGTTCAATACACCGAGCTTTCTGAAAATATTGGTCGCGGAGCAATTCGCATGCTGCTAGCGGAAAAATCGGCCTACGACACACTCATCTTTCTAGATTGTGACATGCGCATTCCCAATTCGGATTACTTGGAGAAATTTGTCCAGCATAGCGAAAAGAAAGTAGTTATAGGGGGTATAACCTACTCAACTGAACCACCAACCGACCCAAATCTATTACTTCGCTGGAAATACGGAGTTTCTAGAGAAAAAATCTCTGCAACAGAACGCAACAAAATGCGCTTCAGTCATTTTGTTGCCAGTAACTTACTCATCAGTAAAAAGATTTTTCTTTCCCTGCCCGTTGATGATGATATTGTTGGATATGGTCATGAAGATACCCTTTTGGGTTTAAAACTTCTAAAAATGAAAATTCCGCTTTCCCATATCGATAACCCGTTAGAGCATCTTGGCTTGGACAATGCACGTACATTTTTGGAGAAATCGAGATCGGGAACTTCTAATTTAGCAAAGCTTTACGCAAAAAAAATATGTGGCAAAGAGATTCGATTAATCAATGTTTTTGAACAATTGAATTATTTGGGACTAGCATCTCTCGCCAGACAAACCATTGCTCCATTAATGGGAGTAATAGAGAAAAATTTAACGGGAAATGACCCCAAAATAATACTCTTTGATATTTGGAAACTGTATTATTTTATGTTGGATTACTCAGCAGTAAAAAAAAGCTCCTCATAAACTTGGTGCAACCGAGCCTCTTCATTTTGCCAATTAAATGTTTTGCTTGCCTCTAAAGCCTGCTCACGAATGTATTTATAGTGGTTTTCATCCTTCAAAAGGTGGTTTAAAGCAGATGCAATTGTAAACTGATCCAAGTCATCCAACAATTTAGCCACTTCAAATCGCTCGTTAAATATCTGATATTCTGGATAATTCATAGCCAATTGAGGCACTCCCGCATGCATGTAATCAAAAAACCGGTTGGCCATGGAGTATTTATTACTCAAACCTTTTGCTTCAAAAAGGGTAATACCAATCTTTGCCGACTGGGTGTATTTCTTCAATTCCTTAGGTTGTATATACCCAAGCAGTTTAATTTTTCGTTCCAGATGCTCAGACTCGATTTTATGTTGCACGGTATCAAATAAATCTCCATCGCCACAGATGACAAGTTCAGCTTCCACCTTGTGCATGGCTTCAATTAATGGCAGCAAGCCTCTTCCATAATTTACCGCTCCTTGGTATAGAATAATATTGTGCTCAGGATATTTCGGGACATATTTTTCTAAAACCGTTGCATTTCTGACAATCTTATAGTCAACTCCATACTGTTGCTTAAACAAATTGGCATAACCCTCAGATACTGTGTACCCAAACTTTATGTATGGAACGGTAATTTTTTCTATAGCTCGCCAAATTGACTGAATAAAAGGTCGCCCCGACAACTCCTCCATTTCAGTAAAATATTCATGTGCATCGTAGGTCTGTTTGCACCCTTTCAATACACAAGCTATTCTACCTGCCAGAATAGTATCCAAATCGATAGAGCTTACAGCATTAGTTTGCTGACGCAGTAAATAAAAAAGCAACCGTATGTTGAATTCTATATAAAACAGAGGTCCTTTTTCAAACCAACATTTCAATCGTTTTTGCTGATAAGTCTCAGGAGATAAATCTAAAGAGCTCTTCTTTTTTCGCCCCACGAGTTCTACGACGTAGCCCGCATTTTGTAAACTATTGCAAATTCGGCGCATTCTTTGGTCGAACACCAAATCCGTGGTTACTGTACAAATGATTTTTTTCATTTTACTTTTTGGTACCATTCCATGGATAAAGGAATTTCACCTTTATCTGTAATTAACACGGGTGGCGAGAAAGCAGGAAAATATGTCGCGCGAAAGTATCGTTTTTGTTTTTCAATTGGCCAAGATGCATGAATCTGTTTAATACGATGAATATCTTTTCGGTAATGAAAAGAAACCGATCTAGATTGTGCCAATTTACTTTGGGCTATTGGCACATAGTTGCCAAACAAAATATCACCCACATGTTGCTCAAATAATTCAATAGAGTGCTTTACGGTCCTGTCGTATAAATCGGTCACAAATTCATTTTCCGATACTGAAAAACGTTTTTCAAAGAGTACGGCTCCTGCGTCCGTTTTGGCTTCAAGAATATGTAAGGTAGTTCCGAATTCCTTTACTCCCTCAGCAATGGCAAATGAAAACTGATTGCAGCCTCGATACTCAGGCAAGGGCGCCATATGTAAATTGACAGCCATAACTTTTGCTGTTGCAATCTCAGCTTCTGACAAAATTTGTCCGTACTGTATTGAAAAAATAAAATCTACCTCAGGGAGTTCGAGTAAGTTGCTTTTATCCCTATAAACTGGAATATCATATTTCTTAGCTAATTCCTCAGTACTTGTTTCATTGTTGACTAAAGGCGAAACAGAGTTTTCAAATACAGCAACAACTTGTATACCGAATTGATCTGCATTTTTCAACAAAAAAAGCAAGCTGGTGTATCCAACTTGCTTTCCTCCCATAAAAACTACTTTTTTCTTCAATACATTGCTTTGCTGCAAATGTATAACTACGAATTGTAACGTTTATTTTATAATGAACTTTTCAATATATCTTTCTTGCCCCATAAGTACTTCTATGAGGTAAGCACCTGGAGCAGAATCGAGCATATCGTATAAAAATTCATTTTTTCCAGCTACCAAAACAGTATTAAAACCTGAAATTCTCTGACCCATTGAATTCCAAATGGCAATGTCTATTTCCTCTTCCGTGCCCGTATTAATAATCAAAGTAAATACTCCATCATTCGGGTTTGGTGCTGTGCGTATTAAAAACCCGCACAACGAAGACTGTACCTTGACTTCCGTTTCTGCTATACAACCTAATGAGTCAACAACTTCAAGTTTAACTGAATTCGTCCCCAAAGTCATACGCTCTGCTGGCAAAATATATTCGGAACTACCGGTATCTCCAGACCATATGTACGTTGCCATTTGTTCCTCAACTCTAAATTTAGCTGAATCTCCAGCACAAATGGCCTTATCACCAACTACAGTTACTTCAGGTGCTGTATTGTAATCCACCACTTGAATTGCAGTATCTGCACATCCATTTGGATTTTGTACTATATACTCCACATTTACTCTACCAACTCTAGAAGTTAAAAAACCTGCCTCAACACCATCAACGAAATACCTTCCTCCTTTTGGAGTTCCTTGCGTAAGTTCAATACCCTCATTAGCATCACATACTACACCAAATTCGTCTAGAATCGCCTTTGGAGCCTCTTGTACGTTATAATTTACCGCCAGTGAATCTGTACCACAACGGCTATCCAAAATATAGTATAATTGGTTAGCTCCTACTGGATTGTTCACTGGATTAAAGGTATTGATGGATAACATACCTGTACCAATGAATCTTCCTGAATCTGGAACTCCAGGAGTCAAGGACAAAGTACCTGCGTTTTTACAAACATCATCAATTGTTGCAGAAACCACCTTAACCAAAGTATCGACCTCAATTGGTCTTACAGTTGAATCTTGACAGCCATTTGCATCAGTATATCTATATCCAACTTGATAAATTCCATGACCTATACTCGGATCAAATTGTGTTCCCGATGTAACGCCAGAACCAAAATACACTCCACCTGTTGGAGCTCCTTCCGTTAAGTTGAATAAACCAGCATTTCTGCACGCTAAGCTAAAGGTGTCTAGACTAACCGTTGGCACCGTATCAACACTTAAGGTAAAATTCACAGAATCAATACAAGCATTACTTCCTTTCACCGTATAAACCAAGTTAAATACACCTGCACCTGAAGTAGCTGCAGAGAATATGGTGTCATTAACAATTCCTACACCCTTATAAACCCCACCCGAAGGTGCAGCCCTGTTTAAAACAAAGTCTGGCGTATTCGCGCACACCGTATTGCTATTTGAGAGTGAAATCAACGGCTTACCTCGTACCACAATGTTTGAGTCTAAGGAATCTACACATCCAAACTGATTCGTAAACTTGTAAGTTATTGGCCACAATCCACTAGTATCTCTTGTGTACCTATTACCAATAACGCCAATTCCGCTATAAACTCCACCAGTAGGAAGACCTGCATTGAGCTGAACGGTATCGTCCTGACAAATGGACCCAAAACCTGAGATGGATACTTGAGTTACGGAATCAATTCTAATAACACGTTCAATAGAATCCATGCAACCAAAACTGTTGGTATAAGCATATGTCATAGTATCTCGAATATTTGCAACTACTGGATTGTAATTTCCCCCAACATAAGAAGCACCATTTAGTTTATAAATGCCACCCATGGGCTGTCCATTGAGGTTTATTGCTGAACTTCCCACACATACTGAATCCGGTATTGAAAAGGAAACATTCGTAACACTATCTACCCTTACCGAATCGAATGCAGAGTTTGAACATCCATTTAATCCAGTATATAAGTAATTGATAACTACATTACCATTTAAAGCAGTTGGTCCAAATTTATTAACGTTAACTCCTGACCCACTGAATATACCGCCAGCTGGAGTCCCCGTAAGTAAAAGTGAATCACTATTTTCACAGATACTGTCTTGAATACTAAAACTCACTGTAGGAATAGTGTCTACTCCTATTGTTTGATTGATGGAGTCCATGCAACCAAATGCATTGGTGAACACATAACGTAAGGTAAAGGTGCCCGTTCCTGAAATAATAGGGTCAAACAACGTATCATTTACTACGCCTGTACCTTTATAACTACCGCCTATAGGGGTAGCAGTATTAATGGCTTTGCGAGCACTTCCCCTACAAATACTTGTAAGAGCAGGATAAGCGAGCACAGTTACAGAATCGACAACTATTTGTTGTGTAGCGCTATCTGTACAATTGTTCGCGTTGGTTATTTCATATTTAATTGTATGTGTACCAGCACCAGCTATACTGGGGTTAAAAGTAGTTGAAGAAACTCCCGGACCGGAATACGTACCACCCGCAGGGGCACCACTTGTCAAGTTTATGGTAGTAGAATTTGCACATACATTACTAAAAGCACCTAAGGTTACCGTAGGCTGTGCATAGACCGTTATATTCTGGGTAGCACTGCTACTGCAACTGTTGCCATCCGTAAAGCTATACGTAATCGTATGCGTACCTGCTCCAGCCATTGCTGGGGTGAATACACCTGTGGTGCTGTTTACGCCTGTTCCTGAATACGTTCCGCCTGTTGGGCTTCCGCCTGTTAAACTGAACGCAGGTGCTCCGGCACATACTGACGCTAGTGCTGATAACGTTACCGTTGGTAATGGGTTAACCGTTATGGTTTGACTTGCTGTATCCTCACATCCGTTTGCATCGCTATATGTGTAGGTAACCTTGTGTGTGCCTACTCCGGCTGTTGTTGGGGTAAAGACTCCGGTTGTTCTATTTACTCCCGTACCTGAATACGTTCCGCCTGTTGGGCTTCCGCCACTCAACGTTACTGGACTGGCATTTACACATACTGCTGCTTGGGCTGATAAACTTACACTTGGCAGGGCGTTTACCGTAATGTTGGTGCTTGCACTGTCCGTACAACTGTTGCCGTCCGTATGTGTGTAGCGTATCGTATGCGTTCCTACTCCTGCGGTT
>CBFIBQ010000051.1:0-9441 GCA_965660875.1 Salibacteraceae bacterium | reverse complement strand
ACGACCGAGTAAATACTCAGTTTTTCACCCAAGAGTGATTTACGTCTGAGTGAGTGGGTATAGTGCGTAACGCCCCGCGGCCATGAGAAGTAGGCGTGTAGCAGTAAGCGGCGCGTAGGCCAAAATTTTCACGCTGCTTGTTGTGCGGCTGGAACCAACACGCTTACTGCACGAGGCAGACACTTCGGGACTCGGGATTGGGTTATTAAATATCATTCATTTCAAATTTACAACAAGCCTGCCTATTTCTTATGTGGCCGCTGTTAGCAAATGTGGTTGATTATGGAAAAGAAAGATTTTATTCAAATTGGAGTTGAAAAAATACTCCCAATATTAAAAGGAAAAACGGTTTTTGAAATTCAACTAATTCTGAAAGAGTTAGAAAGGCAAGTTGAATCTAAGGCAAAGTTATAATATGGGATATATAGTGTTGGGTGACGAAAAAATAGACCCTAGAAATTTAGACTTAGATAATGATTGGGTGATAGAAACGGCGGTATCCCATTTTAAAGGCAAGGAAGTAAAAAAAGAACTTGACCGTATTCAAGAATCTATAAATAAGCTAAACACAAAAGGTATTAAAGTAGGTATATGTTTAGGATTTGACGCCAGAAGTTGTTAGTTGTTCAATTACATATTCAACGTCATTAGCACTCCCAGATATGGTAATATTAAATCCAGTAGTTGATTTATTGATTTGTATGACCAATCCGTTTGGAGTGTTTATGTTATTTAGTTTGGTCATTAAGTCCTTATTGTCTAAATGAGTTTTGACGATTTTATCCATAAATATAAATTCAGTAAAAGTTATGCAAAATAGTAACAAACAAGAGAACCCGAAACAAAATAAAAAACCCACCAACCAAACCGAAATAAATGTTTTGGGTGAACGGAAAAAAGAACCTTTAGGTCAAGTAGTATATCCTATTAAAAAATACAGAGATAGCCAAAGACATCTTTATGATGAGTTAACTGGTGACACTCTATCAATATATAGTACCGTTATTGTAGATCGAGAGTTTACTCCAATGAAAGGTGAAAACATTGATAGTACTTGTGAATTTGCTGAAGACGTTTGTCAAAAAATAATAGATTTAGTAAAGTCTATAAAAACAAATGGCAATCGCTGTTCTTTAAGAATCGTGGCTTCTCACATAGTCAACACCCCTGAGAGAAAGTTCGTTGATGAATGAGCTAATTTCTGTTGTATTACCCTTTAATGTTATTGAGTTGTTATTGTTTTTGTCACACTTTACAAACTCATGTCTTGATTGGACTTTAGATACTTGTTCAAAAACAATAATATCAGTTCTTTTGGGTGTTAAATTATACGTCTCTGTGTATACAGTATATCTATCTCTTGGGTCTTGTGTCATCGTAATATTTGCTAACGCCCCGTGGCCAAGGAAAGTAGGGCTGCGGAGGTAAATTGTGTGTAAGCCAAAAAAACACCGCGTACTGATTGAGCGGGCGGGGAAAATTTGCCGACCATGCAGAGACTTTGGGATTTTGACTTTCGGTTCATAAATATCTATCGTTTCAAATTTAGCACAAACGCCCTATTTGCCTTTTGGCCACTGTTAGTTGCAGTTATTATTCATTGGGTTTTGGATTCGTTTCATTCCAATCAATATTAAGTTTCCAAGGTCGTAGAAACATAGAAGGAACATAATTACAAGAGTCAGGAGAACTGATTCTAGCTTTTGATTTTTCAGTTTCAAAGATTAATGTTCTTGTAGTATTTCCCTGAACTGCATGAAGGGTTAAGAGACTGTCTGATATGGAAAAAAGGCCTCTTTCATTACTTCTGTAACCCGTGTCGTTATATTGAATATGAAATGAGGAATCAGCAAATAACCAAAGCTTAAAGTATTTAAACGTGTTTTCCGTGTGATATTCGAAAAGCACTGAATCTGGTTCCGTCCATTTTTCGACTTCAATCGTAACTTCAGGTTCAGCCAAAATTGATGAAACAGTGTTGGATTCCTTAACCTTAGTTTTTGTAAGTTCATTTACACAACTAGTTAAAACTGTTAACATCAATATGAAGGTCTCTACTCGCATAATTGCAACTAACGCCCCGCGGCCAAGGAACGTGGGGTTTTAAAAAATTGACTTTGGAATTTCAGATTCAGTTGATTCATGCCCTAAAATTAAGAAAAACAGCTAAACCACCATGTGCCTTGTGGCCGCTGTTACTCGCTGCCCCCAAGCATCAGAGTCTATCATCAGAGTGAAGAGTCAACTTTTCACGACCGAGTGTAAAACTCTTCAACTCGGCAGAAAGGTGCAAAGCCATTTTTCCTACCAACCAAAAAATGGCGATATCACAGACCTTCCGTACTTAGTTCTTCAGAGAGATTGAGAGTTAGCTTTTCACAACTGAGTAAATACTCAGCTTTTCACATCCGAGTTATTTTTCACAAGGTTGACTTGGGGGATAGCTAGTAACGCCCCGCAGCCATGCTACGTGCGATTTGAAAAGTTAAACTTCGAGGATTTAGATTCAGTTGATTCATGCCACTAAATTAAGGAAAACAGGAAAAGCAGCATGTAGTATGCGGCTGCTGTTACGCATTGTGCCCACATTCAAGAGTCTATCATCAGAGTAAATCCAAAGCTTTTCACGTTCGAGTGTAAAACTCTTCAACTCGGTAGAATGGTGCCGAGCCATTTTTCCCACCAACCAAAAAATGGCGACTTCACAGACCTTCCGGACTTAGTTCTTCAGAGAGATTGAGAGTTTGCTTTTCACGACCGAGTAAATACTCAGTTTTTCACCCAAGAGTGATTTACGTCTGAGTGAGTGGGTATAGTGCGTAACGCCCCGCGGCCATGAGAAGTAGGCGTGTAGCAGTAAGCGGCGCGTAGGCCAAAATTTTCACGCTGCTTGTTGTGCGGCTGGAACCAACACGCTTACTGCACGAGGCAGACACTTCGGGACTCGGGATTGGGTTATTAAATATCATTCATTTCAAATTTACAACAAGCCTGCCTATTTCTTATGTGGCCGCTGTTAGCAAATGTGGTTGATTATGGAAAAGAAAGATTTTATTCAAATTGGAGTTGAAAAAATACTCCCAATATTAAAAGGAAAAACGGTTTTTGAAATTCAACTAATTCTGAAAGAGTTAGAAAGGCAAGTTGAATCTAAGGCAAAGTTATAATATGGGATATATAGTGTTGGGTGACGAAAAAATAGACCCTAGAAATTTAGACTTAGATAATGATTGGGTGATAGAAACGGCGGTATCCCATTTTAAAGGCAAGGAAGTAAAAAAAGAACTTGACCGTATTCAAGAATCTATAAATAAGCTAAACACAAAAGGTATTAAAGTAGGTATATGTTTAGGATTTGACGCCAGAAGTTGTTAGTTGTTCAATTACATATTCAACGTCATTAGCACTCCCAGATATGGTAATATTAAATCCAGTAGTTGATTTATTGATTTGTATGACCAATCCGTTTGGAGTGTTTATGTTATTTAGTTTGGTCATTAAGTCCTTATTGTCTAAATGAGTTTTGACGATTTTATCCATAAATATAAATTCAGTAAAAGTTATGCAAAATAGTAACAAACAAGAGAACCCGAAACAAAATAAAAAACCCACCAACCAAACCGAAATAAATGTTTTGGGTGAACGGAAAAAAGAACCTTTAGGTCAAGTAGTATATCCTATTAAAAAATACAGAGATAGCCAAAGACATCTTTATGATGAGTTAACTGGTGACACTCTATCAATATATAGTACCGTTATTGTAGATCGAGAGTTTACTCCAATGAAAGGTGAAAACATTGATAGTACTTGTGAATTTGCTGAAGACGTTTGTCAAAAAATAATAGATTTAGTAAAGTCTATAAAAACAAATGGCAATCGCTGTTCTTTAAGAATCGTGGCTTCTCACATAGTCAACACCCCTGAGAGAAAGTTCGTTGATGAATGAGCTAATTTCTGTTGTATTACCCTTTAATGTTATTGAGTTGTTATTGTTTTTGTCACACTTTACAAACTCATGTCTTGATTGGACTTTAGATACTTGTTCAAAAACAATAATATCAGTTCTTTTGGGTGTTAAATTATACGTCTCTGTGTATACAGTATATCTATCTCTTGGGTCTTGTGTCATCGTAATATTTGCTAACGCCCCGTGGCCAAGGAAAGTAGGGCTGCGGAGGTAAATTGTGTGTAAGCCAAAAAAACACCGCGTACTGATTGAGCGGGCGGGGAAAATTTGCCGACCATGCAGAGACTTTGGGATTTTGACTTTCGGTTCATAAATATCTATCGTTTCAAATTTAGCACAAACGCCCTATTTGCCTTTTGGCCACTGTTAGTTGCAGTTATTATTCATTGGGTTTTGGATTCGTTTCATTCCAATCAATATTAAGTTTCCAAGGTCGTAGAAACATAGAAGGAACATAATTACAAGAGTCAGGAGAACTGATTCTAGCTTTTGATTTTTCAGTTTCAAAGATTAATGTTCTTGTAGTATTTCCCTGAACTGCATGAAGGGTTAAGAGACTGTCTGATATGGAAAAAAGGCCTCTTTCATTACTTCTGTAACCCGTGTCGTTATATTGAATATGAAATGAGGAATCAGCAAATAACCAAAGCTTAAAGTATTTAAACGTGTTTTCCGTGTGATATTCGAAAAGCACTGAATCTGGTTCCGTCCATTTTTCGACTTCAATCGTAACTTCAGGTTCAGCCAAAATTGATGAAACAGTGTTGGATTCCTTAACCTTAGTTTTTGTAAGTTCATTTACACAACTAGTTAAAACTGTTAACATCAATATGAAGGTCTCTACTCGCATAATTGCAACTAACGCCCCGCGGCCAAGGAACGTGGGGTTTTAAAAAATTGACTTTGGAATTTCAGATTCAGTTGATTCATGCCCTAAAATTAAGAAAAACAGCTAAACCACCATGTGCCTTGTGGCCGCTGTTACTCGCTGCCCCCAAGCATCAGAGTCTATCATCAGAGTGAAGAG
The DNA here is from genome assembly GCA_965660875.1 of Salibacteraceae bacterium. Classification (GTDB taxonomy): domain Bacteria; phylum Bacteroidota; class Bacteroidia; order Flavobacteriales_G; family Salibacteraceae; genus UBA6770. The sequence goes on along the minus strand of CBFIBQ010000051.1, from coordinate 4,447 downwards.
TCAACTTTTCACGACCGAGTGTAAAACTCTTCAACTCGGCAGAAAGGTGCAAAGCCATTTTTCCTACCAACCAAAAAATGGCGATATCACAGACCTTCCGTACTTAGTTCTTCAGAGAGATTGAGAGTTAGCTTTTCACAACTGAGTAAATACTCAGCTTTTCACATCCGAGTTATTTTTCACAAGGTTGACTTGGGGGATAGCTAGTAACGCCCCGCAGCCATGCTACGTGCGATTTGAAAAGTTAAACTTCGAGGATTTAGATTCAGTTGATTCATGCCACTAAATTAAGGAAAACAGGAAAAGCAGCATGTAGTATGCGGCTGCTGTTACGCATTGTGCCCACATTCAAGAGTCTATCATCAGAGTAAATCCAAAGCTTTTCACGTTCGAGTGTAAAACTCTTCAACTCGGTAGAATGGTGCCGAGCCATTTTTCCCACCAACCAAAAAATGGCGACTTCACAGACCTTCCGGACTTAGTTCTTCAGAGAGATTGAGAGTTTGCTTTTCACGACCGAGTAAATACTCAGTTTTTCACCCAAGAGTGATTTACGTCTGAGTGAGTGGGTATAGTGCGTAACGCCCCGTGGCCAAGGAAAGTAGGGCCGAGGAGGTAAATTGTGTGTAAGCCAAAAAAACACCGCGTACTGATTGAGCGGGCGGGGAAAATTTGCCGACCATGCAGAGACTTTGGAATATTGACTTTCGGTTCATAAATATCTATCGTTTCAAATTTAGTACAAACGCCCTATTTGCCTTATGGCCACTGTTAGCATTAGTTGATTAATGTTTTTGTCGATAATGTCTTTCAGTTCTGTTCACGGTTCTACGAGGAATACCATAAGTATCAAGTTTATTAATTAAAAGCGGAACGGCAGCATTGTTGTCCATACTTCCAGTGACTCCTTTCTTAAACTTCAGTACAATTCCAGTTTCAATATCGTAATGGGAAATGTCTTCGAATGCAACTTTTCGGACTGTAGTCTTGATTAAATAATTGTGTTTCGTTATGTAATGGTCGTCATTAACAATCACAGTAATCGTAAGTTTCAAAATCAAATAGAGAATAGCGACAAGAATATACAGGGGAATAAAAATTACAAAAAGAAAAAGAGTTCCTAAAAATGCCCAAATAACAAGTCCAGTAATCACAAGCCAGATTAGTAACTTAATCAATGGGTTTTTGAGATTCGGATTAAAGGTATTTGAGTTCGTCTCCATGTGTTGGGTGAAATTAATGCTAACGCCCCGCCGCTAAGGCAAGTGCGGTGAAAAGCTTATGTGTGCTGCTGGACCGTAGGTTCTCGTCATCAAGAAAGGCAAGCGCGGGCAAGACATAAGCTTTAGAATGTGTGACTTTGATTTTATTTCTTTCGTTGGCTCGAGGCATAGAGGTTCAAATATAGCAGAAAATAGCATTTGCCTTTTAGCGGCTGTTAGTACCAGTTTTGAAATATTTTGCACTCTTGTTCTTACACTGATAATCGAATAGTTTTATGAAATTAATTTCAATAGGGGTTAGGTCTCTCGCGGAGAAATTAGAGGGGAAATGGTTAGTTTGAATAGGTAATAGATTAAATGTAAATAGACTATCGTTATCCAGTAATATTAAGGCAGTAAGCCAGTCGTTTGTAGAGTCCTTTAGATTAATATAATAGCCTTTTTCATGGGGCTTAAGGATTGAGCTTTCGTCGAGGCTGAAAATTGTATCAGAACGATATTCAATTAAATGTAAACTATCATTTTTCAGCGTTGTCACAAACCCTTCTTTTTGAAATTCTGATACTAGGGCGCTGTCATTGTCAACTGTAAATTCTGCTCCCGGCTGCAAGAATACTTGTTGTCGACCAATTTTATGTTCGGTTGTATCCATAATAACAATTGCATCTGATAGTATTATTAAACTAGTTCGACTGTAATCATTTATCTGGCGGTAAGACCCTAAGTCCTTTTGATTGAACTCTTTTAAATCTTCCACATTTTCAGGGTGTGACTCCAAAACAAGACCACTCTCAGAAATAATAGGATTTGAAAGTGATTTGTCTTCTGTCTCACACGAACCGAGGATAGCGAATGAAAAAAAGAGTAATAAGTTTCTTTTCATAGTTATTGGTACTAACGCCCCACGGCCAAGGCAAGTGCGGGGTAGCAATTTTGGGTGCGCAGGCCAAAATATTCATGGCTATTGCGTTCTGATTGAGCGCGTTGGCAACCAACCACCAAAATTGCAGAATGGTGAAACTTAGGGTTTATTCTATCGTTTGTTCGAGGCATTTCGTTTCAAATTTACACCATCGCTAGCATTTGCCTTTTGGCTGTTGTTAGGCAATGTACGTCAACATTAAATAAACATCATTATTCCTAGGGTTATCGAAATAATCCAGGGACCTACATATCCTATTTTAATTAGAACTTTAGCGATAGAGTCGGCCATACTTTTCTTAATAGTTTGGATAACTTTCAACACTAGCCATGACGAGACGATAAAAAATGTCATTGTGCCTAAAAGAAAATTCATGGAATAAAAGAAGCCAATTAATCCAACTTCTTCATTAGAATTTTCGGGAGAAATGTACGTGAGAACTAATATCGCAAAGAATAAATTTAGATTCAAAAAAACTAAGTGAGCTGTGTACTTAAATAATGTCCAATCACTCTTATGTCTGCGACCTGTATTCACGGTAGTATATTGCCTAACGCCCCGCAACTAAGGAATGTGCGGAGTTCAAGGGTTTAACTTCGGGTTTCAATACTAGCTTTGTTCGAGGCATACAGTTTCAAATTTATACTATCGCTAGCATTTTCCTTTTAGTTGCTGTTAGCGCATGTTGGTTCATTTAACCTAATACTTGATTAATAAGACTCACACTAAAAATGGTCAATAAAAACCAACCAATAAAACCTTGAACTATTGTCACATATCTTGCTGCTCCGTGAGTAGGAATATCTCCAAAACCTAATGTCGTAAAGGCATTTAAAGAAAGGGTAAGCGCATTTAGAATATGTATGAATCCAGAATATGCTACAAACCCAAAAGTTGCTAAGAATGACTTTTCTCTATTCTTGGAAGCCAAGTCATTAAGTTTTGAAAGAAGCTGACTTCGGTTACTAACGTCCCAATCACTAGGGAAGAACAAGTAGAAAATCGAGAATAGGAGAATGACCCAACCACTTTTTATTACTGCCTTTGCCGGATTCGTCCCATAGTCGGTGAAATAGTTTAAGAAAACATTTAGTTGCCAGCGAAAGAAACTTTCAAAAGATTTATTCTGTTCGAATAAGTATTTCCAACGTCGGGTTTCAACCTGTTTCTTCTCAGCGTAACAACCATTAGCCGATTCTAAATCACCTCTAAGTTTATATTGATTAAACAAATCTGTATAAACCTTAAGTAGTTCTGAGAACTGGTGCTTATTTGAATGATATTCTAAATCTGACTTAGAAATTCGAATCTTAAATCCTTTGAAATAATCCCAATGTGCATTAACAAAGATTCCATCTTCATTAAAATTCGATTTGACGAAAATGAACGTATCAATATCAGAGTCAATTATATTAAACTCTTTTTCAATGTCCAGTCGATTAATTTGGAGTTTCGGAATGGTATCTCTTAGTAGGGAAATACGTTCAACGTTACCAAATAGTTCAACATTGAGAGATGTGTTATTCAGATTATATAAGCCAAGGATATTTAATTGGCGTGAACTTGCTGCAAATTGGTCTCTGTTTATTGTTAAAGACTGATTCTGTCCTTTAAAAACACTTGAAGGAAAGTGTACTCCTGAACCATTTGGTAATGTCAGTGTGACATTATCATAAAATATTGCGGATACTGCAGTGAAGTTGGAGGTAGAGTTTGAGCTGTGTAAAAAGTGTAATGTTCTTTTATAAGTTCCTTTAATCCAAATTGCGGGTGTACTCCTGTCCCCGTTTTGTTCTATTTTCAAGTCTGTTATAAGTACTGGCTTTTTAAAGAATCCCGAAAAACGCCCAAAGCTTTTTGGAGCCTTGCAGCCAATGATATCTAAAAATACATTTATGGTGTCTAGGTCAAAACCATTTTTCCCAAAAAACATCTGTTTTCCTTGACCTAAGGTCATTATTCCCCCCGCTGTAGTATTTGTGTCTGGTAGCAAGTACTTCCCTTTAATGGAAAGTTCACCAATACCCATTTTCTCAAGTCTCTTGCATTCCATATTTATCCAATTTGGAGTTATTGTATCTGGAACTTGAGAATAGGAAGTGTAATGAAACAAAAATGTCAGCTGAAGTAATAGGGCTATATGTTTAATTAGATGATTCATTTCTAATACAAATCTATACTTTGTAGTCGTGTCTTGAAATATGTGCTAACGCCCCGCAGCCATGAGAAGTAGGCTTTTTAGGGCAGACACTTCGGGACTCGGGATTGGGGTATTAAACTTCATTCGTTTCAAATTTACAGC
>CBFIBQ010000050.1:0-9577 GCA_965660875.1 Salibacteraceae bacterium | reverse complement strand
GTATAAACCTTAAAGCGGGTGAAAAATAAGCCAACATATTTGTGTCTTTATGGATACCATAGAGAAAATTGGATTAAACCACTAGCAGCTTTAGACGATCAAGTGGAGCTAGTTTTTTTGTTTCATATCAAGCGATCTTCAGAAAAATTGATCAATTTCCGTTACAAAGTTATTTACTGGGAAGATTATAATTCGGCTCAAGAGTTAATGACAAGTATTCGACCTCAAAAAGTCGTTTTTATGTCCATTGATTCGCCTTTAACTCTTGCCGTTAATTCCGTTGCAAAGCAAAGGGGTATTCAAACAATTTACTTACAGCATGGATTGTTACATTCACTGAGCCTTTATGATGAAGTGCAAAAAAGAGGAAAGCCACTGGAGGTTTACAATCAAAATAAAGAAGCAAGCAACCGTGCTTTTATCTTAAATTTTTTTCTAAAATCTTTACGGTTTTACAATTTGCAGTTGTTCAGTTATCAGTTGAATGTTTCATTTTTAGAGCGTTCAAACTCTAAGGCAATTGCACGGTCACGAGTGCGTTCAAGCCTGGCTTTAGCTGATAAATATATTGTTTACACAAAAAGCAATGCTCAAGTATTAATTGCTCGAGATGGCGTAAAACCCGAACAGTTAATTGAGGTGGGAACCCCAGAGTTTGATGAATTTTTTAGCCCAGCCAACACACCAAGTCAATCGGGAAAGCAGTCATACATTGTGTTGATTGATTACCCAATGGCGGAAGTAAAGGAGTTCAATAATCAGGGGGCGGGTTATTCAAAGGAGGAAGTAAATTTATTTTATCAAGCACTCGCTGATTTTGCAGCTACTATAAAATGCCGACTCAAAATTAAATTACACCCGTACTCGTATTCGTCGGATTTTATGTTGGATCACCCCAATATAGATTATGTTCGCCATGCAGAGTTGAAGCCTCTAATAATGGGTGCATTTGCTATATTTGGTGCAGCTTCTAGCTTAATGTTGCCAGCTATTTATTTTAAACCAGTTGTTTTAATTGATATTTTTCAAAGGTCAGATTTTGCTAAACGAATGGCAGAACTAGGAGTTTGTACTTGTATCCCTATTTCTGCTGTAATTGAAGGTGGTTTGAGTGCTGATATGCTGAGCAATTCAAAGAAGAACACCTCCACTTTTGTAAGAGATTTTTTATACAAAACAGATGGGCTTAGCTTAGATAGAACTAAACAGGCATTACTGGAATAAGATATGCGATTAGGAGCGGTGTTAAAAGAGTCAAGTTTTTACGTTTTTATTGGTTTTTTGCCAATGGGAGTAAACTTTATTTTATCACCACTTTATACGTATTATCTGGAACCTGCACAATATGGGATTATTGGATTAGCAGACTTATTCAATGGTTTAATCAGTGTTTTTTTAGCCTTGGGTATTCAACAAGCTTTTGCACGATTATTTTTTGATTACGAGCACGACAAAGAAAGGCTGAACAACCTGCTATCAACAATAATGTTATTGTTACTTGGGGTTGCATTTCTGCTATTTGTGCTCCTGTTAGCGTTTGGGGATAGTTTATTGGGATATGCGTTTAGCAGCGAGGTGTTCCTTTTTTCAAACTATGGGTATATGGTGTTGCTGTCTGCGTTTTCTGGAGTGATACAGCAACTATTTGCCAGCTTGTATAGAAATAGTGAAAGCCCAAAAATGTACGCCGCAGTTAGTCTTGGTTATTTTGTGTGCAGCGTAACTGGTATTTTGATTGGTGTGGTGTATTTAGAAAACGGGGCTCTTGGAAATATAGCTGGTCGGGCAATTGGGATGTTTGGCGTAACGCTGTTGATTTTTCTTTTGTTTTTCCTCAAAAATGGAATCTCCTTTGACAAGCGATATTTGAAACCAATTTTAAGTTACGGCTTACCACTGTTGCCATATTCACTCATTCTTTTTTTATACAACGCACTGGATCGCTTTTTTGTAGAGCGATTTTTTGATATGGAAACGCTTGGCATATATAATTTCGCATTTTTGGTGACATCTGTTATTTCCGTGTTTTCGTACTCAATTTACAACTCAATTTCCCCAAAAATTTTCAGGCTCCTTAGAGATGGAAGTTCTGATACCGGATTTGGCATGCAACAATTGGTAAATTTTCAAATCTTAGGTTCCTTAGGTTTTATTTCAATTATAATGGCAGGGGTTTACCCACTCATTACTTGGTTTGTTCAAGACGAATACTCGAGGGCTATCCCTTTAGTATTCTTAATTGCCATAGCTTACATCCCGCAGGTGTTCTATATCGTTTATACAGCTCCAATTTTTTACTTTAAAAAAACAGCTACGCTTCCTTTTATTAGCTCGATTTCCCTGCTTTTAGGGGTGTTTTCATTCCTAGCTTTAATTCCACTATTTGGAGTTCAAGGTGCATGCTATGGGTTGATTTTGGTAAAACTTATACAACTCATTGTAGTGGTTTTATTCTCAAAAGAAATGAACCTATATGCGTCCTTTAATTTTAGACCATATAAAGCTATACTCTTGTCGGGTTTAACTGGAATCTCCATCTTTTTGGTTTCTAAGTTTACACAGCTTGAGTCTGGTTACTCGGTTCTTTATTTGGTTTTAATTGGATGTGTTCCAGTTTTAGTTTTTACTGTCGGTTTCCGATTGATTTTTCACCAAATTTGGGACATGTTTTATTCTCGTTTGACTCAGCTAATTTTTGCAAAGTAAAAGATGCCATCGAAGTTTCCCTTAATTTCAGTTGTATTGCCAGTATATAATAGGGAAGGTCTAATTGTTAGGACGATCTCATCAGTTATTAACCAAACATTTAGTAACTGGGAGTTAATCGTGGTTGACGATGGAAGTACGGACAAAACAAAAGAGAAGGTTCTAAATATTAGTGATGAAAGGGTAAACTATTATTTCAAGGAAAACGAAGAAAGGTCTATTGCAAGGAACTTTGGAATTGACAAGGCAAAGGGAAAGTACATAGCATTTATTGATTCAGATGATCTTTGGAGAACGCATCACTTACAATCATTTGTGGATTTAATTGATGCTGATAGCAGTACTAATTTTATTGTTGCTGACTATAATTTTGGAGGAATAGAATTTAGATTTAATGCATATTACATGAACCACACTTTGCTTGCCATTTGTGAAAATAATAAGATTGGGCCACCTATGGTTTTAGTGGAAAAAAAATTATTGGATTGTTATCGTTTCCCGAGCAGTAAATCTTTTGTTTTTGCCGAGGACTTATATGTTTGGATTCAACTGCTTAAGGTTACCAAGGCTTCATTTACCAAAAAAGTAACAGTCGACGTATTGAGCCATGTCAGCAATAGTATGAATACCGTTCCGCCTAATACCATTTTATTTAGCCTAGAAGAAATTATCAAACTCATGCATGAATTCCCTGGTCAGTATTCAAATCAGATGGAACAGTTAATGCGCTCAAACCTCTTGAGTTTGGCGGCGCTCTATGCAAGCTTGTCGAATCAGCGATTATTTGCCATTAAATTGCTGCTTAAATCGATTATCAGCTACCCGAAAAGGTTATTTAGGAGGAGGAATTTGGCTACAATAAAGTACCTATTAAAGCCATAGATAAACCAGCATTCTATAAATTTGAAGACATGTTTTTTAAAGACCTTATTAAATCTTTTTTTGCCAAAAACCCCTGGATCTACCGGTCAAGGTTAATCTACAATATTCAAAGGTGGAGACAAAAGGGAAATGTAAAACCAGATTATGATTTTTGTAAGTACCCAGAAATATTAAAAGAAATTGATGTTAAAGGATGTACTATAATTCGTGGGTTTATCTCGCCTGAGCAAGCGTCTCAGATACTTGAAGATGTGGAGGCTCCGATGAAAGAGGTAAAAAATGGAAAGAAAAATAAAGATTATTGGGAGGCTGATGGAGGTAACCCAAGAATTGGAAATATCGATAACTATTCGCCATCAGCGAAAGAACTGCTATACCAAAGTGAGTTAATAGAAAATGTTGCTAAAAGTTTTGTCTCAGAGCGTGCTGTAGGGTTCAGGAAAGAAGTAGATTTTAAGTATAATGAGGGTCAAACTTTTCAAGCAGATATCGTTCATATAGACGATTGGCGGCACCGATTTAAAGCATTTTTATTACTGAATGATATCAGCGCTGATAATGCTCCGCTGGTTTATTACGAAAGAAGTCATAAATCTGCAAATTGGAGACCTTCGCTGGAATATTCATACCATAGAGATGGAATTAAAGGACGTTTCGGGCATGTATTCCCGCAAGAAATGAGGGCTATACAAGCTGAATACAATTATCCTAAAGTTACTTTTGAAGGAAAGGCTGGTGATTTATTCTTAGGCGATTTTAGAGGATTGCATTCGGGGTCGCCACTTAAATCTGGAAAGCGCGTAATGTTAAACTACACATGGGGGTTAACTTGATTGACAGCGGTCGCTTCAAGGGTATTCGTTTTCATCAAATAGTTTACTCTGGGTTAGGCGGCCAATGGGCAGTTGCAATAGCACTGGCTCATTTTTTTTCAACTATTGGAGCACAGGTTTCATTTACTTTTTTTGGTATAGAAAAATTAAACCCTGAGTACAAAAAAGCATGTCAAAAGAACAATTGGGATTACGGGTTTATAGAAAAGAAAAGGGGCATTGACTTAGGGTGCTACAGAAAAATATCTAGTTTGATCAGAGAAGTTACTCCGCATGTAATTTTAGCACATTCTACCAACTTGATTTTATTGCTTTTGGTTAGTAAGAGTTTTTTTAAGCTACCTATGATTTTTGTTGAGCATACTGCAGTTGGTGTGAAAAGTAAAAGCGAACAGTTTTATTCTCTCCTTGTTGTTCTTTTTTCAAAGCAAGTGGTTCTTTTAAAAAAGAGAATGCAAGGCTGGATCGGAGCAACCAATAAATTGCGCTCAAAAGAGGTGTGCACTGTAATACCTAATGGAATAGATACAAAGTACTACCAACCAAGATTAGGTTTATTAAAAAAGAATGAAATTACGCTTGGTATGGCCGGCCGTTTTACAAAGTCAAAAGGTCAATTGCAATTGATTAAATCCATCGAATATGCCCTTCAAAACGCAGGTGATTTGCGGTATAAATTGTTGCTAGCCGGAGAGGGAAATGAATTACATAAGTGCAGAAGTTACGTTAATAAGCGCAACATTGAATGGGTAGAGTTTTTAGGTAGAGTTGAGAGTAGCGAAATGGTAGACTTCTATAACTCCTTAGACGCCTATGTGCACCATACCGAATTTGAAAATATGAGCACCTCCATACTTCAAGCTATGGCTTGTGGAAAACCCCTTATGGTGAGTGCAAATACGGGCAGTGAGTTTTTGGAGGGATTTGATAAATCCGATATATTTTGGTTTGAAAACGACCAGCAAAAAAGTTTTCAGCGACAATTTAGCGCACTCATAAACAGGGTAATTTTATTGAACGGTTATTCTGAAAATAATAGGGTGATTGTTCAAGAAAGTTTTTCGGCTGAAAAGGTATCACAGAGGTATGCGCAGCTATTTATTGATTTGGGTTTGGTTTGAGAATACTTCACGCGCATATTATAACAGGGATTGCTGGTTCAGAAAGTTATCTACTCAAGACCTTACCGGCTCTCATGCAGCAGGGAGTAGAAGTAGAGTTTTTGTGTATTTACCGTCAATTTAATAGTGCAGATACGCACGCATTTACTGAGAAATTAAAAAAATACGGTATAGTCATTCATTATTTGCCAATTGGCTGGCTATCTTATCTTTTGGTAATACCAAGGTTACACCGTATTATCTCAAAGGGTAAATACGACTTGGTTCACACTCACCTCATACACGCCGATGTGACTCTTGCTGTCTACAAAAAACTAATTAACCAACGCATAAAGCTCGTGAGTACCAAGCATGGATATGAGGAAAGTTATACGGTGGGGCCCAAATTAAAAGCAAAGATATTGCCATCAAACTTATACTATCGATTGGCTGTTTTTGCAGAAAAGCAAATGTCAAAAAGTTACGCCATATCAAAGAGTCTGAAAGAGCTTTACGTGTGGCTAAAAATTGCACAGCCTGAGAAAATGGAGGTCATTAATTACGGTTTTGATTTTCCTGTTTCTATTGACTTAAAGGATGTATTACCACGGTCAAAAGTCAACTTGGTTATAGTTGGGCGTTTGGAGAAAACCAAAGGTCACGTGTATGCCATTAGAGCACTGAAACAAATAGTTGAGAAGCATCCCAATGTTTTATTAACTCTGGTAGGGGTTGGCTCCTATGAACAGGAAATAAGAAAAGAAGTCCACTCATTAGAACTTGATGCCTTTGTAGACTTTAAGGGGTATATGCCCAATGGGATTGAGTTTATGCATGCCGCAGATATTGTGTTAGTACCTTCAGTTAGGGAGGGTTTTGGAATTGTTGTATTAGAGGCGTTTTCACAACAAAAACCTATTCTAGTATTTGATGTGCCTGCTGTGAATGAAATTGTTGTGGATACATTTTCTGGATATATCATACCTGCGTTTTCGGTGGATAAGTTCGCAAAGAAGTTGGATGACTTGATCAATTCGCCAGCACTAAGAGCAGAATTAGGAAGCAATGGTTTTGATACCTGGAAAAAGCACTATGCTCTGGATAAAATGCTAAATAATACCGTTTCTTTTTATCAAAGGATACTATCGAAAAATACGAAGCATAAAAAAGTAGCGATTTTCTCCATTTCCCTATTTGGTGGAGGTACTGAGAAAATATGCCGACTACTTGCGAATGAGCTTCCCAAAAAAGTAGAGACGCATATTATACTGCTTTCAAAAAATGAAAAGAAACCAATAAAAACTGATGGTCACCTTCATTTTTTAACTAATGAAGAGAAAATGGGCTATTTTCTAAAGTTTGCTCTTATTCCTGTTCTGGCGTTTAGATTAGCGCACTACTTAAAGCGTAACGAGATAACAGCAGTACTCTCTATGCTTAATAGACCCAATTACATTTTAGTATTGGCTAAACTACTGTTCTATCCAAAATTGGAAGTGTTTATTTCTGAAAGGACATATACGGGCCAACAATACAGTGGGTTTAATATCATTGATGTAATTTCTAAATGGATGATACTGAAATTATACCCATTGAGTGACGGAATTATTGTGAACTCAAAAGCTATTCGAAGCCATTTAGTAGATGATTTTAAAATTTCCGAGGATAAAATAAAAATCATTCACAATGGGGTTGCCGCGAACAATGAACCAACGATGAAACACTCCGAGCAATTAAATATGTTGACAGTGGGTAGGTTGGATCAAAATAAAAATCACAAATTTTTACTCCAGGCATTACAATCAGCTAAGATCATTCAGAAGCTCCATTTAGTAGGTGATGGTCCAGAATTAAAAAACTTGAGATCATATGTTGCTAAAAATGGTTTAGAAAATAGGGTTGTGTTTGAGGGCTTTGTTCCAGAGCCATTTACTTATTTTCAGAAGCCTCAACTATTTGTTTTGCCCTCGGTTCATGAAGGTTTTCCAAATGTTTTGCTCGAAGCACTTGCCTCGGGATTAATGGTGATTTCTTCTGATTGTTTAAGTGGCCCAAGAGAAATATTGAGTCCCGATAGTAATCCAAGCAATATTTTAGCAAAAGGATTTGAAGTGACTAAATATGGTATACTGTATGCTGTGAATGATAATAATGCGCTGGTGGAGGCAATTAACTATGTAGCCAACAACCCAAATTCAATAGAGGAAATTCGAATTAATGCAAGAGAACGTGCACTATTTTTTGACGAAAAAAATATGTTGGAACGTTACGAATCTGCTCTGCTTTAGGGCCGAGTTTCTAATTTTTTGGAGTATATAAACAGAACCAGAATACTTGAAAACATGGGTAAACAGGGGATTTTATACCTTACCAGTGCTCCGAAATTATATGCTGAAAACCCAACAATGAATGCAAAGATGATTGTGAAAATCACTGCCATTATCAGAAAAGAATCATTGCCCAATTGTACCAACAGGCTCTTTAATTTTAATCGGTACAGGGCATAGAGCGTAAATATGGTAAATAGCAGACTTTCTAAACTGGCTAAAGCCATTACAATATTTTTGACCTCCCAAATAAACGGTCTAAATAAAGTAACAACAACGGCAGGAATAAAATTCTGAAATAAACCAAAAACTGACCGATCATACTCGCCTAATGAATAGCCAGATCGAGTGCCTTCTTGCTCGACTTCAGTAAAATGATTTGACTGATAGGTAACCGCCTGATCCAATAAGTTTTCTTGAGCATATTTATCATCAAAAGAACTTACAACAGTATAGGTGTAAATACTTGATGTGGTCACTATAAGCAGCAAAACCGGGAAAATTATTGTTTTTACTATTTTGCTCTCAATTTTCGAGTTCACTGAAAAGAATATCCAGAATAGTACTGCTGGAAATAATGCAATAAGCACATAACCTTTAATGGTGTAGATGAAGTAGAAAGAAATAATGATGGTTAGAATTGATTTTATGTTTAGTGCTCGAAGGCCTTTGAATCTACTCAATTCATATATCAAGATACCAAAAAAGCCAATAACAAGGGAGTCTTTTAGAACACCTGAACCCCAAAATATTACTGAAGGAATAAAGAAATGAGCGATGGCAAGTTCTTTCTTTATTGTGGGGTATCTGTCCGCAAATGCTTGAAACAATTTCCATTGACCGTAAAATGCAAAAGTGCTGAAAATTAGTGTTGTGCAAAAGAAGCTTCTAAGGCCTAGAATGGATAAAAAACCGGCAATTTTTATTACTGTAAAAGTATCGTCACCTCTGTAGTAGTTTACAATTCTATGGTTGTAAAGTAAATCTTCAGCGCGCACGTAATCTGTTAAACCAAATACTAGCTTAATTCCATATAGCGGGTCATCGATAATGATATCGTTAAGAATTCGTGCGCTTTCGAAGTAGGTGAAGGTGTCACCGTAACCGTAGTAAAGAAGATAGACCAGCCCAAATGCAAAGCCTCCAACCAGTTTCATAGTAAAACCGATACGCATATACTTGTACTCAACTCCTTTCTTGTTAGCAGTGTACAGAATCACTAGGGTAACTAGCAGTAAAAAGTAGATGCCAGCCAAACTGAGTTCTAAAAGTAAATCTAGACCCCTCATGTTTTTTTAAATGCTATAGATTTGAACATAAACATTTCCATCTCTGTTTAACAATAAGAACTTGAACAAAAATAGTATTTGAACTTTTGAGGTTTATGAAAGCAAATGTAGAATTAGCAAAGGAAGCTTATGCAAAAGGAGATTATAAATTATCAGCGGCCTTATTTAGTGACTGTTTATTAGAGTCTCCAGATAATGTAGATATATTGTATAACCGAGCCATGTCCTATTATCATACAGGGGATTTTACCCAGTGTCTGTCAGATATGAACGAAGCTCAAAAGTTACAACCGAACAACCCATACAGGTACTCCTCTCGGGCCTATGTAAAGAATAAGGTCGGTGATGTTGACGGCGCCATTGCCGATTATGAAAAGGCAATACACCTAGACCCCGATGATGCTATTGCCATGAATAACTTGGGCTTGGTTCAGGAACAT
>CBFIBQ010000049.1:0-9666 GCA_965660875.1 Salibacteraceae bacterium | reverse complement strand
TGTACAGCGGAAACCCCCTGATTTCCTAATACTGCATCTAAGGCATCAGATAAATCTTTTCCAGTCGCTTCACCTGCCCCTGGGCGTGTTTCGTCAAATCGTCCGCGGTATACGCATTTCGAGTCTTTGTCGAACACAAACAAATCAGGTGTGCACTCAGCGCCATAAGCCTTAGCTACGGCTTGTGTTTCATCGTACAAATACGGAAATGGATAGGCTTCTTTTTTGGCGTGTATTTTCATTTCATCAGGCCCGTCTTGTGGGTGCGTTGCAACATCATTACTGCTTATAGCTATAAACTGAACTTCTTTAGCTTGATAGGTTTTGGCCACTTTGACCAATTGGCTGTTGATGTGGAGCACATAAGGGCAATGATTGCAGATAAACATCACTACTGTAGCTTTATCCGATTTTAATTCATTAAGGCTATTCTTTTTACCAGTAACCGTGTCTAACAAGGTAAATTCTGGAGCTTTGGTGCCTAATTCCATCATTGTTGATTCTACTAATGCCATACTACCTTAGATTTTCTTCGAATGTATTGCATAGAACGATAACTTATTTCTTTTGGACGTTAAATACCGCTATTTTTATCGCCAATATGTATAGACTAAAAGAAACCGTACTTGCTCTGTGCTTGCTGCCGATTTTAGGGGTCAGTCAACAGTCACCTCTCTCCTATCAAGCATGGAAGCTTTTAAATAATGAAAATTATTCACAATCAAGAAGTTCGAACAATCAACTTCACGCGATAGTTAAAGGACATTCAACTAGTATACAATCGTTTTTAGATACACACGAGGGAACTATAAAGTACCAATACGAGGACCTGTTTTCTATACGTATTCCCCTGTCAGAATTAGAGGAACTGGCTTCAGTAAAAGGCATAGAGAAAATAGAATTGCATCAGAGTCCGATAACGGTGCAAGATGCTACGGCACTAAATCAGACCAAGTCAAATATCGCGCATTCGGGCGGAGGAAGCTTACAACAAGCCTATACAGGAAAAGACGTGGTGGTTGGGGTAATCGACTCGGGCATTGACCCTACGCATCCCGATTTTAAAAACGACGACGGCACTACTCGAATTTTAGCCTTTTGGGATCAAAACGATTTTAGCGGATCACTTGCTCCTTATGGCTACGGAACAGAATACACCAATGTCGATATTGATGCCGGTGCAATGAACAACTACTTGGATACCACCTACGACGGGCATGGAACACCAGTAACGGGCGTTGCTGCTGGTGGCGGAAAAGTTCGGTCGGACGTTAAAGGAATGGCGCCAGAAGCAGATATTGTGGTTGTAGGTATTCGACCTTCCACCTTAGATTACACCAATCGCTTACCGCATACGTTACAGATTGTGGATGGCATAAACTACATTTTCAAACAAGCTGAGGCGGTTGGTAAACCTGCGGTAATCAATATTAGTTTAGGCGGCATAGAAGGCAGCCACGACGGTGAAGACCTACCCACCCAAATGATAGAAAAAATGCTGGACGAAAAAGCAGGTCGTGTTTTGGTAACCAGTGCTGGAAACGCCGGAACGGTGATGCACCACGTGCGTTATGACCTCAATAGCGATACGGCCTTCACTTGGTTTCGAAGTATGTATTCCAATTCAGCTCTTTGCCAAAGAGATAGCGGTGCTTACATGAGTTTTTATGGTGATGAAGCCGATTTTAAAAACTTAAGGATTAATGTAGCCGCAGAAAATCGGTCACCCTGTTGTTCGGCTGATGCGGAAACGGGGTTCCGAAATATGTTTCAAACCATTGGACGGCC
This sequence comes from Salibacteraceae bacterium, assembly GCA_965660875.1. GTDB lineage: Bacteria > Bacteroidota > Bacteroidia > Flavobacteriales_G > Salibacteraceae > UBA6770. The sequence goes on along the minus strand of CBFIBQ010000049.1, from coordinate 7,878 downwards.
TGTAATCGACACGTTTAAAAACGGCAATGCGGTAATTGGTGTTGTGACCATGTACTTGGAAAAGATTGGCAACTCCTACGGCTTTTTCGTAGATATTGATAGTGAGGAAATGAATCGGTTTTGGCGCATGCAGTTTACAGGCAAGGGAACGGTTGACGGTTGGTCGGGACCATTGTCTCGCAGGACATGCAACTCAGATTTTATCTACCGAGCAGCTGCGGCGGGAACTCCAGCACAGACTCGAAAGCTGGGACGATACGTTGAACCGGATACAGATCAAAACATTGGTACAGCATACGCCAGTTCCGAAAAGGTCGTTACCGTTGGCGCATATACCGTGCGAAGCGAAATGCGCGATGTGGATTCGGTGCTCCAAACTTTTCCCAATAAGCCACTAGAACGCGCAAGTTTCAGTAGCAGAGGCCCCAATCGTGTGGGTGTCATTAAACCCGATATTACAGGTCCTGGTGAACGCATTATCACAGCTCAACCGTCCCAAATATTAACGGAAAAAGCGCAATCTGGTAGAAGTACTTTGTATTTGGGTGGTCAACACTCGGTTACTGACGGAACCAGCTTCTCCGCTCCCGCTGTTGCTGGAATTATTGCCTTGTACTTAGAGAAGAATCCAGAGGCAACTTATTCAGAGGTACTCCAAGCATTGCACGCAACTGCCGACCAAGACAGTTTAACGGGTCAAAAAATGCCGAACAATGAAAATGGTTACGGTAGAGTGAATGCCTATCAATTATTGCTTTATGAGGCTCCTGTAGGCCAAATTGAGAATGAATCTCCTCGATTTTTAGTCTACCCAAACCCTAGTTCAGGTCAAATAACCATTGAAACCTCGAAATTTGCGCCAGCTAAACGGGTGTCGATTTACAATATGCAGGGTCAGTTGATTCAAACAATTCATGCAACCGATTATCAATACAACTTAGCTATTGAAAAACAAGGAATGTATGTTGTGGAGGTCCAATTCGAAAACGGAAATATAATTAGACAGAGCTTGATAAAACAATAAGTTTTAAACCTAATTAATCAGCTAGTAAAGCAATAACCACATTTCCTTTAAATGGTACCTAAGACTGCATTGACGGTTTTGCAACTAACCCATACCGCATTTGGTTGTTAGTCTTAAAAAGCAGGATAAACTTAAAAAAATATTATTTCTTAAATCGTAATTTTTACCGAAGTTTGTTAGGACTATACTTGTTTAACATAGTCAAGCCTATGAAAATCAAAATCAACCTTAAAAAGGTTTCTATTGTACTTAATGTTGTTTTAATTCTATTTGGGTTGCAGACGCATGCTCAAAAGATCAAATGGTCTATGGCACAAACTGGATCAATAATTGGTTTTACTTCATTTGCTATAGACAAGTCAAATGCGTTTTATTTTACTTTTCCATTTAAAGATTCTGTTGATGCAGATTTTGGCACTACCAGTCATATAGTAAAGTCCGTTGGCAAAAGAGATATCGTAATAGCTAAATATGACAGTAGTCGTAAATTTAAAGCCGGATATACGATTGGTGGACCCGAGAACGACGACCATATCAAAGTTTTCATAGATGATTCTAATAACTTATATTTATATGGAACTTTTGAAGACTCTTTGGATATTGATTTAAAGATTGGAAAAAAATATTTGAAGAGTATATCGAATAGAGATGCTTTTATTGCAAAGTACGATACTTCATTTAATTTAATATGGCACGACCATATTAAAGCAGCAATGAATTCAAGTGTCGGAATTAGTTCCTTTGTTAAAAAGCAAAATGGTGAAATTGTTGTAGGAGGTGGCTACAAAGGCTTCGTAGATTTTGATCCTGGCATTGGAGTCAAGTCGTCAAATACAGGAGTTAATAATAGTGGGTATATCCTAAGACTTTCCTCCACTGGGAAGTATGTAAATAGCAAGTATTTTCTTTCTGACGCAGGTTCATTTAATTCAATTCACCAATTAGCTGAAATTGACTCGCAGCAGTTTTTATTGTTAGGTTATTTATCTCAAAATGGAATTGCAGATGTAGACCCATCGAACGCTGTGGCTAAGACTTCTATAAGGGGAAATAATGGGTTTTATGTATTAAAACTTGACTCGGGATTAAACTATGTAAAACATAAAAGTTTATCCTCCAACAAGTATTCATTTATACGAAAATTTGAGATAAAGAAAAGTGGCTCCGTTGTCTTTTGTGGCGACTATACAGGCACTATTGATTTAAACCCTAATTCTGGTACAAATAATTTTACTTCTGCAGACCCTCAAAAAAGCAGTGTATTCATAACTGAATGGGATAAAAATTGGAATTATACCTGGGCAGGGTCTTATGGCAACTCAAATAACACTTCGATATACGATTGCGCTATTACCCCGACTAATGAAATAAAATTAACTGGTCAATTCAAAGGTCAAATGGATTTTAATCCTTCCTCAGGAATAAATTTTAGAACATCAAATCTAAATTCACGCGATGGATATGTCTTGACATTAAGATCGAATGGTAACTTTAAAAATGTAGAGATATTTGGAGAAAGTAGAGATGATTACATGAATTTCCATTTCTTAACTAGAAACAACGAGCTCCTTTTAACAGGAGGATTTCAAGACTCAATTACCCTGGGTGTTACAGGTACCTCCACTACCTATCGTGCAAAGCAAAACGAACAGGGTCTATTTATAATTGGACTTGACGATTGCCCCACTGCTGTTACCACTTTGACTGACACAACTTGTAATAGTAAGAAATCTCCAAGCGGATTACTCACATGGACTAAATCAGGCGTTTATAAAGATAGTGTCCTTGATGTTCATGGTTGCGACAGTTTGCTCACAATAAACCTCACTGTGTATAAAAACACTTATGATACAATAGTGACATCAAACTGTGATTCGCTTTTATCCCCATCAGGTACAAAAACATGGAAAAAAACGGGGGTTTTTCAAGATATTTTGACAAATAGCAGTGGCTGTGACAGCGTTATTAGGGTTGAATACACCAACTTATCGTCTTCAACCATAACACACGATACCGCCTGTTATGAAATAACATCGCCTAGTGGTAAATACAAATGGATTAAGTCAGGGAGTTACAAGGATACACTGATAAATAAAAATGGCTGCGATAGCTTTATAACTGTTCATGCAACAATAAATAACTCAAGTATTGATTCTATTAGGATTCGAGCATGCTCAGCAATTCAATCTCCTAGTGGTAGGTTTTTTATAACTCAATCTGGCACCTATGCTGATACATTAATAAATTCAAATAAATGTGATAGTATTCTGTACATTTTTTTTACACGGGACACATCTACATACACCAAAATAAGTACTTCAACGTGCAATAGTTTAAACTCCCCAAGTGGAAAATATTTATGGACAGCCAATGGAACCTATAAGGATACATTGGTAAACAATTTGGGATGTGACTCCATATTGACTATACAATTAACCATAATACCAACTGTATACGATACAATTAGAAAGACGGTTTGCGATACTTACCTATCTCCTTCAGGTAAATATAATTGGAGTGTTAGCGGTGTTTATAATGACACTTTAGTTAGTAGCAACGATTGTGACAGTATTTTAACTTATTTACTTACGGTAAACAATTCAACAATTGATTCATTAAACGTTTTTTCTTGTGAAAGCTTTACATCGCCTAGTAATAAATACACTTGGACTACTAGTGGATTGTATCAGGATACAATTGCTAACTCTAAATATTGTGATAGTATACTTTTTATCAATGTAGATATTCTAAAAAACAGTTACTTTAACTTTCAAGATACGTCTTGTAGGTCGTACACTTTAATTTCTGGAAAAAGGGTAACTGAAACAGGAGTTTATATTGATACGATTTCTAATTCATTGGGCTGCGATAGCATAGTTAGTCAGAATATCTTAATTTACGCCTTCAATAAAGACGTTCAACGGTCAGGTGGATTTTTAAATTCAAAACAATTAAATGTCAATTATCAATGGTTGGAATGTAGTAATGGTTTCAATCTAATCACGTCTGAAACAAATAGATTCTTTAAACCAACTGTATCTAGTAACTATGCAGTAGAGTTATCAAATAACAGATGTAGAGATACCTCAAATTGTATTACTTATAATTTTTTAAAAGTCGAAGATAGGTCTAGACAAGAGCCTTCCATTTTTCCAAACCCTACTACAGGTCAAATAACCATTGAAACCTCGAAATTTGCGCCAGCTAAACGGGTGTCGATTTACAATATGCAGGGTCAGCTGGTTCAGGATATTAATCAAGGAAATAATCACTATAAGTTGACTATTGAATCACCAGGAACGTACATTGTGGAAGTCGGTTTTGAAAATGGCCAATTTACGAGACAGTTGGTGACAAGGTATTAAGGCTTTAGTTATTCATAGACCAGTAGTTAAGTCAGCGTTTATAATTTAATAACCTGATGAGTCTCGTGAATTTTATCACCTTTTATTTTTATAACGTAAACGCCTTTGGGATTTGGTAGACTTAAAACATGGCTTTTTTTTCCGATTGCTTCGTATTTACTAATCAATGAGCCGGAATAACTGTAAACCTTAATGGAAATATCTTTTACTGGGTTATTAAATTCAATTATAAGCTCTCCTTTAGTGGGGTTAGGGTAAACCGCGCTTTTTTGAGTCGCTTTAAGGTTAGTAGTATAAAGGTTAGTAACCTCGATGCAGGCGGATGTATCAACACACTGACCCTGAGTGACAATAACAGCATATCGACCATTATTTGGTACAATTAAATTCTTACTAATCTCATTGTTTATTAACGTGGTAGTATCACATTTAAGCCATTGATAGCTAGCGTTTTGAGCTAGTGATACCAATGAATCTTTGGAGCGATATATACCTATATTTACTGTATCAATCTTCAGCTGAACACTCAACACGCTATCGCATCCAACCGAATTCTTTAATGTATCACTGTAGACACCTGAAGATGCCCAACTATATAATCCTGAAGGTGATTTATATGAAAAACAGCTTCTTGCATTAATTGTATCGAACGAGCTATTTAGAATTTCAAGATTTAATGTTACTATTGAATCACAACCCAACGAATTCCTAAGTATATGCTGAGCTGTGGTATCAGAAGTAGTGTATGTTTTTTGATCAATCCATTTATAAGTATCACAGGAAATAACCGAATCTTCGGAATCTGAGGAATTGATGATTTTTAAATCTAAATACACCAATGAATCACAACCTTTTTTAGTTTTAAGTAAATGTTTATGTGTGAAATAAGTATCAGAAGAATATACATTACCATCTATCCACTTAAGCGAGTCGCATGCTACTTGTTTATCTAAAGCAAAATTGGATTTGTAAATAGTTAACCATAAATGGCTTATGGAATCACACCCAACCGAATCAAAATCAAGAATTTTTGCACTGTAATTACTATTTGAATAAGTTACTCCATTTGACCATGTATAGGAATCACAAGCGACTATTGTATCCCAGGTATTTTGGATAGTGCAGGTGTCAAAAAATTGAACATAAGTTCCAGTAGAACTTAACACTGTATCTTCACCTGGATCTAAATCAATGATTTGAATCGCACTTCCTGTAACTAAAAACCTACCTTCACTATCAATAGTGCAATTAAAACTAAAGTTATCCGATCGGTCGCCAAAAGTTTTTACCCAGTTAAAGCCTCCTGTAGAATCTAATGATAAGATATAACTATCTGCTAACCCAACAGGACTTTCAAAATGGCTAGAAACTCCAGGGTCAAAGTCTGTCAACCCTCTGTAACCGCCTGTTAATATTATATTTCCTTTTTGATTTACAACCAACCCATGTGGGTAAAAAGCATCAATACTATTTACCCATTTAAAAATTCCGTTAGAATCTAAACGTAGTACAAAGAATTCTTCTTGTCCATTGTTGTTATTAGTTTTGGTAGTGAGTAGTTGAACTCCAGAACCAGGGTCAAAGTCGACAGTACCATTCCAATAGCCAGTCAATACAATGTCAGAATTTTTATCTAAGGCAATTTCAGTTACGATGTCAGTTTTTACTCCACCAAAAGATTTTACCCAAATTAAATTACCGCTCTTATCCAATTTAGAAACGTAGGCATCTCGTTGACCGGATGAGTTCTTTGCCGTTTGTTGACTTCCGGTATTAAAGTCAACGACTCCAAGGTATTGACCACAAAAATAAATTTGGTCATTTGAATCTAACTGAAGCTGAAAACCGTAACTCATATTCCCCGAACCTTGAACTTTATGACTTTTTACCCATAAATGATTTCCTGCCGAATCTAATTTCCATATAAAAGTTCGAGGTGTAATAGAGCTGCCAAGCGTATCAACCGCAGCACTCTTATTAAAATCTGGGTTTCCATTTATTGAGCCCAGAGCTATAATTTCATCAGAGTCCGTAACTTCAACCGCACGCAAATCTGAACCATGCGATCCCGTAAGGGTATGGACCCAAATTAACTTTCCTAAAGGAGATATTTTCATTAAAAAAAGGTCTTCAATACCTTGAGCTGCTCTCATTACTACCCCTGGTCCGGGGTCAAAATCAACGGTATCTTCAAACCTCCCACAAAGAATAGTATTGCCCTTTGAGTCAATATCAAAATCTAGGAGTATATCATGTGATCTACTACCCCAATTTAAGCCCCAGATAAAATTTCCTGTAGAATCGTGTTTTGATAAAAAGAAATCTGGCGAATTTATGCCAGCATGTCCTGAAACGCCAATATTAGTTTTTGCTGTATTAAGATCAAAGTTAATAGTGTCATTAAAAATTCCACCAACGTAAAAGTTCGAGCTGTCGTCGAACACTACATTTACTACCCCTTGATAGCTACTGGCATAAGATTTTCCCCAGTTAAGTTTTATACCTTGAGATCTTATTTCTTCAGATAAGAGCAATAAGATAATACCGAAAAATGAAAAAAAAACTGGATTGATTGACTTCATATTCGTTTTAGTTACGATTTGCTTCTACAAATTTACTATTGAAAGTCGAGTAGATTAAGAATTTTATTTATCAAAAATTCCTGGCTTGTAAATCAATCCTTTTAATTCATCATCTAATTCCTTATTTACAATTTTACCGTCTTTAAAGTTATCGTTGAACTTGGGCAAAGAAAACTGAGCAACCAGTTCACTACCGTCTCTTGGGATGCGATTTGAAGCGGCTTCTAAAACACTAGCCCCTCCTCTGCCACCTGGTGATGTAGCCATAAGAAAAACTGGTTTTTCTCCCAGTGTTTTTCGGTTGGGTAATCTGCTCAACCAATCGTAGGTGTTTTTATAGGCTGCCGTGTAGCTCGCGTTGTGCTCTGCTAATGAAATTACTAAACAATCTGCCGAGTCGATTAATGCAGCCAATTCTTTTATTTTTTGCGGAAAACCCTGTTCCCGCTCCTTGTCCTCGCTAAATACGGTTACTTCGTAATCGTTTAAGTCTAAAACAGAAATTTCGTGCCCTTCGATCAAACTGCAAGCATAGGTGACCAACTGCTTATTTATTGATGTAGAACTTGTACTCCCTGCAAATGCTATAATCTTCATAATTATTCGTTTTCTTTAATCGCGCAGTTGTCATTCGCCCAACGCATTAGTTTCTCAAAATTCTCCCATTTAACAAATTTTCTTTTCTCTCGCTTTCCCAGATCGTTATACTGTGGGCACTGTTCAAGTAAAATGCGCTCTATAAAATGAATGTGCTTTTCGTCGTTAACGGTCAATGTATCTCCTCCATTTGTTGGGCGTAAAATGTACTCGTAGCCGTAAACCACAAGAATACCAGAACCTCCGGTATGACTTGTCATGCGCACATCACTCCCCGCCATATTTATTGCAATCCGACGTCCTAAAATGG
>CBFIBQ010000048.1:0-10956 GCA_965660875.1 Salibacteraceae bacterium | reverse complement strand
ATTGGATCAGTATGGGTATTGAGGTGGCTAACGGAGCACCGATTAAGAAACGTTTTAATGTAGGCGTTATTCAAACTTAATTTATGGTTCAAATACAACAATCCACCGTAGCGTTTTTAAATGAATTAGAGCTGAACAACAACCGCGATTGGTTTCAACAGAATAAAAAAAGATACGAAGCGGCTCACGGCAATTTAGTAGAGTTTTCAGAACAACTGCTGCTTCGGCTCGCGCAATCGGACAATATTGAAACTCCAAGTGGTAAAAAAGCGCTGTATCGCATATACAGAGATATACGGTTCAGTAAGGATAAAACGCCGTATAAGACCTGGTTTGCCGGAGGTTACAAAAGAGCTACCAAACAACTAAGAGGCAGCTATTATTTTCAAATCGCACCAAAGAAATCCTTTATCGCTGGGGGCTTCTGGGGACCTAACAAAGAAGATTTACTGCGTATTAGACAGCAAATACAAGCAGACCCAGAACCGATTCGTTCAATTGTTTCAGACAAAGCATTTAAAACTCATTTTAAAAGTCTCTTGGGCGAACAGCTAAAAACTGCACCCAAAGGTTTTGAAAAAGATGACCCAGCAATTGAATTCTTGCGCTATAAGCAGTTTCTGGTTCAGGAGTCAATCGACCCTGCATTGATTACGTCGGATCACTTGGTGGATCATATGGTTAATGCTTTTCACGCCATGCGCCCGTTTTTCGACTATATGAGTGAAGTACTAACGACCAACCTAGATGGTGAGCCTATCGAATAATTGTGGCTTGCTTTTTGCTGATTAGGTTCCGAATATAATCATGCTTCAAACGGCTCAGTTTTGCACTGCTATAGTTTTTAGAATAGAAGCACATAATAGTATTAATTTTGTACCAAATAAAACGACTATGAAAACTTTACTCCACCTCATTGCTGCTATTACTTTGACTATGTTGTCTCTTGGTCTTTCGGCTCAAGATATGATATACCTTTCGGATGGCAGTTCCATAAAAGCAACCAATATTAACGTGTCACCAGAAACCGTTAAGTACCAAAAACACAACACTCCAAATGGGCCATTTTACTCTATATCTGTAGAAAAAGTTGCTTCCATTGTTTATGCTTCGGGTAAGCGTCTTGACTTCAAAGAAATTGAACACAAAGATGAAAATGCAGTGAAGCCGGATCCCTTTTTCGAAAATACGGGTAACCAACAAATGACGATTACAACCGCTGATGAACAACATTCAGTAGGATTCAACTTTGCTATGCTCATTGCCAGGCAACTTGAAGTAGACTATGAGTATCGCTTCAAAAACACCTTACTCGGTGTATCGGTACCCTTGGTATACAATATGGACCCCACCTTTCTTACAACACCCGGTGGTTTAGGGTTAAAGTTCTCTGGTGGTGCGGATATGAATTTTTATGTATGGCGCGAAGACATGGATATGACCTCTTACGAATTGGTCACAGGGCTGGGAGTAGATCTAGGACAATCGGAGGAGACTTATCAAGATTCATTGACGAATACCACCAATTTCTTTACCGTATATGGACTGCTTGGTTTTCGCATTTATGCTGGGAAAAACATTTCATTTGAAGGTGTAGCGCGTATAGGTGGAAGAAACTATATGGATAGCAAGTATACGGACCTAGAGCCGATAGTAAGGCCACATTTGAGAGTGCGCTTTCACTTCTAGTTTAATTTGCCCGCGATATACCCTGTGGTCCAAGCGGACTGAAAGTTAAACCCTCCGGTTACGCCATCGATATCCAATACTTCGCCAGCAAAATATAAGTTGGGCACCTTTTTACTTTGTAAGGTATTTGCGCTTACATCGTTTAAACTGACGCCTCCGCAAGTCACAAACTCTTCCTTAAAAGTGGTTTTACCTCGGACGTTGTACTCATCGTTGAGCAATATATTTACCATGCGATTGACGTCCTTTTTTGATATATCTATCCAACGTTTATCTACAGGTAAATCAATTTTTTTTAACAAAAACCACCACACCCGCTTTGGCAGACCTTCTAACCTAAAGTTGGATAATTGCTGCATTCCTTTTTGTTCTTTTTGCTGGTAAATCAAAGTCCTCAGAATTTCTTCAGAAAGTGTATTTACCCAAGAAACACTAATTTGAAAGTGGTAGTCTTTATTGGCCAAAATTCTCGCTCCAAAAGCAGATAATTTGAGTATGGCAGGTCCACTCATACCCCAATGTGTAATGAGTAAAGGGCCGATACTATCGAGCTTCTCTCCTACTATTCGAACCCTAGAATCAGGTGCCACAGCACCCATTAGCTCTGTTATTGGCTGCTGGGGCATATTAAAGGTAAATAAGCTGGGTACTGGTGCTGCTATCTTATGCCCCATTTGAGCCAACCAATCCAAGCCCGCTTTTTTGGGACTGCCCCCAGATGCCACAATAACTTTATCGAACAAAAGTTCTTGCCCATTTATTACCAGCTGAATACCTTTTGGGGTTGAAAGCATTTGGCTCACAGGTGATTTCGTTTTTATTATACAACCGGCATCAAAAAAAGCGCTTTCCAGAGCATCAACAATCGATTGAGAAGAATCTGTTTTAGGAAACATACGATTATCGGACTCCACTTTTAATTGCACTCCTCGTGATTCGAACCAATTGATGGTATCGGTGACACTAAATTGGTGAAATGCCTTTTTTAAAAATTGCTTTCCCCTAGGGTAAAAAGACGGAAGTCCCGATTGGTCGGTACAATGATGCGTCACATTACATCTACCTCCACCGCTAATCTTGACTTTAGACAGGGTTTTAGATGTTTTTTCAAACAAAACGACTTCTGCGTTTGCATGATGTCCTTTTACCGAAATAGCGGCAAAAAAGCCTGCGGCTCCTCCTCCTATTACCGCAACACGCATCAAGAAATAGTTTCTATAATATGTGCAGAACCGTTCACCACAAAACGATCATTTATACCTTTATCTGCTGCCGCCCTTCCTATTGGAGACGACATGGAAACACCAAAAATTGACTGCTCTTCAACTTTTATAGAGCCTATGGCTAAGCCAAAAAAGATGTGGAGTTTATCCGTTTTGACCAAAGCACCACGTGTCACTTTCTGCAAACATTCGGTAGGATCAATACTTTCCAAGTCGGCTTGCAGTTGATTTAGAAAATCAAAATGCTTCAATAAATTTTCCTGCTCCAATTGAGCCAACGCTCTGGCAGTTTCGTGCTTATCCCCTGCCGAACTTTTTGTTTCAGAATTAGCGGATTCACGAGCAGCTTCCAATTGCTCTTGCAGCTTGCTGCGTTTATGTGCAATAATTGACTGGCAGTGTTTAAACACGTTTAACTTTAATTCGGTATTCAATGGTTGACTTTTTTAAGATGTTGAATCAACGGATTCTGCTAAGGCCAAACTCAATGCTTTAAACAATTTGCCATCCGTAATTCGAGCTCCATTTTCTGTCATTGAGAACAGCTCCTGTTCTCGTTCCGACTTATAATCTCTACTTGCCGAATACACCTCAATATCACCGGGAGGTTGCTTCATAGCTTTTTCAACATCTTCAGGTTTGGTAAAATCAATATCCGACTGTGCATCTATTTTCATACCCACCATAGTGAGCTTTTTTGCTGCACACTGGAATGTTTGAACTTCGTTAGCAGTTCTTATTTCTAGGTATTCGATTTTGCGCATCACCGCCTCAAAAATGACATCACTAAACAGGTCCATTATTTTGACCGCTTCTTTTGGCTTTTCATCCTTTATTTTTGCCCATTCCTCTCCTGTAATTCCATTCACTACCAAGTATTCAATGAATTCTTCCTTAAACTCTCGCAATTCTTCGTGACTGAGTAACCTATATTTTGGCATATTGTTTAATGTTTCGTGCAAAACTAATGAGTTCCTTCTAATGCCCGCAATTGGAAAGAAGTAGTATTACCATTCTTTACCAAAGCGCAGAACTGCTGTAACCTTCCAAGCCATAAGGCAACTAATTTTGCGCCATGCTATTTTTTATTTTACTGTTCATTCTAATATTTGAAGCTTACCCTGCTTATGCTCTATGGGGACATTTTGCAGCGCCTGCTAATCTATTTTTTATTCTAATTTACGGATTACTTTCTGTGCTTTCGTATGTAGGCATGAGTCATTATCTATACAGCGCAAGAGTGAACCAAAAAAGCTTCACTTATTCTGAAAACATTGTGAACAGTATTGGTTTTTCATGGATTATAGGCAAATTGCTGCTTTTTATAGGGTTGATTCTGGAAGATGTTTTCCGAATTATTGGTTTTCTATTATCCAAAATAGAATTGCTGAGTCTAACGGGTTTTCCAGCTAGAAATTTGCTTGCTGACGTGGTTTTTTCGGGGCTGACGGTTGCACTTATGGGCTACCTACTATACGGTCTTGTTTATGGAAAGTATCATTTTAAGACACGGACGGTTGAGCTCTCCTCACCGGATTTACCGGAGGCATTCGATAATTTTAAAGTGGTTCAAATCTCCGACGCACATCTTGGTTCCTTCGATCGATTAGAAGGATTCAAAAAAGGCATAGAAGCGATAAAACAAGCCAAGCCCGACCTGCTGTTGTTTACTGGCGATTTAGTAAACAACTTAGCAACAGAAGCGCTTCCGTATATTGAATCGTTTAAGTCGCTTAATGCAAAATATGGAAAGTTTGCCATTTTAGGAAATCACGATTATGCAGACTACGTTTCTTGGCCTAGCGAGAAAGAAAAAGCAGAAAACCTCAACGCATTAAAAAACATACACCATGAAATGGGATTCCAGTTGTTAGACAACACCCACGTGGCCATTGAACAATCCAACAGCACAATATTTTTGGCAGGTGTCGAGAATTGGGGCTTACCACCTTTTCCGCAACATGGAAACTTAAATGAGGCTTTAAAATCGATTCCTAAAAATGCTTTTACAATTTTAATGTCTCACGACCCGTCGCATTGGGATGCCCAAGTAAAAGTGCATGCTAAAAAAGTACACTTAACCCTGAGCGGTCATACACATGGTATGCAATTCGGGATTGATTTACCTTTCTTTAAATGGAGTCCTGTTAAGTTCAAATACCCCAAATGGGCCGGTTTATACACAGAAAAAAACCGCCATTTATACGTCAACAGAGGGTTTGGGTTTCTTGGGTTTCCTGGACGATCTGGTATTCGCCCTGAAGTAACTGTGTTTAAATTAAGCACCCGAGTTTAATTGGTTGGTGTACCCTTTAATTTAACCTCAGTTCTATGGTTGAACTAATTAATATCACCGTTTACCCCAACTTTGTTTCTAAATTTGAATATTGTATTATCTTTAAGGCGGAATTGATAGCTACTATTACAAGAATAATTCAGGTTTATCCACCCCAACAAAAGGGAGTTTTTCAAGTCGATTCTGCAAATGATTTAAGAATTGAAAAACAACCGTTTAATGAACGCGACTGTATTGAACCAGTTGGATAAACTTAGCAGCACTTAAGAACAATACGATTAACAGTAAAAAACTACACATGAAAACGTTTAAATACACTCTACTCGCAGCTTTAACTCTTACTTTTTCTAATACACTCAAGAGTCAGGCAGATTATATCTTTAGCGCCAGCTCAGGAACATTCACAGAGATTACCGGAGGTACAAATGCCAATAGCATTGAAGCAGACGACGCCCTCACCAGTCCTATTTCACTTGGTTTTACATTAAATTACGGTGGGGTTAATTATACCCACATAAAAGCAAGTTCTAATGGTTTTATACACTTGGACACTTCAAATACGAACTCAAGGACGGGGAATGATTTAGACAATGTAGCAGAACCTATTATTGCCCCACTTTGGGATGATTTGGATGGAAGAGCAAGTAATTCTAAAGCTACATACATAACTACTGGAACAACACCCAATCAGGTATTTACTTTTGAATGGATTAAATGGGAATGGAATTACACATCGGGAAATGAAGTAATATCTTTTCAGGTAAAAATCTATGAGGGCTCTAATAAAATTGAATTTATCTATCGTCCCGAAAGTTCAAGCCCAACCAGTCCAACTGCATCAATCGGACTGAGCGGAACAACAACAGGTGCAGGTACTTTTTTATCCTTAAACGGAACTGGAGCTAATCCCAGTGCTTCTTCAACTTTAGAAACTACGAGCTTGAGCAGTGCTCCCGACTCGGGCAGAACATATGTTTTCACAGAACCTACCTGTAAGTCTCCCAATAATTTTAGAGATTCGTTAACTACGGACAGAACCAATACCATTCTTTTTGATAGCGATGCGGGAACAGGAAAAATGGTCTTGTACGAATACGGAACCACTGGGTTTAGTCGAGGAAGCGGTATTTCGGGTACTGTTACCACAAATAATAAAGGTGGTCTCATCGCACTTACCGGGCTAACGGGAGCTACTTCTTACGATATGTATGTGAAAGTAATTTGCAGTTCTGCAGACACCTCCAAAGAAGGTATTTTCAACTTTACAACAACTTTCCCAAACCCTCAAGAAATTAATTTCACAGGGTTCACAGGAGCAAACCTCTCCACATTGCACAATGGTTGGGGCGAAGCTTCAGGAAAACCAGCACCTCAAGGAACAACTTCAGCATGGATACAATCAAACCCATCTCAAACCAGTAGTTTGGGCGCAACTACGGCGCGCATCAATTTGTACACAAATACAGCAGAGGAATGGCTGCTGAGTCCAAAAATTAATATCAAATCAACCGACAGCGTTATTTTCAAAGCAGCTAAGACAGATTGGAATAATGCCAATACTGGTATCATGGGTGCTGACGATAGTTTGAAAGTTATGATCTCTATTGATGGTGGCAGCAGTTGGGACTTGTTAGGTGCAATTACTTCCTCAACAAGCATTTCAAATTCATTAAAAGAATTCAAGTACAGCCTTTCATCCTACGCAGGTAATGCTGCAATAATTGGTTTCTTAGCCCAAGATGGTCCAATAGATAATACTGAGGATTTTGATATGCACGTAGGCGAAATTTTTATTGGTACACCACCTACGAATGACATTTCAGTGTTAGATATTTTGGAACCCGTTGATGGAGCTTGTGGTAACGACTCGATGAAATTTAAAGTAGTTATTCGAAATGAAGGGATACGCAATCAAAGTAATTTTCAGGTAGCTGTAAAAATTAGTGGTGTAATAAATACTACTTTAACCACCACGGTTAATAGCTTAAATGCCAGTACCACGGATACTTTAACGATTGGAAACATCAATACCCGAAATGGAGGAGCCTATACATTTTGGGCGTACAGTAGTTTAACCGGTGATGAAAATTTGTTTAACGATACCTTTAAATTGGCAGCGTTATCTCTAAGTAGTATTCCTCCAGCCCCCACTCTGCCCTCTAGAGTGGATATTTGTTTTGACACCGACACGACCATAACTCCATCAAACACAAGTACCGGAAATCGATGGTATTTGAGTTCATTGGGTGATTCCATAGTTTCGGAGGATAGTGTTTATCACGTTAAGGGGCTAAAGGCTAGGGACACTCTATACGTGGAAACCTTCAGTCTATACAAAGATCAAATGGGCAAACGCGACAACACCGGAAGTGGCGGCACCTATACAACATTTACAGATGGATTAGTTTTTAATGTAACTGCTCAGGTTAGCCTTGACTCTGTTACGGTTTACCCTGGATCGAGCGGAAACGTAACCGTAAGATTATTGGATGCCTCTAATAATGTGTTACAAACTACTACCGCACCCGTAAACGGAATTTCGACGGGAGAACAAATTGCAGTAGGGTTTACCATAAACCCTGGCAATGGGTATAAACTCGATGCGAGTGGTTCCTCGGTATCAAATTTGTTTCGGAATTCTGGTGGAGCAGTTTACCCATACACTAGCACAAATAGTTCAGTAAGTATTACCCAAACGATAAACAATTTAGCGGGCTACTATTACTTCTTCTACAATTGGATTCTTCGTTCTGAAGGTTGTACGTCAAACAGAGCCATGATGGTTTTGGACACTTTAACCAAACCACAAATCAATTTAGGCCCCGATACTACATTCTGTAAAACTCAAGTGAATTATAACATTAACGCAACGGGTGCACAGTTAAATTACCTGTGGCAAGACAACTCAACGGCTGCAAGTTATACCGCCACCAAAACGGGAAGCTTTTGGTGCAAGGTAACAGACGCTCGAGGTTGTTTTGCGAGCGATACAGTTGAAATTAATGCATACCCTGACCCTATTATTAACTTTCCTAATGTAACGAACCAATGTACCAATTCCGATACCCTTCGACTGCGCTTCGCAACACCTAAAGGGGGCGTTTATGGAGGTTCTGGCGTAAGCAATAATATTTTAGACCCTACAAGTGGCACAATAGGACAAAATGTGATTACCTATACCTACACCGATCAATACAACTGTGTAACGGTTGACACTGCTTTTTACGACTTATTTCAAGCTCCTAACGTAAGCTACACAGGAAACCTTTCCATTTGTGAGAACGATAGCAGTATTGAACTTACGGGTGGAATGCCTCTTGGTGGAAATTACATCGGTAGTGGAATAAACAATAACGTTTTAAATCCAGCTGCAGTAGGTGCTGGAAACCCTAGCTTTCGCTACACTTATACCGATAACAATGGATGCGCTGACTCCGCAAATGGCTCTATTGTAATTCATGCAGCTCCGAATGCACAGCTTAGTACTTTGGGCTATTGGTGTATCAACGGTGGTCTTCGAAACCTTGTAGAAGGAACTCCAGCCAATGGAAACTACTTTGGCTCGAATGTAAATGGCGCTCAGTTTGACCCAATGACAGCTGGATTAGGCAGCCACACCATTCAATATACATTTACAAATTCGGATAACTGCAGCGATACCGTTCAAAACAACATTGAAGTAGAAGACTTTCCAGAGTTTGACATCGTAGGCGACACATCAGGTTGTGGTGATGACATTCCAGAACTAGAAGTAAGCACAGCAGGACTAACCTACGCTTGGGGAAATGGTTCAACTAACCAAAAAACTCAAGTAACAACTGCTGGAATAATGACCGTTACGGTAACAGACCCAAATACTCAAGCGGGCTGTAATTTATCAAAATCTGTTGAAGTTATCTACGACGCTGTTTGCGCTGGGCTAACAGAAAATGATAATTCTTTGTTACAGATATACCCAAATCCCGCAACTGATCGTATTTATTTAACTTGGGAACTTGGCAGTATATCAACAATTACACTATACAATAGCGTTGCAGAAAAGGTATATCAAAATACACATCTCTCGGGTTTAAATGCATTCAGTATTGATATCAAAAACTTATCTAAAGGCGCTTATGTCATTGAAGCAAAAAGTAACTCAAGCCTGCTTCGCAAGAGAATTGTAGTTCAATAAAACAAGAAGAGCGCTTGCCTGCAAGCGCTCTTTTTTAATTCAGGTGAACTGTATTGAAGTATCCTAGAAAAAGGCCTACCAGTTTATAGTGGGTTTTCCTTGGTTGCTTAAAAAAGTATTGCACTTGCTAAAATGCTTATTGCCATACCAATGTCCTTTATTGGCGCTTAATGGCGAAGGATGACCGCTAGTTAATACCAAGTGTTTTGAGGTGTCCAGCATTTTTTCAAACTTTTTTGCTTGACCGCCCCACAACATAAAAACCAATTCTTCTTGTGTTTCGTTGAGGCGCTTAATGATTGCACGAGTAAATTTTCTCCAGCCCAAACTTTTATGACTATTCGCTTTATGAGCTTCAACTGTTAAAACCGTATTGAGCAATAAGACCCCCTGTTTCGCCCAATCCGACAAATCGCCCGATTCCTTTTGTATTCCAATATCACTGATGAGCTCTTTAAATATATTTTTAAGGGAAGGCGGCTTCGGCTGTCCTTCTGAAACGGAAAAACACAAGCCATTTGCCTGACCCGTTCCATGGTATGGATCTTGACCAATAATAACTACTTTGATGTCCTTCAGTTTACAAAATTCAAATGCCGCAAATAGGGCTTCTTGAGGAGGGAAAATGTCTTTATTTTGATAGGCTTCATTAACTTTTTCAGACAACTCTTTCGTATACGGTTTTTGTAGCTCATCGGCGAGTAAGTCGCTCCAATCTGCTGGTAGCTTAGTCCAAATATTCG
This sequence comes from Salibacteraceae bacterium, assembly GCA_965660875.1. Lineage (GTDB taxonomy): Bacteria > Bacteroidota > Bacteroidia > Flavobacteriales_G > Salibacteraceae > UBA6770. Next base: position 831 of record CBFIBQ010000048.1, on the reverse strand, counting down.
ATGCGTTCCGACTCATTAACTTTTCTGTTTAAGTTTTCAATTGCTAGTCCGACACTATCGCCTACTTCTATATTCTTAGTATTGGCAGCATACAATAACAGGCTTGACCCATTTTGAAGCTGTACCAGTAACTCCGAATGGTGACCTCCAAACTCTTTGTTGACCACCATAGCTTTAAACATCTCCTTTTTGTTTACAATAGAGATTTCTTCTGGTCTAACCATATAAGTAGCATCTTGAAATTCTAGTAAATTGAACTCACTTAATAAACCAGCCGAATAAATATCTTTTGGAAAATGGTAGCAGTTTTGCGGGCTGTCCAGCTGAACTTTCTTGCCTTTATTTAATATCAATACCTCAGTAGCGTGCTTTAATGTTTCTCTATAGTCATGAGTTACCGTTACAATGGTAATCTGCTGTTCAACAATCTGTGTTCTCAAATACTCGAATATTCTGCTTTTTAATTGGGGGTCAAAATGAGCAAACGGTTCGTCTAGCAGCAATAGTTTAGGCAAATCAATAAGTGCAACTGCAAGCGCCAAACGCTGTTGTTGGCCGCCCGATAGTTGGGTAGGTAGTTTTTGCTTTAACCTATGCAGGCCAAATAAGTCAAGCATGGTTTTAATTCGCAGTGCTTTATCTTTCTTTAGTAAGCCCGCATCCAACACCATTTCAAGGTTTTGATACACCGTGTTGAATTTTTTTAGAGCAAACTCCTGCTCAACCAAACGGATATCTTCATGACCTGGAATCAAGTTTTGGCTTGGACCACCAATTGCTATGCCCTCTAACTCTATTTGTCCACCTTCCAAATCGTATTGACCAACCAAG
>CBFIBQ010000047.1:0-14598 GCA_965660875.1 Salibacteraceae bacterium | reverse complement strand
ATCACTCGAAGTAGCTTGTCCAATTCCTCCTGCATTAAATCCACTTTGTGGCGGTGCGTAACGATTAAACAGTAAGAGTGAAAATACCTGCTTATTCACTTCCTCTTGACTGGACATTTGACTCTTTACCTGATTGGCAATTCCGGGCGAGGCATTGGGCAATCTTATCCCAAAGTCTATAGAGGGGTTTGACAATTTATCCGTCATTTTCATTAGGCATTCGTTATTGACTTTAGTAGTCATAGTAGAGTCGTTTAAAATGTCGCCTAGCGGTGCCCGAACGTTATATATCGCAGTTATATCCAAATCGGCATTCAGCGGGTCACCGGTCCAAGCGATGGTTCCTCCTTCTTCCAAGGTGAATTTTTTGCTAAATGCTTTTTTATACGTGAAACCGTAATCCCCTGAAGTAACTCGGTATTTTCCGTACATCCCAAAATCTCCTTCAGAGTTTATTTCTAGTTTTATATTTCCCGCACCCCGAGCGCTTAATTCGTCTCCGGTGGTTTCATCGAATATCATTCGAACTTTTGCCGTTGGATCAACTTTTAGATTAAAAGTCATTTCAATTCCGCTTAAGTCCACACCTTTTTTATCCTCTTCTTCAATGCTTCCATCAGAGTTTACAAATGTGATAAAGTCGCTCTGACCTATTTCTGCTGCACCCGTCAGTGGAATAACGAATTCACTCTGCTTAGCCGTTTTCGCATTCAGTTCCAAAAACAACGTTTGATCATAACCAGAAAGGTTGGTGTAACCAGTAAGAAAACCTTTTCCGTAGTACAAATCATTATCGTATTTAGTGGTATTGAGTACCAAGAAATCCTTCATATCGATACTCACATCGTAATTGAAATTGGTAAAATTGTCGTGATATACGGTTGCAATTGTATTTGCCTTGTTTCCGTTTTGGTCGATTAACTTTAAATTGTCAAAGCCAAACCAATCCGACTCAATACGCAGTTTTTCATTTTTAGCGTAATAGGTGGTATTCAAGTACTTTACTCTAAACCGAGAGTCAACGATATCAAAATTACCGCTCAGCACTGGCTCAGAAAAAGCACCCAACACATCGATATATCCGCTTATTCTGCCATCCAAACTATCCATAAAGCTTTTAGTAAATGGCTCCAAGCTCTTTAAATAAAAGCCTTGTGTACCCAAAGTTAAATCGAGCTGTTGTTCTTCATTTTTAGGGTATAAATAACCCGAAACTTTCAAACTATGAATGGTGTCAGGGATAATACTATCCGGTAATCGGATTAAATCAAAATCAACTTCTGCCCGTTCTAATTCACTATTCCAACTTGATATTAAATCTCCGCTTCCGATTGGCATGGTATTAAATTCAAGTCCTTTGATGGCTACATCACTGAGGAGTGTTGGGTTTGATAAAGCACTAATTGCCATCAATTCACCTGAGGTACTTCCCTTCAATTGCAAATCGGACCGATTCATCATTCTGCCCATATTTCCTAGGTTTAAGTTGTTAAACTTGAGACGCACCGTATCGCTATATTCTCCTCCGATAGTTCCAGTAATGCGAATTAATTTATCAAAACTATTAACCTGAAGGTCTTTTATCCACGTACGGTTCGAGTCTACCTCAACATAATTATTGGGCTCAAAGTACCACACCGAGTCGGCTACTTCAACATAAGAATCATACAATGAAAATCCCAAGTGATTGGTGCCTTTTATTTTTCCTGCAACATTAATTTCCCCTGAGTAATTTCTTTTTGTTGAGTTGAGATAGTCTAGAAATAAGTTTACCGAATCTTCGCTAAATGTTGCGCTGAGGATTAAGTTCTCGGCCCTAAAATTCTTTTGAAAACTCAAAGTGTCTGCAATAAATTCAAATTGAAATAGCGAATCTTTGAACCCTCCTGTCAACTCCAACGAATCGGCATTGAAATCACCATACTCTATACCTTTTGAATTAACGGCAAAGCTCAATAGCGGTGGGTCTAAGAATAGCGCACTGCGCACCTCCAAAGAGCTATCTATATTCAAGGCTGGTAAAAAGACAGAAACTACATCATTCAAACGTTCATTAAAGTTGGCGTATAATACCAATCCTCCTTTGTTTTGATTGATATTGTAGTCGTTCTCAAAATACGCCGGCACGGCATTATCCAAAATCTTGGCTACTGCATCGTCAACCCCTTTGAGCACCGCGTCGCCCTTTAGCGAAATCAAGCCGAGGGAGCTTCTCATGTGTATTTGTCTCAAGCTATCTTTTACAAAAGATTCTACTTTAAAGCTATCGAGCGCAAAAGAGCTGTCTTTTTCTTGATAAAATACATCGGTTAAATATGCAAAACCTTCCGCAGTGTCTAAGGTGCTGCCAACAACGTCTATGGTGACATCACCCCGAAAAAACGCACTCGAATCTCGCTCATATAAGCCCAGTAAAACAGGATAGAGTGTATCTACCTTCAAGTTAAAACGATAAGTATCTTGATGTGGTAAAAAGTTGAGCGCTCCATCAAAACCGAGTTGACAATAGGGGTCGTTTACATCAAGCTTACCTTCAAATATGTGATCTTTAATTCTTCCGTCTAGGCGTATGTCTCGATAGCGGTATCCTGAAAAGTCAAATCGCGTCATTTGACCACTGGCCAACACATCCGCTGTTTTTAACTCTACTCCGCTTCCTTTCATTTTTAGCTTACCGGTTACCTTATTGAATTGATCATTACCTAGAATCCGTCCTAAATCTAACCGACGCATGCCAACATCGCCCTGATAACTCGTTTTTGAGCCTCTACTAGATACTTGAATATCCGTACTCACCTGCCCTAAGTTGGTTTCAAAAGTGGCATCTGCTATAAAGTTTTTTAGCGTACCTATATACTTCCCTTGAATGCTTGCATAGGAGAGTTTTTTCAACTGGGCGGGCAAACGTAAATACTGCCCTTCACCAATTGGAATTTGCTCGAGTGTTGATTTTTGAATCTGCGACCTATCCAAATACACATTAAACTGTGTACCCTTAACTTCGGGAAGGCCGTGAATATCCATTTTACCTTCTAAATAGGTGTTTTTTCGATAGGTAATCAAGAAACGGTTCATCTCAAAACTACTTACCGTACCAGAGAAATCTCCCGTAATACCGACGGACTGATTGTATCCAATTAAACTGCTAACGAAATACGCTAAATCGTTGGTACTTATGGTTGAAGAATCCAATAAAGCTTCCATGTGCACTTTGTGGATGTAATCCGTAAAGTTTTGATAAGCATCATGCCGCATTGCGTATCGCCCTCGGATAAATGTCTCTGGCGTGGCCAGTACCAAACTGTCCAAATCAATAACGTTTTGATTGATATCGAGTTGAGTATTGAGTTCATTTATTTCAAATCCCGAGTGTTCCGACAAGTGCAAGCCTTTTATTGAAGCATTTATTGCATTCGGTGCAACAGTTGCATTGGAAATAACCCCACCAAAGTTTTTCAATTCCAGCCGATCAAAATTTACACCTTTCAGTGTGTCTGGTTTATTAAAATCTTTCCAATCAAAATATATAGCCTGCAAATCCAGTTGCGAAATTTTTACGGTATAATCGCTTTGAGTAGAATCTTCAGAAGTTGAAAAACGGTCTAGTAAAAATTGCAAATTGGTCTCAGTCTCGTTTTTGGGGATATTCAAGTAAAATTTAACACTGTCCAACTTGGCCTTTTTAACCTCTAAACGAAAAGGAGCTACGTTCCAATCCGATACGCTCAACTTGAGCTGGTGCAGATAGGCAAGGGTATCTTTTTTTTGGTCGCTTAAGTAAAGTCCTCTAATTCGTATACTAGAAAAAGGAACAATTTCTAAGCGCTGAATATCAAACGCTACGTTTTCTTTTTCAAGTAGCTTAGGAACTACTGCTTTTGCCAGATTGGTTTGCACCCATGGCAGTGTCAGCGCCCCCCCAAAGAGCAACAGTAATAACACAAAGCCAATAAAGCTGTAGCCTATATATTTCAGTACTTTTTTAATTGCTATTATCCTTAATTTCGTGCAAAAGTAGAACAATTGAAATCGGAAGTTTTCATACTAGCAATAGAGTCTTCATGCGACGATACATCAGCAGCTGTTTTAAAAAACAAGCGGGTATTGTCTAATGTAATTGCAACTCAGGCTATACATGAAGAGTACGGTGGTGTGGTGCCCGAACTGGCTTCTAGAGCACACCAAAAAAATATTGTTCCTGTTGTACAATCTGCCCTAAACAAAGCGGGTATTCAAATTAGAGATATTGATGCAATTGCTTTCACCAAAGGCCCTGGTCTAGCAGGCTCACTGCATGTTGGCGTTTCTTTTGCCAAGGGACTTTCTATTGGACTTGGAGCTCCGCTGATTGAGGTGAACCATATGAAAGCACACATTTTGGCACACTTAATAGAAAATAACAATTACGCCAACCCAGTGAGTTTTCCCATGCTCTGCCTAACCGTTAGTGGCGGACACACCCAGTTGGTGCTGGTATCTAGCCCAAAAGACTTTAAGGTGGTTGGTGAGACGATTGATGACGCAGCTGGCGAAGCATTTGATAAAATTGCAAAGACGCTCGGGTTGCCATACCCCGGGGGTCCGATTATAGATAAGTTGGCACAAGAAGGAAATCCAAAGGCTTTTAAATTCCCAATTAGTGCAATCGACCAACTCAATTTTAGTTTTAGTGGTCTAAAAACCTCAGTTTTATATTTTCTACAAAAACAGGTTAAAGAAAACCCCAATTTTATTGAAGAGAATAAAGCAGACATATGCGCATCTGTTCAATATACCATCATTCAAACCTTGATAAAAAAGTTTGACAAAGCAATAGAGCAGTACCATCCAACTTGTATTGCACTAGCTGGTGGTGTTTCTGCAAATAGTGGATTAAGAAATCGAATAATTGAATTGGGCAAACAAAAACAACTACCTGCTTTTATTCCATCGTTTGAGTATTGCACAGATAATGCCGCTATGATAGGGATATATGGCTACTACGCATTTTTGGATAATAATTTTACCGATTTATCGGTAACCGCTTCCCCTAGACTAGCTGTTTGAAAAAAGTAATCTACATATTGCTCTGTCTTGGGTTCTTTCACTTAAGCGCTTTAGCTCAGTTTGAAGATGCAGAATATGTCAAAGAAGAAGCCGGAATTCCAGACAAGCCGGGTCCAAAGTTTGTAATCAAAACAAATCCCCTTGCGATAATAAGCGGTGAGATTCCTCTTTTCACCTCGGAATATCGATTATTGGGCGAATACATACCGGATTACAGACAATCGTATAATGCGGGTATTTCACTTTTTACCATGGGTCCTATTTTAAGGGCCGCTTTAAATCAGGATTCGGTTTTCGCAACTTCTGGCTTTACTTCCCGAGATTTTGCTGTGCTTGGTTATAGAATACAGGCTGGTTATCGCTTTTACCCGTTATACATGCTAAAGTGGAGCTATTTATCTGAATTTGTTCCTCCAGAGGGTTTTTACTTGTATGGTTTGGTTTCACATAGTGACGCGCGATTCTTTTTGCGCAGTGATCCCAACACTCAAATTCAATTTGCACATACCAGTATTACACTAAACTTAGGCTATCAACTATTGGTTGAAGATGATATTACACTCGATTTTTATGTAGGAAGTGGCTATAAAAGCAATCAAGTATTAGAGAGAAGTGCTGCTGGTAGTTCTGTTATAACATCAGCATTCGATGAGTCTACCTTCATTTACAATTCAAACGTCAAGATAAATTTTGGCATACATATCGGTTACGTTTTCTAACTATTTAACCAATCGAATTACCTTGTTTACTCCTGCTCCCGAAAGGTGCACAAAATACACTCCTGTAGCCATAGTTGAAACGTCAATTGTAAGCTTGTTCTCACCGGGTACGAGTTGTACTTCTCTAGAACGCTGTATGCTTCCCAGTTGATCAATCACCTGTAGGGTAGCACTCGCGTTTTTACTAAATATAAAACTGAGGGTAGAAAAACCATTTTCCGCTGGGTTTGGATACAGCTGCATTCCTGAAATATTATCAAGTATTGCTGAACCTACCGTAAATTCAGCTGCTTTGGCAAAAGACAAGTAGGCCGCATCTTTAACGTTTACATTAACCGAATAGTAATCGCCCATATCGTTTAATGCATAAATACTTGCATCAGAGAAATCGGCATTTTGTGCCATAATCAAACCTAAATTATCATCGGTTTGAGGGAGTTTATCCTTATCGATTCTGATTTCAACAACTCCTACATCACCCCGTTCTGTTAATCTCCAAGAACGTTGTAAGATTTCTAGCTTTTCTTCTTGAACGCCCGTGATTTCTTTCCAAACGTCCAAAGAGTCACCATTATGACCCCACATTAAGAACTCATTATTACCTAACCCAGATCCAGCTATTATTCTCAACTCACCCGTACCTTTTGCATCGTTATGAAAATCTTGCTCACTTACACGGCCAATACCAGCTACTTCAAGTGGGTGGGTAAAAGCAAAATCGTAACGCTTATCTTGCTTTAAATCAACCGCATATTTTGACGCCAAATAATTAGCAACGATTAAGCGCTTGGCTTCGAGTACGTCTTCTTTGAAATAAATCATCTCCGACAGTTTGCCATCACCATAACGCTCACGGAAGTCTTTTCCTAGCCTCAAGGATATGGTATCGTTGCCATTTCGAGTATAGGTTCTATTGATGTAATCGTAGGTCGTTTGATTGTCTATTTGGAAATTGTTGCGCCATTTCGAAAAGTCGGTCTGTAAACCAAAAATATGTTGTTGGGTAGGGTCTACTGCATCCATACTCCCCGTTCCAACATAGCGCTTTGAATTGTCCACCGTTACACCATAAACCGATTTTGAATCGTTGTTGTTGTGGATCAAGAACCCATTTTCTTCTCTACTATTTGCAATCCAAGAATGTCCCACCCAGTTTTCTTTGTTCGACTTTGCTACTGCAAAAACAGACAAGTTTTCTCCAACCGGAGTAATCTCGTTTATTCTTAGAAACTGATTTGCCGGCAAAAACTCCACCGCTGGCCAGCCGTTGATTCCGGAAGTATCTGTCCTCAAAAAGGGCATCGAACTGTCAATACTTTGAGTAGCAAAATAATCTTTACCCATAAAGTTGTTCCAGCGCGCAATGCGCTCTCCATCTGTGGTTATGGTATCTCCATCTTTGTTCATCATCAAGTGATCTGCCTTCATCCAAAACACCATAGTGGTTGTATCGCCTACTCCACCGGGTCCTAAATATCCAAATTGTTTGTTGGGTTCCTTGTAGTTTATGGTCCAATCCGAGGATTCAATTGATGGTAGATTGTAGGTTTGATCGGTTACTGCACTTGCTTTTACTTTTACTGTTACCCAACCATGGGACGTTGCTTTTACCTCCAAAGTATATTCATCTCCATTACTTACAAGACTCACCGCTTCACCATTTGTGATAGAAAAATCTGAAGTATCCAAGCCGCTAACCTTTTTCAAATGAATATGATTTTTAAAACTCACTTTCAGTGTGTAGGTATCCTCAAAGCTAAACGGCTTATAATCTGCCGTTATATATGCTTTGACCGGTTCGGGAATTCCATTACCACCTACAAGTGCACTCTCCCACAATCCTCGACCATAAGTGGCCGCTTTTAATCGACTTAAGTTATGGTCTGTTGGATGGTAGTAAATATCCATATCCCTAACGCGAGCATTTCTGCTCAATCCATTACTAAATGGAGTCCAGTCGGTGTCACTTGCTCCTCGATAAAACACTCCAGCATGAGTACCCAAATAAAGGTCTCGGGTAACGGTATCCAAGCGCACGGTGTGCATGGGTACATCTGGCAAAGAACCACTAAAATTACTGAATGTTGCTCCACCATCTCTCGATACTAATATATCGTTATCGGCAAGCAAGTAAATGGATAGACTATCAAAAGGGTCCGTTTCAAAATCTGCTGACATTCGGGTGGAAGCGTAATTTAAGCTTAAATCATCCCACACTATTACAGAATCGTAAATATTATCACACTTGATTAAACGAGTTTTCGCTCGACTTGCATCTCTTCTAAGCACGTACATTCTTGCATAATTTGTTCTATGAAGTTTTATTCTCATAAAATCTCCATTTGTATTATTGGCTATTCCAGTACTAATTTTTTCCCATTTTATATTCTTGGTTTTGTTCTCGAACAAATTAGTTGTTTTCCAAATAAACTCTCCGCCACAATACATTGTCTCTGGATTGTATGCATCCAATATATATGGCGTAACCCAAGATCTTCGATAATCGTTGTCTGGTTTTGGAATGCTTTGAGCAGAGCCTAAATGTTTTAAATGACGCACTATACCTCCGTACTGATATCCGGTGTAAAAACGTGTAGAATCAAAATGATCATAAAGCGCTTGCATACCATCTGCACCATATACAGAGGTCCATTTCTGACCGTCGTAATACTTTGAACCGCAGTCTTGGTATCCTGTTAAGGTATGGTTTGCATTAAATGGGCTCTGGGCAACAGAATATATCGCGCCAATTCCCATACTGGTTAAGTCCTCAAAAGACCTACCGTTATCGTATGAGCGATGTACTCCGCCATCATCAAGTACGTACAATGTTTTATTATCTGGTGCATAGGTTATGTAATGATTGTCTGCATGCGTATGATTTAATCGCACCCATGTCTGACCTTTGTCGTAAGACATGTACTTTCTAACGTTACCAGAGAACATAATATTTGGGTCGGTATTCGATATTTCGAAGGACGCGTTGTACCAACCTTGACTGTCGTAATTCACCAAAAAAGCTCCCCCGTCGTGCATCAACTTTAGGGAGTCACCGCTATTATCCGAGTAATACATTCTATTGCCGCCAAGTAGATATACTTTGTTAGGCTCTGCCTCGGTTACCTCTATTTCCCAACGGGTATCTGGGAATAGACCGTTAAAGTAATTTCGAATTTCCCATGTTTCTCCTTTATCCTTTGAAACATACATATAGGAAGATCGGTTATTAGCCGTCCAAGTAGATGCGTACCAAGTATTTGGGTCGTTTGGTTTCATTTCTAAATCTCTAAAATCACGACTGATCGATTTTAAAGTCCATGTTGCACCGGCATCAGTAGATTTGTAAATGCCTGTTTTAGTAATACACAGTAAATGATTGGTTTGCCCTTTTATTTCTAGGACTTTACCTACCGTTTCTTCTTCTATCCCTTGATTGGAAGGCAACCAAGTAGTTCCGCCGTCAGTGCTTTTGTAAACCCCATTGCCTTCCGATTCATTGGCGTTAATATCGCCAGTTGCAGCGTACATTAAATTGGGATTGCTTTGGTTAATGTGAATGTATGAAACTCCAAAATTTGGTAAGTCAGAGTCCACATTAAACCATGTTTTTCCGTAATCTGTGCTTTTCCATATTCCTCCTGCTGGAGAGGCGATAAATAAAATATCCTTGTTCGTGGGATGAAAAGCAATGTGACTCAATCGACCCACTCCCCTGCTGTAATTTTCTTCCTCCCATGGACCAATTTCAATCCAATCGCCATTAGCAGATCGAGATGCGTGATTCGAATAATAACTTTTTGATGCCTGTAAAATATCGCTAACGGGACGAATACTTCCATCTTTCCTAACCCTTGGTGCTACGTGATAACTCCACCGTTCGAATTGCACATGGCCGCTATGCTTAACCTTTTCCTTGCCCTCAAAATGGCTGTTGTATGCTTTGAGTACTTCATCGTAGTTGACATCCTTTTTCATCATCAAATCTGTCCAAGACGACTGTTGTCCTGAAAGCACTGTGCTGTATAATAAAACTAGGAATAAGCCAATATATCGAATCATGAATGTGTTTTTTAGTAAAAAAGACCCAAATGTACTGAAACCAGCAACACGTTGGAGTAACGTTAACAATACAATTTAGAAATGAAAACGTTGGATAATTTAAAATGGGTCCGCGTCATCTTCTTGATTCATTTTTGAGCCTCTAATCATGCCCCCATCTTCATCAAATCCTCCATTTGCTTCCAGTCCGCCGAATGCATGGTCGGCATCGAAATCGTCTCGATTTGAGAATTTAGCCAAATTGCCTTGAAACTTAAGCTTTACTGTATCCAAGCTACCGTTTCTGTGCTTGGCTAGAATGAGTTCAGCTAAATCGTCAGTTGGCAAACCATCCTCATCCTCCGTTATCCCATAATACGCTGGACGATAAATGAACATAACCATATCTGCATCTTGCTCAATTGCTCCAGACTCCCTCAAATCGGAAAGCATAGGTCGTTTTTCGCCACCACGTGTCTCAACAGCTCTACTTAGTTGCGAAAGTGCAATAATTGGCACGCCCAACTCTTTTGCAATACTTTTTATGGACCGAGAAATAGTTGAAATTTCTTGCTCGCGATTCCCGTCATTACTTCCAGAAGTCATCAATTGCAAATAGTCAATAATGACCATTTGAATATCGTACTGCGATTTTAATCTTCGACACTTGGCCCGCAATTCAAAAATGGAAAGTGCTGGGGTGTCATCAATAAAAAGTGGAGCATCTGATATTTTCTTGATTTTTGCATGCAACTGTTGCCATTCGTGATCTTCTAAAGATCCTTTTTTTAGTTTATCCTGGGCCAATTCGGTTTCACTCGAAATCAAACGATTGACCAATTGAGCGGCACTCATCTCCAGTGAAAAAACAGCCACTCCTTTACCGAAATCTACTGCTGTATTTCTAGCCAATGAAAGTACAAAAGCGGTTTTACCCATACCTGGCCTAGCAGCCAACACTACCATATCTGCCGGTTGAAAACCCGAGGTTAATTGATCCAAATCACGAAAGCCTGTGGGAACCCCTGATACGCCGCCTTCTTTTTGAGCCACTTCTTCAATATTCTTAATTGAAGTAGCAATTAATTCGTGCATTTTTTGCGTACTGCCTTTTAAGTTGCCTTCCGCAATTCCGAATAAATCTTGCTCTGAACGATTGAGTAAATCAAAAACATCTTGAGTATCGTCGTAAGCATCTCTAATGGTCTCTGAAGAAATACGAATAAGTTCCCTTAAAATGTACTTCTGAGCTACAATTCTAGAGTGAAACTCAACATTTGCCGCACTTGCTACCCTATTGGTTAATTGTGAAATGTAATATGGCCCTCCAACAAAATCCAATTGACCTGCGTTTTTCAATTGTTGCGTAACTGTCAGAATATCAACAGGCTCTGAGTTATTGAACAAGTGCGCAATGGCCTCAAATATTTTTTGATGCGCTTCTTTGTAAAACGATTCTGGTTTTAGAATATCAATAACGTCATTTAAAGCCTCCCGCTCAAGCATCATCGCACCTAAGACAGCCTCCTCTAAATCAACAGCTTGAGGCGGTAACTTTCCAGTTTCTAAGCCTTGAAAAACCGGTGGTTTTTTGCGTTGCCCCTTACCTTTATTCTGCATGATATTTTTGACGTTATCCATAGATACAAAGAAACGGGATTTGTTTGGTTCACTCACCAACTATTGAAAATTTCGTTATCAACCCGTTCTTAAGACCACTTATGCACAATTGTTAATAGTGGTTTATTTGTTGGTCTATTTTTGCTCAATAATTTTAGTGGAATAACGTTTTAATGTTCGTTTCAAGAAAATCACGTATTGCTCAAGTTTTTATTTATTTCATTACTGCTTTCAGTTCCAGCAATCCTTTTTGGACAGCAGGCAAAAAAAGTATCGTATGAAGTTTCTTGGGATGTAGCACCCGAGAATAAGCGGATACTAAAATTTGAAGAAGGAAACGGGCTCAGCAAAGAGCGATTTGACCAATCCATCCAGAGCTTATTTGGCGCATTATTCTCGGTGGGTTATGTAGAGAGTGAGCTCGTAAATATTGACTCTTCATCAAGCCCTTGGAAGGTGCATGTAACCTTGGGAAGTCAATACTCATGGACCTCCCTAAAACCGGGAAACTCAGAAGAAGGTATGCTCAGTAAAATTGGCTATAGAGATAAACTGTATAGAAACCGGCCCATTGACACCAAGGGGGTTCAAAAACTCTTTGAGTCTATTATAACATATTACGAGAATAATGGCTATCCATTTGCGTCTGTGCAATTTGATTCTATGCGCATTGATGCCCAAAAAATAAGCGCACAATTAAAAATCGAAAAAGCACAGGAAATTGTTATCGATACCTTAATCATAACTGGCAGCGCAAAAATTTCACACAAATACTTAAGCAATTATTTGGATATAAAATCTGGCGACTTATACAATGAGCAGACCGTTCAAGCAATTGGCACTCGTTTAAAAGAATTGCCTTTCACCACAGAATATAAATCTTCAGAGGTGGAATTTGGTAGAAACTCAACTAAAGTGTTTGTGTACATCAACGATAAAAAAGCCAACGACTTTAACGGTATCATTGGTTTTATGCCCGATGAGAATACTGGCGAATTACTCATTACTGGAGACATTAAACTGAAGTTACAAAATGCGCTTGCCAAAGGAGAGCAAATTGATGTAAGTTGGAAAAAATTGCAGACGCAAACACAAGATTTACAAGCGCGTATTCAATACCCGTTTTTATTTGAAACCCCTTTTGGTACAGACGCTTCCTTGCACATCTACAGAAGAGATACCACATTCAATACGGTCACTACAGATATTGGGATTCAATATATATTCAGAGGAGTAGATTATGTGAAGGTATTTTGGGAGCAGGAACAATCCAATCTCATTTCTACCACGGACTTGGATATTGCAACCGAACTGCCTGAATACGCAGATGTTCGCGTGAATGCATTTGGTTTTGGTAGTCGAATAGAAGCATTAGATTATCGGCTAAACCCCACCAAAGGATTTGATATTGAGGGTCAGGTGGGTTTTGGAAATAAAGAAATACGACAAAATCCCAGTGTAAATCCGGTGCTTTATGATTCACTTAAATTGAAAACAAGCCGCATAAAGGGGCAAATTCATTTCCGATACTTTCAACCCTTGGGCGCCCGACATACAGTACTGATTGGCAACCAAACGGGAGTTTTAGCCAATGAAAATTTATTTACGAATGAATTGTATAGAATTGGCGGGCTGCGCAGTCTTAGAGGATTTGATGAGGAGTCGATTTTCGCAAGCAGCTATTCCATTTTCACCGTAGAGTATCGATTCATTTTGGAAGAAAACTCCTACTTCAGCGTTTTTTACGATCAAGGGTGGTACGAAAATCAAAGCAGTACCGATTTTATTACCGACACGCCCTTTGGGTTTGGAACCGGAGTCAGCTTCGATACCAAGATTGGAATATTTTCGGTATCCTATGCACTGGGCCGCCAATTCGACAATCCCGTTTTATTTAGAGCGGCAAAAATCCATTTTGGATTTGTCAACTTTTTCTAAATAAAAAACCAAAGTGAACAGTTACCTTTGCAACATGAGCAGAATTTGCCGGTTTTCGTTTATTCTTATGTCCATCTGGCTCTTATTCTCCTGCTCTTCTACCCAAAACATGAGCAAATACAACTTTGCCAAATTGTACAAGGGCAGCGAATTAGTAATCAAACCAAAGTTCTCAGTTTTTCATAATACGCCAAATAAAAGTGAAGTAAGTTTTCAGTTGTTAAGCAAAGGTCTATTGTATAGCAAGCCTGAGAACGGGACCGATTACACTGCAAAGGTTAAAGTAATGTACTTGATGTACGAATCATTTACTTCAAACGAAATTGTCGATTCTGCATCGTTTATTGTCACCGATACAAACAATAGAAAAGTAAAAAAATCAATAACTGGAAAATTTACCATTAAAGCGGAATACCCAAAGCGCTATATTTTGCGTGTAATTGTTCAAGATTTAAATCGAAATACGGAGGAGGAAAAACTAGTAGAAATCGATAAAACATCTCGGCAGAATAGGCAAAACTATTATTGTGAAAATACGGAAACCCTGCAACCCCATGTCAGTTATCAACTGAATTCTATCGTACCGATTAAAGTGCAATGTAACGATGCTATGATTAAGCGTGTTATTATAAAGTACTATGACCGCGAGTTTCCACTTTCTCCGCCACCCTTTGTGAGTTATAATGCCAAACGGTTCAACTTTGAACCCGACAGTTTTTATTACGCAACATTAGACAGCAATAATTCATTTGTTACCGTATTCAAAAAGGAAGGCCTGTATCACATTCAATCCGACTCAAGCTCCAATGAAGGGTTGACCATTATGCGAGTGGACAAACACTTCCCTGCCATTAAAAAGCACAAAGACATGCTTCCTTCCGTGCGATTTATTAGCACCAACAAGGAATTTAAAAACATTATGGAAGCTGAAGATCCGCAAGATGCAATAGATGAGTTCTGGCTGGACAGAACCTCCAATGCGGAAAAGTCGAGAGGTCTGATTCGAAATTATTACGGGAGAATTGAGGATTCCAATGAGTTTTTTACCTCGCATGTGCCGGGCTGGAAAAGTGATAGAGGACTAATTTACACTGTATTTGGCCCTCCCGACAATATTTATAGAAGCGTTTCGGGAGAAAGTTGGATTTATGGAAATACCAAATCTCAACCCAATTTAACCTTTAATTTTACCAAAACTTATAACCCGTTTAGTGACAACGATTATCGATTGCAAAGA
>CBFIBQ010000046.1:0-15446 GCA_965660875.1 Salibacteraceae bacterium | reverse complement strand
TGATTGCAGGTATTGGTTTTCGGTTTGGGTAAGCTCTACACTGCTAGACATTCCCTCAGAGTATTTAACCTGTGTTTGCTTTTTAATTTTTTCAGCCAGTTCCAAGTTTTTATCTGAGTTCTCCAATTTATAAATTGCCGTTTCATAGGCACTTTTTTTATTGGCCATGTCCAGGAATAAGCCTTCCTCGGTTTGAGTCATTTGCAAATTGGCTTGCTCGAGGCCCACTTTTGCTTGCTGAATTTTGTTGTGGCGCATACCCCCTGCAAAAATTGGTACGTTTAACTGTACGCCGAGTATTGCCGTAGGAAACCATTTTCCGTCGCTCGAAAAATGGTTAAAGTCGTTACCAAACGAATTCCCTTCGTATACAAAGCTTCCGTAAAGTTTAGGGTAGTTGCCCATCTTTTCGTTGCTGAGCGTCAGTTCTTGTGCTCGAAGATTGACAGAGGCAGCTCTGTAATCCACATGACTTTCTACGTTAAACTTTGAATTTAAATTAGCTGCCTTATCCGAAAAAGGATTTTTTATGTCGTCCAATTTTTCCGTTAATTCGATGGTGGATTTTATTGGCATTCCCATGGTGAACTTGAGCATGTCCTTAGCTACTTTTTGCTGTGTGGCGGTTTGAATTTTTAGGTTCTGTGTGTTCAGCAGTAGCAGACGCAGTTGGTCCACATCCTTTTCTTCCATAAAACCTGCATCATACATGGCTTCTGCCTCAGAAACCATTATCTTTAATTGCTGCTCGTTTTCAGTAATCAATTGAAGGTTCTCTTCTGTTGCGAGCACCATTCCGTATGCCTTGGTAACGTCTCTTGCAATTTCTGCTTTGGTTTTGGCTTGTTGCGCTGAAACCAACTCTTTGTATGTTTTTGAAGCCTTTAACCCAACTAAATAAGACCCGTCAAATAATAACTGACTTACCGTTACGCCTGCTTTCATATTACTCGGCAAGCCAAACTGAAATTCAAGAAATTCATCATCCGGAGCCATTGGATTAAATGAACTGGCTGGTGCTAACTGAACGGGAATTTCCAAGAAATAGTTGTAAGAAGCACTGGCATTTATTTGAGGCAACCCCATTCCAGTAATTTCTTTTACGCGTTGTTCCGCTTTCGTTACGTCCATCATTGCGCTTCTTGAGAAATAAGAATGCTCTGAAGCGTATTCTTTTGCCTCCTTGAGGCTAAAAGACGTCTTTTTATCCTCCGCTTGACCAAACACTAATGTGCTTACAAACAGTGCAATAAATAGAGTTGAGGGTGTTTTCATTAATCTGTTTAATTTGAGTGTTTTTTTACTTTTTCTTTTAGGTATTCAATTCCTTTTTCTGAGGCTAAACCTCGAATGTGGTAGCGAAAGGATTCTAAGTATATTTCAGAGAAAGGTATCTCCTTTGGAAACAAATCTTGGTTGAAGAAATCATCCATGCGCGCTAGATACATGGAAGTCAAAATCGGGATATTTAAATCTTCGCGATAAAGTCCTTGAGCTATGCCGCGTTCCATATTTGTGCTCACCCAATTTTTAACCACGCTCATTTTGAACTCTTGAAACTTTGCTACGGCTTCTGGATAATATTTCTGAAGGTCGTACATTACCGAGGGGTGCACATTCTTAAGTTGATCTACAATTACTTTGGAGATCTCAAAGTTTTCATCAATTGCATTTAACTTTTGCTTCATGCACGCTTCCATAGCACATACTTCCAACTCATGATGGTACTCCATTCCCTTAAGCACCAATTCTTTTTTGTCGCTTACGTATTTGTAGATTGTTTTCTTTGAAACACCTAAGTGACGTGCCAAATCATCCATAGTTACACTCCGAATACCGTATTTCATAAATACGTTGAGCGCACCCATTAAAATCTGTTGAAATTTGTCGTCTATTTTTTCCACGGCGCGAATGTATGTGGAAAAAACACAATGGAAACGTTTTTTGTTTAAATAGTTTCCTTCGTTTCCTCGGTTTCTTTCATTTATTTAAGCTTTAATTATTCTGGAAACCTTATGTGCAGGGAGTTCAAAGAATTATTTTTGCGGCTGTTAAAATTTTACAAGAATGAGTCGAGTTTCCATTGCCACGCTAATAGCAGACGAAAAAACAGGGATTAATACTACCGTAAAAGGGTGGGTAAGAACGTTTAGAAGTAATCGTTTTGTTGCGCTGAACGACGGTTCTACCATCAAGAACTTGCAATGTGTTATCGACTTTGAAAATTTTTCGGAAGCGGAAATCAAGCGTATTACGACTGGTGCTTGTTTGAGTCTGACAGGCGAGATTGTAGAATCTCAAGGAAGAGGTCAGTCTATCGAAATGATTGTATCTGAAATGGAAATCTTGGGCGATTCAAACCCAGATGAATTTCCGATTCAACCGAAAAAACACAGCTTAGAGTTTTTAAGAGAAAACGCACATCTGCGTTTCCGTACGAACACGTTCAGTGCAGTTTTTAGAATCCGACATGCAGTATCCTATGCCATTCATAAATACTTTAACGATAAGGGGTTTTATAATATTCATTCGCCAATAATTACAGGTTCGGATGCCGAAGGGGCTGGCGAAATGTTCCGAGTTACTGGATTGGATGCGAAAAATCCGCCACTGACAGTAGAAGGTAACGTAAACTATAAAGAAGATTTTTTTGGTAAGGAAACAAACCTTACCGTTTCTGGTCAATTGGAGGCGGAGTTGGCGGCTTTGGCGCTTTCTAAGGTGTACACATTTGGCCCTACCTTCAGAGCAGAGAACTCAAATACTTCGCGTCACCTAGCAGAGTTTTGGATGATTGAACCGGAGGTTGCTTTCAACGATTTGTTCGACAATATGGACCTGGCAGAGGATTTTCTGAAATACGTTATCCAGCACGTAATGGAAAACTGCGCAGATGATTTAGAGTTCTTGGAAAAGAGAATTTTGGATGAAGAGAAAAACATGAAAGCCGATTTGCGTCAACCTTATCCATTAAGAGAAAAACTCAAAATGGTTGCTGAGCAAGATTTTGAGCGAGTTTCGTACACCGACGCATTCAACATTCTAAGAAACAGCAAGCCCAACAAAAAGAAAAAATTCGATTATCTATTGGATGAATGGGGAGCCGATTTACAAAGTGAACACGAACGTTATTTAGTAGAAAAGCACTTCGGAAAACCGGTAATTCTTTACGATTACCCAGCTAAGATTAAGGCATTTTATATGCGCCTAAACGAAGACGAAAAAACCGTTGCTGCCATGGATATTCTCTTCCCAGGCATTGGCGAAATCGTGGGTGGCTCGCAGCGTGAGGAGCGTTTGGATAAACTACAAGCCAAAATGGAGGAGTTCAATATTCCAGAAGAAGAAATGTGGTGGTATTTAGATACTCGTAAATTCGGAACTTGTAAGCATGCAGGCTTTGGTTTAGGCTTTGAACGGTTGGTGTTGTTTATTACCGGTATGACCAACGTTCGAGATGTAATCCCTTTTCCAAGAACGCCGAAGAATGCGGAATTTTAGGTTCTGAAATTTTTATTGAGCCTCATTCCGTAAGACTAGTTGAACAGATGTAGGTACTAAATCGTTGTGGATCTTCTGTACGGAATCTAGTTTTACCCCGCTCATCCCATTTTTCTTTCACTAGTTTACCGAACCAACTTATTTTAGCAAGCTTAAATAATGATCATGAAAAAACTCGCTTACTTAACACTCGCTTCAGCAATACTTGTTGCTTGCGATGCACCAGAGAAAAAAGAAATGAAAAAAGGATTAACCTATCCCGATACTCGTAGGGATGCAACTGTAGTTGAGGATTATTTTGGAACTCAAGTTCCCGACCCTTATCGTTGGTTAGAGAATGATACTTCAGAAGAAACCGGTTTGTGGGTGCAAGCTCAAAACGAAGTGACCAATGCCTACTTAGCGGATATTCCTTACCGCCAAAAAATTGCGGACCGATACGAAGAACTTATGAATTATCCCAAGCTGTCCTCTCCGAGGAAAGTAGGCGATTATTACTTCTTCTACAAAAACGATGGACTGCAGAATCAGTCGGTAATTTATTACAAAAAAGGCATGGATGGCGAGCCACAAGTTTTTATTGATCCTAATAAACTGAGTACTGATGGAACAATTGCGATAGGGCTTTCCGGCGCTTCGGATGACGATAAGTACATTTCATACGTTAAGTCTGAAGCAGGGTCGGATTGGTCAGAAATTCACGTGCGCGAAGTAGCCACCAATACGGAGCTTACCGATGTTATTCAATGGGTGAAATTTTCAGGCGTGAATTGGTACAAGGATGGATTTTTCTATAGTCGGTATCCCATTTCTGATGAGGCTACTAAGTACTCTGCCGCTAACGAGAATCATCAAGTATTTTATCACAAAATTGGCGAACCACAAGGTAACGACAAGTTAATTTATGCTGACCCAGAAAACCCAAAAATGTATCACTATATGTCGAATACAGAAGGGGATGAATATTCCATTTTATACAAACAAAACGGAACTGAGGGCAGTGAGTTGCGATTCAGAAAAGCAGACAGTGAAGGCGATTTTGAAACCCTAATTCCAGGCTATTCAAACAAGAGTGGTGTGGTAGATTTTGTAAATGGCAAGTTCTTGGTAAGAACCAATGTTGATGCACCTAACTATCGATTAGTAGCGATTGATCCAACAAATGTGGAAAAAGAAAACTGGACGGAAGTAATTCCAGAAACGGAAAACTTGTTAGAAGATGTGAGCACTGGTGGTGGAAAAATGTACGCTACTTACCTAATTAGCGCTACGAACAAAATATTTGAAATGGAATACGATGGCTCGAATAAAAGAGAAATCGAATTGCCTGCTCCAGGTTCTGCTGGTGGTTTTTACGGCAAGCGCGAAGATACGGAGTTGTTTTACTCGTTCACATCGTTTACTTACCCTTCAACGATATTCAGATACGATATTGCTACCGGAAAATCTGAGGTCTTTTACCAGCCAGAACTCGCTTTTGACCCAAGTGCTTATGAAGCAAAGCAAGTGTTCTTTAAAAGTAAAGACGGAACCGATGTGCCAATGTTTGTGGTACACAAAAAAGGCTTGAAGTTAGACGGAACAAATCCAACGTTGATTTATGGATACGGAGGATTTAACATCAGCTTGTCTCCTTATTTCAGCACGTCTAATATCATTTTGCTAGAAAACGGAGGCGTTTATGCTATGGTGAATTTGCGTGGTGGTGGCGAGTTTGGTGAAGAATGGCACAAAGCGGGAATGAAAATGAACAAACAAAATGTGTTTGACGATTTCATCGCTGGAGCGGAATACCTGATTAAAGAGGGATACACTTCAAAAGAAAAACTTGCAATGGAAGGCGGTTCTAACGGCGGTCTGTTGGTTGGTGCTTGTATGGCTCAACGTCCTGATTTGTATGCTGTGGCATTGCCGCACGTTGGCGTAATGGATATGTTGCGTTATCACAAATTTACGGTTGGTTTTGGTTGGACTCCAGAGTATGGCAGCAGCGAAGACAGTAAAGAAATGTTTGAATATTTAAAGGGTTATTCGCCATTACACAATTTGAAAGATGGAACCGAATATCCTGCCACAATGGTATTTACTGCGGATCATGATGACAGAGTAGTGCCTGCACACAGTTTTAAATTTGCTGCAGAATTACAATCGAAACATAAAGGAGCAAACCCAGTTGTCATCCGAATTGAAGAAAAAGCTGGGCATGGCGCTGGAAAGCCTACTGCTAAGGTGATTGAAGAGCAAGCGGACCGATGGGCTTTCATGTTTTGGAATATGGATATCAAGGATGTTTATGCTGAAAAAACAAAGTAACTCTATACGCGCGTCATTCCGGAATTGTAAATGAACAAAACGAAGAATGAGTTTTAGTGAATTAGATGTCCGGAATCTCACGTTGTGCTTGAATAGATTCCGTATAACTATTTCACACAATCGCCCTGTTGGCGAAAGGTCCAATCACATTTACGGAATGACGAAACTTATATAAATTGAAGCGAAACATTATTCAATATGAATCGATAGTCAACACTAAAAAATAACAGTAATTAAATCCCATGGCACGCTTATTGGCTCATGGGATTTTTTTATCTTGTAATATTGAAAATTACTTATGGCACTTAAACAAACACTAAACCTCAAAATGCTTCAAAAGCTAAGTCCTCAGCAGATTCAGCTTATGAAGTTATTGCAAGTGCCTACCGTTGCTATTGAAGCAAGAATAAAGGAGGAGCTTGAAAAAAACCCTGCATTGGAAGAGGGTAAAGACCTTGATGACGACGAGTTTGCACAAGATCAAGATGATTATAACGAGTCACTGAAAGAACAATCGGAGGCCGAAAAAGAGTTTGATTTTTCAGACTACCAAGATGATGAGCCCTCATACAAATACACGGCAAGAAATCACGGAGCTGATGTAGAGGATAAATCCATGCCCATTTCTTTTGGAAAAACATTCAGTGAGCTACTAGAAGATCAACTGGATATGCAGGACCTGGATGAAAACGATTATTTAATTGCAGATCATTTGATAGGTTCCTTGGATGAGTCGGGCTATTTGCGTAGAGAGATTTCTTCAATTGTGGACGATTTAGCATTCACACAAAATATTTTTACAGAAGAGTCGAAGGTTGCGGGATTACTTTCAATAATTCAATCGTTCGAACCCGCTGGGGTTGGAGCGCGTTCTCTTCAAGAATGTTTGCTTTTACAGCTCAAGCGAAGAAAACAAAGAACTGTGGAGTCGCTTACCGCTCAAGCCATTGTAAAGGACTATTTTGAGGCGTACACCAACAAGCATTACAAAAAAATTCTTGAAGGATTAGAGATTGATGAACAAGCTTTGCGTGAGGCGGATGAGGAGATCAAAAAGTTAAATCCAAAGCCGGGTAATTCAAGTACCTCAGGTAAGGCTAGTCAGGTAGTGATACCAGATTTTTTGTTAGAGATTGAGGAAGGGGAATTTGATTTACGCTTAAACGGTAGAAATGCTCCCGATTTAAAGGTAAGTAGACAATACTCCAGTTTGATAGAGGAATATCAGAAAAGTAAAGGTAAACCCGACAAAAAAAAGAAAGAGGCACTGCAATTTGTGAAGCAAAAGCTGGATGGTGCTAAATGGTTTATAGACGCTATTAAGCAACGGCAAAATACTTTACTGTATGCGATGGAAACAATACTGGATTTTCAG
The DNA here is from genome assembly GCA_965660875.1 of Salibacteraceae bacterium. GTDB lineage: Bacteria > Bacteroidota > Bacteroidia > Flavobacteriales_G > Salibacteraceae > UBA6770. The sequence goes on along the minus strand of CBFIBQ010000046.1, from coordinate 8,257 downwards.
CGAGAGTACTTCCTCACTGGTGACGAAACCAAGCTAAAGCCCATGATATTAAAGGATATTGCCGACATAATTGAAATGGACATATCCACAGTAAGCCGGGTAGCGAATAGCAAGTACATTCAAACGCCTTATGGTACCTTCTTGCTGAAAACATTTTTTAGTGAATCCTTGACCAATAGTGAAGGAGAAGAGGTGAGCACCAGAGAGGTAAAAAAGATACTTCAAGAGGCCATAGATAATGAAACCAAGAAAAAGCCACTTACCGATCAAGCGTTGGCTAATTTATTGAAAGAGAAAGGGTACAATATTGCGCGTAGAACCGTGGCAAAATATAGAGAGCAGCTGAACATACCGGTAGCTCGGCTTAGAAAAGAAATATAATGAGTAGGCGATTAGCCCAAATTCTGTCCTACGTCTTTCATCCTGGAATAATGCCCACTCTTGGCTTATTCTTAATGTTTCAGGCAGATACCTATTTAAAATACGCAGTTACGGGAGCAACGAAGAGTTTTTTGTACCTGATTATTTTCTTAAACACCTACTTATTTCCCGCGCTAATAGTGCTGATTATGCGCTATCGAAATTCAATAAGTTCGGTGCAGTTAAGAAATAGAAAAGACCGCATAGTTCCCTTTGGTATAGCCAGTTTTTTTTATTTATTGACCTACCTACTGCTTAAAAAACTCACGATTCCGGCGGTGATTATTGATATGTATTTTGGATTGGCCATTTCTGTATTTGCGGTATTTTTTATTACACTAAAATTTAAAATAAGTGCTCATATGACTGGTATAAGTGGCTTGATTGGGGCATTCTTTGGTTTTCAGTTATTATTCGGAGCCGATTTATCCTTGTGGTTAGTGCTTTTGGTTTTGGTATGGGGTTTAATTGGTTCCGCGAGACTAACACTTGCTGCACATTCTAATGCCGAGCTTGTGAGTGGCACTGCACTGGGATTTTTTACAATTGTTGTTGCTCTATTTATGGGTTGGGGTTAATTACGAAACCAAACTCTGCCTCACCAAAAACTCCATTTGTTTATTTACGCGCTTCAGTTCTTTTGTAAGTGCTTTATTGGCTTCTCGCAATCTATAAATTTCGCTCGCCCCTTTTATATTCATGGATAGGTCGAATTCATTCCAAGGCTTTTCAAGGTAACGGTAAATCTCCCCTTGATTAACTGCGGCAATCACCGCATTTATATCCGAATATCCAGTGAGCAAAATGCGAATGGGATCTGGGTGCGTTTCTTTTATTTCTTGAAAAAGCTCTACTCCAGTTGTCTCTGGCATTCGCTGGTCAGAAATTATTACTTCATAGCTGTTTTCATTTAAGAGTTTCCTCGCTTCTGAAGCGCTTATTGCAATATCAATATCAAACTCCCTTCTAAAGGTTGCTTTTAGAGCCGTTAAGTTGTTTTCTTCGTCATCAACGTAAAGCAGTTTAATCTTCTTTTCTTCGGCCCTATTTAGCTCTGGCATAGTATATCAATTTACAATAGCCCATAAAATTAAATAATTATTAGTAATGTGAGGCTATTCCAATCTGCTGGTTATCTTTGATTACTTCGGTTTATAGAAAATTTTGTGCAAAAATTATGAATCCAAGCAGTACTTTTTTTCATGGTCCAAAGCAGGTAGCACTACACTCTGAAGATGACCTGGAATCGTTTTTAAAACAAAATCTCGGTGTTTCTTATACGGATCTATATCGCCAGCAATGGCTGGAGTGGTGCGCCTTAAGATACCCGAAGAAAGACAAAACGGAGGCTTTTTTTGAATCGGAATATGAGGCGAAAAAAGACCATTTGGGAGTCTACTTCTATTACCCATGGCGCAATAAATTGTTGCGAATTATTGAAAAAGATAAATTCTATGAAGTGGTTACCAATCGCAACAAACATAAAATTACTGAGAAAGAGCAACAACTGCTCGCTCAAAAAACGATTGGAGTAGTAGGGCTTTCAGTAGGCCGAACCGTTTCTACTACCATAGCAATGGAAAAAATCTGTGGAGAGCTGAGGGTGGCAGACTTTGATACGCTGGACTTAAGTAATCTAAACAGAATCAAAGCACCGCTCTTTGACTTGGGAGAGCTAAAAACAACAAGTTTGGCTCGAGAAATTGCTGAAACAGACCCCTACTTTAACTTGCTTTGTTTTGATGAAGGGCTCACTGCTCAAAACCTTGACGACTTTTTTTCAAAGAATGGTCAATTAGATATAGTTATTGATGAATGCGATCATTTAGGCATGAAAATTTTGTTGCGTAAAAAAGCAAAAGCACTGGGTATACCGGTTTTAATGGATACCAGTGACCGGGGCATGTTAGATGTGGAGCGCTATGATTTAGAACCCAACCGAAAATATTTTCACGGAAGGGTGGGAGATTTTGACCCGCCATACGATTGGGAGATTTCTATGGAAGAACGCGGTAAACTTTTTGGTCAAATATTAGACATTGCACAGTTATCCGAACGCGGACAATTTTCGCTGTCCGAAATTGGAAAAACTATCTCGACTTGGCCACAGCTTGCCTCAGCAGTTGTTGCGGGTGGTGGAAACTGCACGGAGGCGGCGCGCAGAATATTATTAGGAGAATCTTTACCTTCGGGTAGGTACTTTTTAGATACAGAAACTCAAATTCCTAATGGCTGAATCGGAAAAAAAGCGGGTGCGTATTAAAGCATTTCGGGCGGTGGACCACCCTAAGGAATGCGAGCGGTTTATTGAGGGCCACTCTCGTGTTTTGACTTCCGTTGGGGTGGATCAGGTGACCTCTTCCTCGCACGATTGGATGTACAATCCTGCGTCATTCGTAATAATTTGTGAGTCACCAGAAGGAGATAAGATATATGGAGGCTCTAGGGTGCATGCCCTTGGAGGAACACAAGACTTACCGATAGAAGAAGCTACTGTAGAAATGGATGCCACCATACCAGAACATATCCGAAAGTTTTCAAAGTACGGAACGGGCGAATTGTGCGGCCTTTGGAATTCAATGGAAGTCGCTGGAATGGGCATCGGTGCCGTTTACCTAATCCGTTGTGCTATAGCCATTTGCCCATCATTGGGTATTGGCTCCCTTTGGGCTTTGTGTTCACCATTTACAACGCGAATTGCACGGAATTATTCATTCATTAAATACATTGCGGTTGGCGACGAAGGAAAGTTTTACTACCCAAAAATTGATTTAATAGCAACGGCCTGCTTGATTCAAGATACCGATTCATTAGCTGGGGGAAACCCTGCTGAGACGGATGTTATTCATGAATTGCGCAAAAATTTAAATGTGGTGCGCGATGAGGTCAATCGGGGTAGGGAGTTGTTGGTTGATTATCAACTCGAAATTGATAATTTCGACCCATTAGCATTCGAATGGAATCAAAAATAAAGATAGTATGTTCTCTAGTTGCTGTTCTACTGCTGAATCTTAGCGGGCTTTTTGCGCAAATTAGTGCTCAGGAGTCTGCAAAAAAATTGGATGTACAGCTTGAGCAATGCCTGAGCTGTGAAGATATCGAGCGATTTTCTGCGAAGATTACAAACAGTACATTTACTGCAGTTACCGAGAATGTCCCAAACTTAGGAGTATCAGATGCAAATCATTGGTTTAGGTTTGGTATTTTGGCACCAAACCAAAGCCCCGGATATTTGCACATTCCTTATGCAAATATTAATTATTTGGACATCTACTTTTTATCGGAGAACACCGTTATAAAGCAAGTGAATTCAGGTACACTTGTACCCTTTTCTGAGCGGGAGCATTTGCATCAAGACTTTGTCATTAAACTGCCCAAAAGTAATTACCCATTGACGGTATACATAAGACTCAAAAATAACTCCCAGCTTATGTTTCCTATAAGCTTGTCGAATGAAAAACAAATAAACGAGGCGCTTCACGCCAAAGATTTGTTCCTAGGGATTTATGTAGGGATTATCTTGGTAATGCTCTTGTACAATTTGTTTATCTACCTATCTACAAGAGACCACAACTACGCTTGGTATTTATTATACCTCTTATCGGTTGGTTTAACCCAGCTCTCGCTCAATGGCGTAATGGAAAGGTACTTATTTGGAGAGTCGATATTTTTCTCAAACTATTCGGTGCATTTAGCTGGTATATTTTCCGGGCTAGCCGTTACTGCTTTTGCCTATTTTTTTCTGAATGTAAAAAAGTATGCATCGTGGTTCCGAAAAGCCTTGTTTTTTGTTGCCGTGGCCTACAGTTTAGCCTTGGTTCTTTTGATCTTTGGTCAGCCCCATCTAAGTTATAACTTAATCAACGGTACCGCATTTATTGGAGTTATTATACTGATGATTGGTGCAGTATCGATAGCTAAAAAAGGATTTAGACCGGCTAAGTTTTTTATTGTAGCCTGGTCTTTTTTCATTCTTTCCATCATTGTATTTGTTTTTAAGGACTTGGGTGTTTTACCCTACAATGCATACACAGTTTATGCATTGCCATTTGGGTCTGCCATTGAGGTGATTTTGCTATCCTTCGCGCTAGCTGATAAGATAAATGTCCTAGTAGCAGAAAAAGAAGCCTCTAGGTTAAGGGAACTGGAAGCATTGAAGGCCAATAAGAAACTTATTACGGACCAAAACGTAATATTAGAATCCCGCGTTGAAGAACGCACCCATGAGCTATCCCAAGCGAATGAGGAGTTAAAGGCAGTATTGATGAACTTGAAAAATGCGCAAACTCAATTGGTAAATCAGGAAAAAATGGCCTCTTTGGGTCAATTAACTGCAGGGATAGCACATGAAATTAACAACCCAATAAACTTTGTATCGTCCAATGTAAAACCGCTTAAACGTGACATTGAGGACATACTGATGATTATCACTAAGTATGCGAGTATAGAAAGTAAAGAGGAATTTGAATCAAAGCGGACTGAGATCAATGCTTACTTAAAATCCATCGACTACGATTATGTGCTCAAGGAAATCGATCAGCTCATCGGCGGAATAGAAGAAGGGGCCAGTCGCACTTCTGAGATTGTGAAGGGGCTAAAAAACTTTAGTAGATTGGATGAAAACGTTTCTAAAAAAGCAGACTTACATCAAGGAATCGACTCTACCTTGCTGATACTCTTAAGTGGTTCGAAGGTTAAGGTAAGTGTAGAAAAAGATTACGACGAAAGTTTATCTGAAATAGAATGTTATCCAGGTAAGTTGAATCAAGTATTTAGCAACTTACTTTCTAATGCATTTGATGCCATGTCAGAAAACACTTCCGAACGATCTCCTAAAATCATTATTTCAACCAAATCTCTTCGGGAGCACGTTCAAATCTCCTTTAAAGACAACGGCCCCGGCATGCCCAAAGAAGTCCAAGATAAAATATTTGAGCCATTTTTTACCACCAAGGAAGTTGGTGAAGGAACGGGGCTTGGACTTTCAATAGTATTTTCTATTATTGAGGCCCATAAGGGAAAAATTAGCGTAAAGTCAGCTCCACAGGAAGGGACAGAGTTTATTATAGTGATTCCGAAGCAGTTGGAAGGGAGATGAGAGAGCAAAGTGGTTTAGTAAAGAAGCAGGTTTTATACGTAGATGATAACGAACACAACCTAAATTCTTTTAGAGCAAGCTTTAGAAGAGCATTTGAAATACACACCGCTATAGATTCTGAAGAGGCATACCGCCTTATAGAGGAGCACGACATACCAGTGGTAGTCTCGGATTATAAAATGCCGCAAGAGAACGGTGTTTTATTTTTAGAAAAAGTGAAGCATAGATTTCCACGATCTATGCGGATTATGCTTACCGGTCATGCGGATTTACCTGCGGTAGTAGACTCTATTAATAGAAGCGAGATTTTCAGGTTTTTGGTTAAGCCGTGGAATGAGGAAGATGTTAAGGCAGCTATACATAGTGCTTTTCAGATATACGAAACAAGGTACCATCTGGAGGTTAAAAATGATGAGCTAAAAAAAGCCTATTTGGAACTGGACCGATTGGTATTCAGCACTGCTCATGATATTACTGGTCCACTAACGAATATTATGGGCCTAATTAACGTCACGAAAATCGAACCCGAAAATGCCAACCAATATTTGGGTATGATAGAGCACACTGCCCAAAAATTGAAATACCTTGTAAGGGATGTGCTCAGTTTTCACCGCAATAAACGCACCGAGTTATCGTATAGAAAAATCAGGTTGAAGCCGCTTATCAATTCTGTAATCAAAGAGTTTGAATTCTACGAAGGCTCGTCAGATATCACCTTTAATATCGACATAAAACAAGAAACCATACTCTACACGGATAAATCTAGAATGCGTTATATACTCAATAACCTATTGTCCAATGCCATAAAGTTTCAGGATAAATCCAAACAGCAAAAACAAATCGATATACTAGCGCACGTAACCCCAAGTCACCTAAAATTATGCATCAGGGATAATGGGGTGGGTATAGATAGCTCTACCCAAGAACGTATTTACAATGTATATTTTCGGGGCAGCAAGCTCAGTACCGGTGCTGGATTAGGCCTGTACATAGTAAAAGAGGCAGTGGATTTGCTGGCAGGTGATATTAAACTTACGTCAACCGTTGGTAAAGGAAGTGAATTTGAAATTTCAATACCCAATTTACTGCACAAACTCGACCATCCAAAAGACTAAAAGGCAACTTGCTTGTCTATTTTTGTATGGTGCATGATGCAAGTCCATACATACAAGGCATTTTAAAGTCCTTACCTAAATCACCGGGAATATATCAATACTTTGATGCGTCGGGCGAAATACTCTACGTGGGCAAAGCAAAGGTTTTGCGCAACAGGGTGCGCAGCTATTTCAGCAGCAAGCACGAAGACAGTCCCAAAACACGCATTTTGGTCAGTAAGATTGCCGATATTAAATTTATAATAGCCGATTCGGAATACGACGCTTTAATTTTAGAAAACACCCTGATTAAAAAGTACAAACCGCGCTATAATGTGCTGCTACGAGATGATAAAACCTTCCCGTGGATTTGTATTAAAAAAGAGCGTTTCCCAAGAGTCTTTTATACCCGTAAACTCATCAAAGATGGGTCGGAGTATTACGGGCCGTATACCTCGTTTAAAACGATGAAAACGGTACTGGAATTTGCTAATAAATTGTACAAACTCAGAACCTGCAGTTTAAACCTTTCGCAAGAAAATATTGACGCAAAAAAGTTTAGACTGTGTTTGGAATACCACATTAAAAATTGCGAAGGGCCCTGCGAAGGGTTGCAGACGGAAGAGGATTACGAGAAAGGGATTGCCCATATCCGAAAAATACTGAAAGGCAGTATACAGGACGTCATTCGAGACTTGAAAGCACAAATGGAAGCATACGCAGCGGACCTCAAGTTTGAAGAAGCCCAAGAGGCCAAAGAGCAAATTGAATTGCTCGAAGATTACCAAATGCGATCCACGGTTGTACATCCAAGCATCAATAATGTAGATGTATTTTCCATTTTGAGTGACGACAAATACGCCTATATCAACTTTATGAAAATGGCCAATGGGGCTATTATTCAGGCACACACAGTAGAGGTGAAAAAGAAGTTAGAAGAAAGCGAAGAGGATATTTTATCCTCAGTGATTTTTGAAATTCGGAAGCGCTTCAACAGCACGTCCAAAGAGATTTTTACCTCCATACCCTTAGATTTACAAACTGAAGAAATTAAGTTTCACCACCCGCAAAGAGGGGATAAAAAGCAATTGATTGACATGTCCTTGCGCAATGCAAAATACTTCATGCGCGACCGACAGCAACAGCAAGAAAAAGTAGACCCCGATCGGCATAAAAACAGAATACTTGGGACTCTGCAAAAAGATTTGCGCATGAAAGCAATGCCTACGCATATTGAGTGCTTTGACAATTCAAACATTCAAGGTGCGTTTCCGGTAGCGGCTTGTGTGGTTTTTAAGGATGCCAAACCCGCCAAAAAAGACTACCGGCATTTTAACATCAAAACGGTGGTGGGTCCCGACGATTTTGCCAGTATGAAAGAGGTGGTTTACCGCAGATACAAGCGACTGATAGATGAAAACCAGCCCTTGCCCCAGCTCATTATCATTGACGGCGGTAAAGGACAGCTGAGCTCAGCAGTCGAGAGTTTAAGAGCCCTAGATCTAATGGGAAAAATCACCATTGTGGGTATTGCAAAGCGATTGGAGGAAATTTTCTTTCCCGGCGATCCCTATCCCTTGTATATTGATAAAAGATCGGAGAGTTTAAAACTCATTCAGTACTTAAGAAACGAGGCGCATCGTTT
>CBFIBQ010000045.1:0-15491 GCA_965660875.1 Salibacteraceae bacterium | reverse complement strand
CCTCCTTATAGCAACTATCGCTGGTCTGCAGGTGGAAGTACAAATGATACTGCAAGTTCATTAGCCGCAGGAAATTACACGGTGACTGTGGAAGATGCGAGTAGTTGCGATTATGACACGACTTTCACGATAACTGAGCCAGCAACAATACTTTCAGCATCTTTTACAGGTAAAAAGAACCCAACTTGTGTTGGAACAGGAAACAACGGAGAAATTCAAGCTACTGTTACTGGGGGTGTTAAGCCATATTCATTTACTTGGATAGGTTCGGGTACTTCAACAGGACCTGGAGATAGCTTAAGAACTGGTATGATCGCTGGTCCTATTGAAGTGACTGTGCGTGATGCTAATGGTTGCGAGATTACGGTAAGAGACACCTTAGTAAGTCCGGGAAACATTGCAGTTTCTTTTACTTTAACCGAAGAGCCCACATGTTTTGGTGATTCTAGCGGTACTGTTTACGCTACAATAACTGGTGGTACTGGTCCAAAAACATACTCATTTGTTGCGAAGTCCGGACAATTAGGATCAACAGATAGCATTTGGACAAATACTGCTGCCGATACAATTACGGTAAATGTCGAAGATAGTTTAGGTTGTAAGGCAACGTCAACAGTAGTGTTGGGCCAGCCAGACTCTATGCAATTTAACTTCCAGATTATACAACCCGTTTCGTGTTCGGGTGATTCAACAGGTTCGATTCGTGCAATAGTCACGGGTGGCACTAGAAATTATACTTACAATTGGAATGGAGTTGGTTTTCCAAACCTGGTGGATAGCATCCGAGATAGTATTCCGACTGGTTCATTCCAATTAAATATTACCGATGGAAACGGTTGTTTAGATTCGGCAATGTATACAATGACAGGACCAGCAACCCCACTCGCAGCAACACTCATTGGCGATACAGTTTTATGTGCTAGTGATACAAATGGAGTAGCCTATGTAATTCCAACGGGCGGTGCTCTTTCATATACATACAATTGGAGTGCAGGTAACGGTGGTTTAAATGACGATACCAGCAAGTTTATGCCAGCAGGTGTTTTTACGGTCACAGTTACCGATATAAATAATTGCTTTGTGGAATTGACGGATTCAATAGTAGCGCCAGATACAATTAAAGGGAGCTTTACAAATATTGTGAATCCCGGTTGTGGAGGAACAGGCTTTGGCTCATTAGATGTAATACCTTCAGGAGGAACTCCGAACGCTACAAGTCCTTTATATAGCTACACTTGGATTGGTGGAGGTTTGCCAGGAGCAAGCGATAGCATTAGAACCAACCTTTCCTCTGGATTGATTTCTGTTGTGATTTCAGATGCCAACGGGTGTACATCAGATACCATTTCTCAAATGTTGACACCTCCTGGAAACATTAACCCCAACTTTACTCTGATCCAAAACCCTCAGTGCTTTAATGATACAAATGGTCGGTTAATATCAACTCCAAGTGGCGGAACAGCGCCGTACTCATTTGTATGGACTCATGGTGCAACAGGAATTTCGGATAGCGATAGGGTAAACCTACCATCGGGCGTCGATATCATTGTTACAATTAGTGACGCTGGTGGTTGTGCTGAGAGAGATACGTTCAAATTTCTTAATCCAAGTCCTTTCCAAATTCAATTTACCGATTCAGTTTCAATTTTATGTGCTGGAGGATCAAATGGTAGCGCAACTATTACACCTATAACAGGAAGTCCTGCATATTCATTTGCATGGCCAACAGGAGTATCCACGCAAACTGGTAGTGATAGTATAGCTATAGGTTTAAGTGGTAATGTTCAATATATTGTTACCGTAACAGACGGCAATGGATGTGACTCGGAGGATACTATAGTTTTAAATGATCCGAATCCTTTAACTCTTTCATTCACAGATTCCATTGAGGTCAAATGTTTTAACGAGCCGGATGGAAGTATTACGGTAACTCCTTCTGGTGGAAGTGGAGTATATACCTATGCTTGGAGCGCTTCTAATGGTGATCCTGTAAGTACGTCATCAGTTTCAGATAGTGTAGCAATTGGATTAATTGGAAACGTTGCATATAGTGTCACTGTTACCGATGCTGTTGGTGGATGCTCTGCACAATCAACTTATACTATGGATCAGCCTAATGACATAGTGGCCATAGTTAGACAAAGGGGTAGTACAACCTGTGGTGACGATAACGGAATAATTAGAATTAATGTTTTTGGTGGAGTGAGAAATGCAACGTCCCCATTTTATAATGTGGTATGGGATAGTAGTGGAGTAGTTAAAGCAGGTACGGGTTTTGGCAATTCATTTACCATTAATAATTTATATTCTGGTTTGTACACGTTTACTGCAACTGATGCCAACGGTTGTTTCATGCAAGATACTGTTTCAGTTAACGACAGGGGGGCACCTCGTTTAATACCAACAGGTGGACCTCAAAATGGAATTGTTGATGCTACCTGTAATGGTGTGTGTGATGGTGAGGTGAACTTAACACTTGTTTTTGCTCAAGCTCCGGTTACTTATGCATGGTCAAACGGAGATACCACTCAAGATGTTGACTCACTTTGTGTTGGGCAATACAACATAACAGTAACGGATACCAATGGCTGTAAAGCTTTTTATGATTTTGAAATAGAAAACGATACCAACATTTCAATTAACACGACTGTTTCACCTTTAAGTTGTAATTCAACAGTTTGCGATGGATCTGCTACAGCACAGGGTTTAGATGGAATTGCTCCATATAAATACCAATGGAGTACTTCTTTAACTGATACGTTAGATAACATATCCAACTTATGTGCAGGGAAATACTATGTTGGAACGCAAGATTCATTGGGTTGTGTAGCTGTTGATACAATTGAACTTCTAACTCCAACGAATTTCTCTATAACCCTTTCTTCTGACAGTACTTCTTGCAATGGCTCAACGGATGGTTCGGTTCGAGTATCTAGCGAAACGGGAGGAGCCGCGCCGTATTCATACCAGTGGAGTACGGGAGCAAACGACACGCTTTTTGCAAAAACAGGATTGGGAGCAGGTAGCTATGTTGTCACGGTATTTGAAACAGGGGGGTGTTCAGTTGTAGATACAATTGATGTTCTTCAACCAGACACAATAAGCAACAGTTTTACAATCACAGATGCGGATTGTGGTTTGTCAAATGGTGCCGTGACTGCAAATCCTACAAATGGAAAAAGCCCGTATAATTTTGTTTGGCCTAATGCCGGAGCAACAACTGCTAACAACGATGCGGGCTATGCTGCGGGCAGTTATAATGTATTGATATCTGATGCAAATAACTGTACAATAAATAGATCCTTCAATATTGGAAACCTAAACGGACCGTCAATAGTTATTGATAGTATTAGACATGAGTCTTGTGTAAATTCATGTGACGGTGCTATTTTTACAACAGTTTCAGGTGGTAACCCTACGTACATATATGACTGGTCCCTTGGAAATGGTAGTAGTGATGATACTTTAAACGCATGTGCTGGTACATACACCTTGAGAGTAACGGACCAAAAGAATTGTATAAGCTTTCAATCTGCTACAATAGATCCGGGAACACCATTGTTGCCAAATGCTTCAGTTGTTGCTAATGCATCTGCTAAAAGTGTTTGTGATGGTAGTGCTACAGCAGCTCCATCTGGAGGAAGTGGCCGTTATGGATACAACTGGATGCCGGGTTCTTTAACAACTCAGTCCATTAATAGTCTTTGTGCAGGTACCTATTTCTTAACAGTCACCGATTCTGCTTCTGGTTGCGTTGGTTTAGACACAATTGAAGTTACCGAGCCAAATCTGTTTACGATTGATTCGTTAGATGTGAAACAACCTTCTTGTGCGACTTCACCTTGCGATGGATTTGTGTTTGTGAGAGTAACAGGAGGAACGCCTCCTTATAAATTCCGTTGGGATAATGGAGATACAACTCAATTTACAGCTAATCGTTGTGCTGGATTAGTTAGTGTTACGGTAACTGATGTTAATAACTCGAATGTATTTCCATTCTTGTTGCAGAACCCTGGCTCACCTAATATATCCACCGCAAAAGTTGATGTTACTTGTTTTGGGTCAAATAATGGTATTGGCGTTGGAATAAATTTAACGGGGTCCCCATTGAATTGGACATGGCCAGCTTTGAGTGTAAATAACGACACAGCTACTGGTTTGGCTGCCGGATTGTATGAAGTTCGAGCAACAGATGCTTCAGGGTGTATTGCTGTCGACACCGTAAGAATAAACGAACCTGATTCCATTTCGATTTCTTTTGCGGCTACACAACCAAACTGTGGAGTGTCGGACGGAAGCGTTACTAGTACGGTGACAGGTGGTACCCCAAACTATTCGTTAGAATGGCTTGATGCAACTCAAACACCGCTCTCTCCTTCCCAAACAGGATTGGTTTTATCTAATATTAGTTCAGGAATTTATTACCTCAAGGTAACGGACAATAATGGGTGTGAGAAAATCAGACAGATCACTGTAAATGATAAAAACGCACCAGTTGTCACCTTAGATAGTGTTCGAAACGAGTCTTGTTTAAACAAATGTGACGGTGGGATATTTGTTTCAATATCTGGAGGTGCGGGTGGAAATATATTCTCATGGAATCCAGGTTCAGCAGTAACGGAGGACTTGACTAATGCATGCGCCAATACTTATACTTTGGAAGTAACCGATGCTTCTGGTTGTAAAGCTACCTTCCAAGAAACTATTGATCCAGGTAAATCTTTGAATACAAACGTTACCAAAATTTCGGATGCATCTGCTACCGGAGTTTGTGATGGAAGTGCGCGTGTCACGGTATCAGGAGGAGTTTCGCCTTTAGTCTATTCATGGACAAGTGCGGAAACTATAGATATAGCAACTGCGTTATGTGCAGGAATGAATTACGTGACCGTTACAGATAACAACGGTTGTCAAGCCATTGATTCTGTAGAAATATTTGAACCGGTAACCATTATTTTAACTCAGGTTGATACAACAGCGCCTAAATGTGGACAGTGCGATGGAAAAATTAAAATTGTAGCTGCAGGTGGTTTGGCGCCATACACTTATAATTGGGATAATGGAGATACTGCCGATAGTACCATAAACCGTTGTGCTGGAGTTAAGAATGTAACGGTAACCGACGCGAATTTGGTTTCTAGAGTATTTCAAATAGGCTTAAGTAGTCAAAATGCTCCAAGTCTTGCGGTTACTGAAACGGATTTAGACTGTTTTTCACAGTGTAACGGAACCGCAATGGTAAAAGCAACAGGAGGAACTGCCCCCTACAATGTCCTTTGGCCTTCAATTGGCTCAACAGATACGCTCATAACTTCATTGTGTAAGGGAATTTATTTGGTAGAAGTAAGAGACAGCAAAGGCTGTATATCCGTAGATTCAGCCAATATTGAGGAACCGAATGAAATACTGGTTAATATAACTACAGATAGCGCGGATTGTGGTCTAAGCAATGGTCGAGCTTCCTTGACTGCAATTGGTGGTTCAGGAGCGCTATCTTTTAGTTGGTCAACAGGGGCAACGGGTGTAACCGCAATTACAGGCCTGGTTGCTGGATCTTATGATGTCACCGTGGCTGATGCAAATGCGTGTAATAAGGTGGTAAGCTTCAGTATAAATAACCCAGCGGGACCAACCGTGATAGTTGATACGGTAATAGATGAAACTTGCGTTAACTCTTGTAATGGCTCTATATTTATTACACCTTCAGGAACAGCAGGGCCTTATACCTTTGATTGGTCGCCAGGAAGTTTATCAGGTGAAGATGTATCCAACCTTTGTGCAGGCGTATATTCAGTTAGAGTATCCGATGCTGCTGGTTGTGTTACAGTCATTTCTGACACCGTTGGGTCTCCAACAAGTATCGGTACAAGTATTTCTCTTATAAGTAATGCATCCAATTATGGACGTTGTGATGGAATGGCTGCTATCTCCAATTCAATACCAGGAGTATATAAATACGCATGGAGTAGTGGTGATGCAGGAGATACCGCACGTATGCTTTGTGCCGGAGTGAATTATGTGACTATAACTACAGCTTCGGGCTGTCAATACATAGATTCTGTTGTGGTAAATCAACCGCAAAAACTTATTATCATTAACCAAGAATCCACACAACCACAATGTAACATCTGTGATGGAAAGGTCGAAATAACTGTTACTGGAGGTGTACCACCTTACAATTACAATTGGGATAATGGGGACAAAGCAGACAGTACTGTAAACCGTTGTGCTGGAATTTTATTCGTGACGGTTACTGATAGTAAAGGGTATGCTGAAATATTTAGTCTAGGACTAAATAATAGTTTGGCTCCAAGGGTAGGAATAACTAGTAACGACTCGAAATGTTTTGACGGTTGTTCCGGTACTGCTAGTGCAACCGCAACAGGAACTCTAGCTCCTTATAAATTCTCATGGCCGACTTTAGGCAAAAACACAGCTAACGTTAGCAATTTATGCGCTGGTACTTATATCGTTGAAGTGTCGGATAATGTAGGTTGTAAGGCCACCCAGACGGTTGTAATTGGAGAGCCATCTGAAATTGATGTAGATGTGTCTAAGCAATTACCCAATTGTAATTCAGCAAACGGTTTACTTCTTGCCCAGGCGAATGGAGGAACACCTAATACCGGAGGATATTCCTACACTTGGCTGGATCAACTTGGGTTGCCCATTGTACCCGCACAAACAACTAATAGGCTCTTGAATGCAGCGGCAGGTCTATATCATGTAGTAGTAACTGATGATATCGGTTGTAAAGACACCACTGCCATTACCCTTGATAATGTTGGAGGTAAAATTGCTATTGGTTTAGACTCTATTAGACATGTATCTTGTGCATCGGAATGTGATGGAGCAATATTTACAAGTTTAGCTGGTAGTAGTCCAGGAACATACGAATGGGTTCCGGGAGGTCAGAATACACGAGTGATAACTGCTATATGTGCTGGTACTTATACTGCAATAGTCACCGATACTGCTCAATGTAAAACATTGCAGAGTTTTACTGTTAATGGCCCGGAATCTCTGAATGTTGTGTTCTCAGGTGTTCAAGATGCAACTTGTGAAAACTCAAATGATGGAAGTATTAAGGCACTAGTATTAACCACTCAGAACTTTGATGTATCATGGACTGGTCCAAAGGAATATTTTTCTAATCGCTTGACAGCAGAAAACTTGTTAGCGGGTACGTATACAATTAATGTAACGGATGAGAATAATTGTGTTGCTACTGATTCGGTATCAATAGATACTACCTTTAAATTTACTGTTGATGCAGGATCCGACTTAACATTATGTCAGGGCTCGAGGCCTCAATTGTTGGAGGCAGCTGTGAGAACTAGCGACTTGTATACTACATTCTGGTACAACGAATCGGGAGAAATAATTGGTAAGCAGGATACAATTTCTATAAGTCCAGTACCTGGCTCTAAGTCATACATTGCGGAGGTAAGGCAAGATGTCTGTATTAAATCAGATACCATTGTAGTTACACAATCCGATAGTTTGTTTGCCGAAGCAGGGCCGGACAGAACAATTTCATCTGGACAAAGTGTAGAGCTTGGTGGAAGTCCAAGTGCTCCTGAAGGGGTTTCAGTATTGTGGAGTCCAGCTGAAGACTTATCGGCGGGTTCGGTGCGAAACCCGGTTTCTTCAGTGACTGAAACAACTACCTATTACTTGACTGTAGGAGATATTGAAAACTGTGTAGTTAGTGATTCAATGGTTGTAAATATTACGGATAGAATTGTGGTTAATGATGGATTCTCTCCTAATGGTGATGGTGTTAATGATGTCTGGGATATCGCCGTTTTAAAGGATTTCCCTAATGCAAAAGTTACCATATTTAATCGTTGGGGTCAAACCTTATATTCATCTGACCCTTATGTTCCTTGGGATGGAACATTTGAAGGAGAGCCAGTAAGTATTGGCACATATTATTACATTATAGACCTTAAAGACAGTTCAGTTTCTGAGTCTGTTATTTCTGGTCCTGTAACTATAATTAGATAGTTATGAAGAACATAAAAATTATAGCAGTAGGGTTGGTGTTAGGTTTATTCACTGTATCTGTAAAAGGCCAACAATTGGCTCATTACAGCCAGTTCTTTATGAATGATTACATTCTAAACCCGGCAGTGGGAGGTACAAACCCGTATTTTGAAGCACAATCCACTTATAGGTATCAATGGGTTGGTATTGATGATGCTCCACGAACGTTTTTAATGAGCATGAATGGGCCTTTAAATGAAAAGGGTAATATGGGTATAGGGGGCTATGTTTATTCTGACGTAACGGGTCCTACCAGAAAAACTGGTTTTAAAGCCAGTTATTCTTACAATTTTAAAGTAACCGAGGAGGTGAAACTTTCCTTTGGTCTAGCAGGTGGTTTGATGCAATTTGCAGTTGATGGCTCTGATATTACGCTTAATCAGGAAAACGATCAAGCTATAGGTAATGTTTGGCAAGCCGCTTACACCCCAGATGCTGCGTTTGGTGCGTACCTTTATCATGAAGATTTTTTTGTAAGTCTATCCATCCCGCAATTGATTGGAACAAAACTGGAGTTAGCGGATAATTATAGTTCTGCAGACAACTCATTAAAAAACCATTACTTCATAAGCGGTGGATATACTTTTCACATAACGGATGAGTTTGATATAGAACCTCTAGTACAAGGTAAATATATTCCACCGACTAACCCACAATTGGATTTAGGTGGCAGAGTGATTTGGAATGATATGATTTGGCTAGGTGGTACTTACCGAACGGAGGCCACAGCGAGTATTTTTGCTGGGATAAACTTTCTTGAGAACTTCACCTTTGGCTATTCATACGATATTGTTTCAAAAGATATTAGCGTGCTCAGTTCAGGCACTCATGAGGTGGTACTAGGTTTAAAATTTAACGAAAGAAAAGATTAGCTGAGAATGGATTGAATGGCTTTTGCCTTTACTAAGGTCTCTTCATATTCTGATTCTGGATCTGAATCGTCGATAATTGCACCGCCCACAGAATAACTCAGTTTTTCGTTTGCAGCGTCATAAAATAAACTTCGAATAACAACGTTGAAGTCAAAATCATTATCGGGTGTAAAGTATCCAATACAGCCCGAGTAAAGCTCCCTTTTAAAGTCCTCTTGCTCCTCAATAATTTCAAGAGCACTAATCTTTGGAACTCCCGTCATGCTGGCAATTGGAAAAAGTTCTTGAAGTACTTCCACTCCATTGGAATGTTGTGGAATACGACAACTCACTTTTGAGATGAGTTGATGTACCTGAGGAAAGCTATACAGCTTGCAAAGCTCTTCTACATTTACAGTCCCTTTTAGCGCTACCTTCGACAAGTCATTCCGAGCTAGGTCAACTATCATGATGTTTTCAGTCTTGTCTTTGGTGCTGCTTGCGAGCTGCTTTTTTATAGCTTCATCCTCTATTTTTGATTTGCCCCTTGGGGCTGTGCCTTTTATGGGCTCTGTTGTAATCTTGTTGGCTTCCTTTTTTACAAATCGTTCGGGACTTGCACACAAAACATATCGATTATCGGATTTTACAAAAGCCGAGTGCGGTGTAGGGGACTTTTGAGAAAGTTTAGCGTAAGTATGGTAGGGGTCAATTTTATGGTTTGCGGTGAAAGTTTGGCAAAAATTGGCTTCATAGATATCCCCACGTTGAATGTGCTTTTTAATCTTAGTCACCCGTTCTAAATATTCAGCTTTGGATAAGCTTGGAACGAACTGCACTTTAGCGCCGACAGGTAATTTCTTCTCAGAAGTTTTTGGCCACAGTTTCTCTGCAATTTTCTTAACCTCATTCTCAGACGATATCTGAGCATGGTAGTGCGCTAAAACCTGGTTATTTTCTATTTCAAAAACAATGGTTGGCTGCACAAATATCATATCTGTGTTATTAAAATGAGCTGGATTTATAGAGCTCAATGCTTCCAATTCATTTTTTAAATCGTAGTTACACCAACCAAAAGACCAATCATTAACTTCATTTCTGAAATCGTTCAGTTTTTGAAAAGAATCATTGCCATCCGATCTGAGCTCACGCATACTTCCTATAGCCAGAAATTGTTTTTCTGAAGCATGCACGTTACCCAAATAAAAAACAGGCTCAAAAGATTTTAGTGAAGAAATGCACAGTGGACCTTCAACCGTGAAAGGCAGCTTGGCGCGCAACTTATCCATTCAATACGATGTCTTTTAATGTTGCAATCCACTTAGGATGGTCATTAAGGCTTTCTACTAAATCCAATTCCTTACCACCATGTTCGTGAAATATTTCTTCGTATTCATCTTTTATTTCGATAGTAGTTTCCAAGCAATCAGAAACAAAGGCAGGACTAAAAACTAAAACTTTTTTCATTCCTTTTTTTGCTAAGTCTTCCACAACTTCGTCAGAGAATGGCTCCAGCCACTTTTTGTCCAACCTTGACTGAAAAGATACGGTATATTTATCCTCGTCGATTTTGAGTTTTTCAGCTAGTAGGCGAGTAGTAGCATAACAAGTTGCTTTGTAGCAGTGCAGGTTTTCTTCAGTTATTTCTGTTTCACAATGCTTATCGCTGCAGGGTCCTTCATCGTAAACTTTATCTACCTGACGTTCGGGTAAACCATGATAGCTAAAAATAAAATGTTCATAGCTGTTCAAGTCGTGTTTCTGAGCATTGTCCACAATGGTGTCGATATAGCCAGAATGATCGTAAAACTGACCTGTAATTCTCAAGTCTGGAAATACATACCATTTTTTCATCACTCGCATTACCTCTTCAATTGTACTACCTGATGAACTCGAAGCATAATGCGGGTACATTGGAATGCAAATGACTTTTTTTGGATTTTCTTTTCTAACCTGCTCCAAAACTTCTGGGATCCCAGGGTTTTGATAACGCATTGCCAAGTGAACGCTATATTCTGAACCCAATTCTTTTTGCAGCAAGTGTTTTACTTTATTGCCATATATGATTAGGGGAGAACCTTTCTCTGTCCATAATTTCTTGTACAGTTTCGCTGACTTGGGCGCTCTGAAGGGCACAATGATGAGGTTAACTAAAATTTTTCTTAGTAACCAAGGAATATCGATTACGCGTGCATCATTTAAAAATTGAAAAAGATATTTGCGTACATCTTTGGTTTTTGGGCTGTCTGGTGTACCCAAATTAATTAGAACTACTGCAGTTTTATTCATACCTATCAGGACAATTAGAGACTGAAAAGGTGGCAAAAATAAGTATAGAAAATCCGAGCGCAGCTAACTTGGCAATCTATTCTATTGGAAGAATGGAAATTAGTAAAATTTACTTTTTAGCATCAGAAAGGGCTTCTCAAAAAATTTATAACTAATAGCTGCCAATGGATAGCTCAACAAAAGAATAAGTAACGGATACAGAAACAACAGATGCGCAAAAGTTTCTGAGAATTCAATCCGCCGCAGAAGTACAGAAACCAGCGTAATTACCACTCCGTGATAGCAATACAGACCGTAGCTAATTTTACCTGAAAAATTAAATAATTTGATAGAGCCAGGTTTAAAAAATAGCCTTTTTGAAAAGCCTTGATTGAGAATGTATGCAATGAATAATAAAGAGAATAAAAACCTGCTTAAAACGCTTAGCCAATAAAACTGGCTCCAAAAAGGGAAGGTAAATATTGCACATGGAATTAGTATAAAAATGAATTTATGAACGAATACCGGCAGACGTAGATACCAGTTGAATAACGGTTTCTTTTTAAAGGCCCATATAGCGCCAAGTGCACCCATTCCAAAATTCCCTGCAACGCTTAATGTGTGCAACTCAAATGCCAATTGGCTGGTATCGTAAATATAGGCCCTGTAAATTATTGAACAGATTATTAAGGAAATTGCAAGGAGCTCCAGGTAACGATTCATAAACCGAATACAGAATCCCCAGATGAGATAGAACTGCTCTTCAATAGAAATGCTCCATAAAAAGAGAAGGAAAAAAAGAAACTCATTACCTTCACTTATGATGTAGAAGTTAAGGGTGAAGGTTAAGAAATAAAGAATATTGGGTAAGCTATTTATTGGCAAACCAAATGCTTGAGCAGAGAAATATATTGAAAACCCTAGTGCCACAATTAAGAAATACAGTGGCCAGATGCGTAACGCTCTTCGGCTTACAAAATTTTTATAATTAAACTTTCCAGTGAAATGGATTTCTTCTAAACTGATGTAGGTAATTAAAAAACTAGAGAATACAAAAAAGTAATCGACACCAAGGATACCTAATTTGCTATAGTTCTGTAGGTTTCTGAAAAAAGTACTATCGGATACAGTGCCGTCTTGAGTCGAAATAAAACAATGTGCAATAAAAATGAGAAGAAAAGCAAAGAAGCGGCTGGCAGTGAGTTGATCGAAGTATTTTTTTTTAAAGTCTGACATCTGCAAACTAGCGCATTAAATACATTTTGCCGAATTCTTTTTTGAAATAGCTATCTGCACCTGATGTTCTATGCTCAACTTTATCGCCTTCAATTTTTGTTAGTACACGATAGAAATACACCCCATTGGCCAGTCGGTCACCAAATTCATCGGTGCCGTCCCAAGCATAATCTGTAATGTTTCGTCCAATATGTATATGCCCCAGCTCGTATTTATCTATCTCTCGAACTACTTTTCCAGTAATGCTTAGTATCTGAATTCTAAATTGCTCTGGTATTTTATATCCCGTTAGGGTAAAAACAAATTGTGTTCTGGTCGTAAACGGATTTGGATAATTCATTACTCGAGTTATGGTGCTTCTATTAATCACCTCAAATGTGATTTCAAAGTTTTGGTCACCGCTGCGGTTTCCACTACCATCTGTTGCATTGACCGATAATTTGTAAACACCATCAGTTTTTAATGTTGGGTTGTATTTAATCGTAGCGGTATTTTTCGCGTCTGTTGCAGACTCAAAGCGTAAATTTTCTGTGCCATTTTCAATAAAGTAAACCCGTTGCTGGCTTTTATCTGGATAAGTTAAATACACTTCAAAATTAGCGGTGTCATTTAAAGGTAGAAATATATTTTCGTCGTTTAAACTCATACGGATTTCGGGCCGTGCCGATACAATATCCCCATCTAAAATATGCACACCATCGAAGGTAACATCAAGCAAGGGGTTTAGGTTATCTGCTTTTACATAAAATGATTTTTGAATGAGGTTATTAAAGTACACTGCCTCTGGCTGCCAATTGGTGTCAAGTGGATTAAGTTCTATAGTTAGGGTATACATTCCACTAAGTTGGGTTGTATTCACCAAAAAACTGTCGTTTAAACCCTGCCATGGGTTAAGCTTTGCAATTGTTTTAATGGGTAAATCAATTATTTCATTGTTTTCGCTGCGCAAATAGCTCCTAACCTTTAGGTTAGAGGCCGCTATTCTACTGGCATTTTTTACTTCAGTTTGCAAGACCACAGTCTCCCCTTGAACTACCGTGTCGTTGTGGAACTTAAAGAGAGCTCCCGGGTCTAAAGCGAACTCTGGAGATTCATCAAAATACAGTTGTAGTTTGTTTAGTTGAGGAGCAGTAAAAGCCGTATTGTCAAAAAAGTTGGCGGTGAGTTGTAAATAGTTGTAGTTAGAAATATCAGGGTAAGCTTGTGTTAAGTTCTCAATTGTTTTCTCATTACTCTGAAGCGTGCTCACTTCGGACACCTTTCCAAGACTATCAATACCAGATAGTTTCAGCTCCATAGCATCTTGAGAGGAATTTGTAGAAAAGCTCCAACTTAATCGTTTAAAATCTTTTGAAGGCCCTATAATAGTAGATTCCATAAACCCATTGCCAATTCGAGCATTAATACTGGTGCTTACCGAAATGGCTGCTGTAGGCTCAGTGCCCACTACTTCAATGGTTTTACTTGGATTGCCTTTCTGTGCAAATAAGATGAGTGGGTGGTCGGAAACCATGGTTCTAATAGAGTCAGAGCCTAAATCTTCAAACACTTTCAAGTGGCGCTCTTTCCAACGCAGCGTGTCTCTAAAATACGCTCTATTTCCCGTCATTATCAATAAATAAAAACTATCTGGTACATGATTATTAATCATGCTTACCATTGAATCCATTTCGGCAGGACTATCTACTCGAAACATAAACTTTAAGTCCTTTGTAGGGCAAGAGCTTTGGGCGGGGTCGTTGTAATTTCCGTAATTTCTATTTGCATTTATTTCTAACGGAGGCGTTACCGAGTTATCAAAATACCTGGTTTCCCATGGCTGCAAAGTATTTGGGTCAATTACCGCAATTAGCATGCTGGGCCGTCCTCCGCAAAACCCTGCCCTACCTTGTACATCTCCATTTTTTGACCATATAATATTGGAGTATTCAGCACCTTGGGGGTATCCTTTGGTGCTTCCCGCAATTGAAACAGATCCGTTCAAGAACCCAAAGGATTGATTGGGTTTATCGTAGTTTAAGGAGGAGAATTTGTTCTTGGAAAATTGGTTGAAATCGTATTGGCTCCAACCTTCTTCGTTTGGAATTATTTGGAAGCTTCGGTTTCTCCATTTATAGTCTGCTATTTTTTGCTTTTTAGGTGAACAGCGCCAATAATAAACCACCGAGTCTGGAGCATGAGAGATAAAGGGCTTCCATTCCAAAACCCCTCCTTTTGAAGTTATTGTAGCTGTTTTTTTCATGGTACTGTTGAATTGATCATTGATGTCCAATTCAAAAACATATTCAGCCTCTTTAGCAAATAAGTCGGCAGTACTCGCTGCAAATGTAATTTCCTCATTAGGCACTATTGCAAAATCTTTTGGCCAAATTGGTATTAAGTCGTCAGAGGTAATATTTACCCGAACTCCATTCACAATGTTATTTTCACTGGGGTATATTTCGTCTACTGTAAGGTTTGGATTTACATGGATACTAAAAACGTTTTCTCCTATCGCATTATCTTCGTCAATAGGCAGATTGAATTTTATCTCGTTAATGTAGCTCCTGTCTCTGAATTGCATGATAAAAGAGGTGTCTTTTCCATTTGAATATCTCCAATCCAGCTGCACATCAATGATGCTATCAGTAGCCTGACCTAGATTATAAACATACACAGTTATTTCAATGTCAACATTTTCAGCACTCAACACCTCTGGAGCTTTGATGAACTTTCGTTCAATAGCAAAGTCTGCTTTAGAGATAGGGTTCAACTTTAGTGAGGGGTCGCCATGTAAGTTCATTTCTAGCGCTGTTCTCAAATCCAGTTCCAAACCAGGGTTCATTCCAGCTGCGGCAGCCTGCATCATGTTTCCAATTGATTTTCCGTAATAGTCTTGAGCCATCGAGTTGTAAAAGCCACGTGTAAACCGGTTCAAATTTGAAGGGTAGCCAATACTAGTACTGGCTATGAAGCCAATGGCTCCCTTGTTTTTTGTGAGCATCCACTTTTCGTTTACCGATACGGCGTTTTCATTGGGTAGATGATAATCCCCAACATTACAGCTGTTTGCTATAAACAATGGAAATTTACCAGTATTATTATAAT
>CBFIBQ010000044.1:0-17242 GCA_965660875.1 Salibacteraceae bacterium | reverse complement strand
ACCCAAACGCAGAAAACCCAAAACGACTGAAAAGAAAGTTAAGGGAAATAGTAAGAAAACCTTAAGCGAAGAAGATAGAAAGCGAAAGGAACTTGAAAGAGCTGAAAAAGAGCGCTTAGCTATTAAAAAAGCTAGAAAAGAGGCCGCCAGAAAAAAGCATTTAGAATTGGTCGAGAGTTACCAAAAATCGCATAAGGCCAAGGTTCCTAAAAAGAAAGACGCTCAAAAGCAGCAAGAAAAAGCTAAATCTGCCCCTAAACAGGAAAAACCAAAAAAACAGCCCAAAACCATTTTTGGTAAAATTTGGCGTTGGATGAATACCGAGTAAAATAGCTTACTCGGCAACAACTTTACATCACTGCTTATTAATGACTGTGTCCGTTCGCTTCCGATTCGGAAGATGCGCTTTCAACAGGTTTTATTTCCATACCACATACTGGGCAAGAACCTTCTTTTTCGTAGGTTTTTCCATCCTCACAATCCATTGGGCATTGGTACTTTACTGCGGCAACCTGCTCGGTTTTGGTTTCTCCGCCGCAAGAAACGGTGCCTAATGTAAACCCTAAAACGCCCAAACTCAATCCTAAACTAATTGCAACCTTTTTCATCTTTCTATCTATTGTTTTCTGCAAATTTAATCCCTTCAACTTTTCACAAAGTATTTCCCAATATTTTTATTTCCTATGTATTGAAACTATTTACCTTCCAAACGATCGAAAGCCTTCCAAAACGTGGCAGAATTGAACCACCCCTGCTCCTCAGCGGTTTTGCATATCAATTCAGCTCGGTCTCTGAAATCGTACCACAAACCTTGAGTATCAATGTACTTCAAAGCCTGCTCGAATGACCGAAACATGCTGATGTAAAAGGCTTGCTGAATAATCATTTTTTCAGATCGATAAGATTGAGCAATTTCAATATTAAACAACATAAGGTCCGCAATGAGCAGAGGGTCTACCCCTATTTGCATAAAGTGCTTAATGAATTTTTGAGCCACCGATCGGCGCATTTTGGCCCGTTTGCGCTTTCCTGTTGGAAAGTACTCCAACCCTATTTTGGTTTTTGCTCCTTCTAATAATTTATTTTCGTTGGGGTTAAACACAAAATCATAATAGGTCTTTACCTCTCTAAACCGCATATACAAATCCAAGCACTGCTCTTCAAGCTGTTCTTTACTAAGGTCATTCAAATATTTCTTTAGTGCTCTTTTACTCATATGTTCAAATATAATTCAGTTCGGTGTCCTGACTCCTTTTCGAATAAACTAGAATTTTATACTTTAGAACACTCAATGAACAACTTAACC
Organism: Salibacteraceae bacterium; assembly: GCA_965660875.1. Lineage (GTDB taxonomy): Bacteria > Bacteroidota > Bacteroidia > Flavobacteriales_G > Salibacteraceae > UBA6770. The sequence goes on along the minus strand of CBFIBQ010000044.1, from coordinate 15,936 downwards.
GCATATTTAAAATATCGAAAACTCCTATTTGGACTACTGTCAGCGGGAGCCGTGTGGTACTTACTGAATTTCTTTGGACCTATTCAAGCGCTACCCTCCTGCATGGTAAAAGCATACACGGGCTTTAATTGTTTGGCGTGTGGAACTACAACTGCAAGCTTCGAAATATTGAATCATGGATTTGATAGTCAGAATATTAATCATTACAAAGTACTTATTGCAGGTATTGCTGTTGTGCTATTTCTTGGATACGATTTTATCGCTTACTCACTTAAACTTAAAAAAATATCCTCATGAAAAACTTTACAAAACCCATAACAGAAGGCTACTCGTTTGATATGAACGCCTACTTCAAAGGTGCTTGGCGCACCCTTAACGCTAAAATGGGAGCCTATGTAGGTGTTACTATTTTATTTGTTCTGATTAGTGTAATCATAAGCTTTGTTCCACTGCTAAATATTGTAAGTGGTTTTATTCAAACCCTGCTCACCGCAGGATTTTTTATTTACGCAGCCAAACAAAAAACTAACTCCGCCCAGTTTAGTGACTTCTTTGGAGGTTTTCAGTTTGCACTGCCTATATTTTTGTATTCCATTGTCTACTTAATTATTCTCATTCCGGGTTTTGCCTTATTGTTTGGTTTTGTTTTCCCATTTTCTGAGGTATACGAACTCATATCTAGTGGTAGCGTTCGATCAGAAGACTATGCGGAATTATTCACAGCGACGCTTTCAAATATTACGAGTCCAGCAAGTATCGCAGCTATAATACTAGCAACGGTTTATTTGTTCTATTTTTCCATATCCTACCTACTCATTTTACCGTTAATTACCGTAGGGAAATTAGAGTTTTGGCCAGCAATGGAGGTATCAAGAAAAACGATTGGTAAAAATATAGTTCCAGTCATTGGTATGTTTATTTTATTGGGAATCGGTGTGGGCGCATTCGTGATTGTAACCTGCGGAGTGGGCCTGTTGTTTGCCTTTCCTTTTATCTATCTAGTGTATTTCGAAATGTACGATCAAATATTTACTTACGATACCGCTGTTGAATTTGAGGATACAGAAGGGATTGAAGGAAACAGCACCAATACATAACAGTTCTCAAACTTTTATCTTGTAATAAAAAAGGGCTGCAATTGCAGCCCTTTTTTATTCTTCAGCTATACACTTATAAGTTATAGGGTCTCAAATAATTCGTCTATAGATTTACGAACTTTTGGAGCTTGTGCCGTAGCATCTTCCTCCGAACGATAGCCAACAGTAACCAATACGTTAGCCGACAAACCTTTTTCTGGCAGTCCCAGCATTTTATCTACTGCCTCTACTTCAAAACCTTCCATTGGACAAGCGTCTATTTGCAGCTCTGCACAAGCTGCCAATAGATTGCCTAGAGCAATGTAGGACTGCTTTGCATTCCAGTTTTTTACCCTATCCGGTTCCATTTCTGCTACTTTACCTTTCATAAAGTCTCCATAGCCCTCCAGTGCGGACTCCTCTAGTGCCCTTACCTCGGCAGTAAGTTTTATGTGTGCATCAATAAACTCAGGCTCCATTTTGGTTTTACTTGCAATTATGAACAGATGAGATGCGTCTGTAATTTGACTTTGGCCCCAACAAACTGGCTGCAATTGCTCCCTTAACGCAGGGTTTTCAATAACCAGTACTTTGTAGGGTTGCAGACCGTACGATGATGCTGCCAATTGCACGGATCGCTTCAAATAATCAATATGCGCTTCTTCTACTTTTTTTGTATTGTCGAACTTTTTAGTTGCGTAACGCCACTCTAATGCTTTTTCTAAATTCATTTTATTTATAATTTTAAATTGACATGGGAACTTCCAATAAAAGAACCCTACTATTTGCTTCCGCCTGTATACTCGTTGCTTCGGTATTCCATATACCAAAACCGTCGCGTTTTTCTAACTCCTGACCATCTACCGTTACGCTACCCTCAAGAACGAAGACGTACAATCCATTTCCTGATTTTTTCCACTTGTAGTTGGTTTGCGTACGATCCTTAAAATCACCCAAATGAAACCAAGCATCTTGTTGAACAGAAACACCTTGGTCATCAGGTGAAGGACTTAGGATTTGATAAAACTCGTTGTTTTTTCTAATTGTCCTCGTAGAAATTTGATCGTATCTGGGCTTGATTCCTTTTTTATTCGGGAATACCCAAATCTGCAAAAACTTAACCGCTTTGTCCTTATTCTTATTGAACTCGGAATGATAAATACCCGTTCCCGCACTCATCACTTGAACATCTCCCTGTTGAATGACTGCGGTGTTTCCCATGCTGTCTTTGTGTTCTAGGTCTCCTTCCAATGGAATGGAAACAATCTCCATGTTATCGTGCGGATGGGTTCCAAATCCTTGACCTGGCGCAACGGTATCGTCGTTTAAAACGCGTAGAACTCCAAAGTGCATTCTTTCTGGATTGTGATAGTTGGCAAAACTGAAGGTGTGATAACTGTTCAGCCAACCATGATTGGCGTTTCCTCTACTATCTGCTTTGTGTAAAATGGTATCCATTGTTCTAATTTCTTTGTTCGGTAAGTGATTATATCCTAAATTCTGTCTCAATTTATCGTAGGTGGACGAAGGCTCTCCTTTGAGTGCTTTAGGCAGCATAACAGGTGCAAGACCTACTGCTCCTACTGATAATGCGAGCTTATTTAAAAACGCTTTCCTCTTCATTATTGTTTGACTTAATTCTACTTTCAATTCAAATGTATAAACAATTAATGTATATACATGTAATGTAATAAAAGAAAACTGTTAAAACCACAAAAAGCAAGCTATAACAAGGTTTTTATAAGCTAATCAATTCGATGCGGTTGCGATGCAACTTCACCTTTCCCATCAACTCCAGCTTTTTGAGCAATCGACTCACTGCTTCTCGACTAGAATTTAACTCCAAGGCAATTTCCTGATGCGTTACACTTACACTCTGGCTTTTGTGGACGGAGGCCTTTTTTTCTAGGTAGGCTACTAAACGGTCGTCCATATGGTGAAAAGCTATTAAATCAATTGTGTGCAACAATTCCTCAAAACGACTGGAATAAGAACGCATCACAAAGTCTTTCCAAGATCTGTATTCCATCATCCATAAATCCATTTTTTTAACAGGAACCAACATGAGTTCTACAGGTTCTTCTGCAATTGCACGAATCTGACTTTGTTGGTCGCGCATACAGCATGTAAGGCTCATGGCGCAAGTAGAGCCAGCATTTACGTAGTATAAAAACAACTCGTTGCCTTCGTCATCTTCACGAATCACCTTCACGGTTCCCTTTATTACGATAGGAATGGTTTTAATGTACTGATCAATATCTATAATGATATCACCCTCGCCAAAATGAGCCATTCTTGACTCCTCTCGTAATTCTTCTTGCAATCCTTTTTCAAACAACTGGACTAGTGTTATTGGCAGTGTTTCCATACTTATTGTTTTAATGTTTTTCTATAACGACGCATCTCTCTAATCAGCTTAGATACTTCGGTGGCAGCTTGTATAACTATTTTAATGGAGGCACCTTTACTTTTCCCACCTTCTCTTTCGAGGTATTTTGACTTAAACTCTTTTATGCTGTACCCTTCGTGAATAAGTTTAGCGCAAATTTCACTTTCTACCAAACTACTTTTGATGCGCAAATCCAATTTCTTCAGGCCTTCATTTTTATATATTTTCACCCAATTGACATCGTGCATGTCAATACCAACAAAGTACTTGTTTACCATACGATTCGCCAGCGAAAGAATATTTCTGAACAAAGAATAGGAAGTGTTTTCTACTCGGTAAAATGAAATTACCTCAAGAGGGTTTGGATTCATATGTTCCAACAATTCGTCCAAATCGAACTGACCATCACCTGGCACAAAACACACATTCTCCATTGTGGCATTGCCGTATCCATTGTGTAAAGATGGGCCTATACCCATATTTCGCACTTGATTGATGAATTTTACCCTAGGGTTTTGCTGGGCAATGCGCGAAACAATTTTAGCCGAATCATCTTTACTGCCGTCATTGACTACTACTATTTCATAGTCTTGAGCAATATGCTTTAACGTCGACTCAACCTTGGCAATCACCTTTTTTATCGTTGCCGCTTCATTATAGCAAAGCACCACAATAGACCAAGTTTGCAAAGGCACAGACATAAAAATCTAGTAGGCGTTTATTGCCGCTATGGTTTTTGACAATTCATCGTCCCTAAGCTCTGGGAACATTGGCAAACTCACACAATGTGCGGCTAAATATTCTGCATTGGGGAAGTCTCCTTCTTTGTGACCTAAATATTCACAAGCCTTTTGCAAATGACAAGAAACAGGATAGTGCATACCACTATATACCCCATTATCTTTCAAGTAATTCATAAAATGCTCACGGTCTTCAACGGTAACCACAAACAAGTGGTAAACCGAATTGGACCATTCTGGCTGCACTTGCATTTTGATTTTATCATTTGTCACTTGCGTTTGGTAAGCCTTAGCAATTTCTCGTCTGCGGTTGTTCCACTTATCAATATGGTTGAGTTTAACACTTAGAACAGCAGCCTCTAACCCACCTAATCGACAATTAAATCCTAATTCTTGATGGTAATACTTGTTTTCACTTGCGTGATTTTTTACCAACTGAATTTTTTTGTAGTGCTTTTCGCTGTTGGTAGTAACTCCACCACCTTCGCCGAATGTTCCTAAATTCTTTCCAGGATAAAAGCTAAAACAAGCCAAATCACCCAGTGAACCCACCGTTCTGCCTTTGTAAGTAGCACCGTGACCTTGAGCGGCATCCTCTAGTACTGGAATTCCATGTTTCTGACCTATGGCTAACAATGCGTCCATGTCACAGGGTTGGCCGTATAAATGCACCCCAATAATGGCTTTCGTTTTATCGGTAATTTTTTCTTCCACCTTGGTTGCATCAATTTCCCAGGTATCGGGGTCACAATCCACAAAAACTGGTGTGGCGTTCATATACATAGGCCCCCAAACGGTTGCGATAAATGTATTTGCTGGTAAAATCACCTCGTCACCTGCTTTGATATCTAAGGCGACCATGGCCATGTGCAAAGCTTCTGTTCCGTTCGAAACACCACAAGCGTATTTTGCGTCACACCACTCGGCAAAGCTTTCTTCAAACTTCTGTACAAATGGGCCTCCACTAAAGGCTGTAACTTTCATTACGTCTTCCATTGCGCAGTGCACTTCTTCCTTAATTGACTCGTACTGACGAGACAAGTTCATAAATGGTACTGGTTCCATTATTTTTCTACGTTTAAATATCGTTTAATACGAGCAGGATTGCCCGCAACTATTGCATTTTCTGGTACATCTTTAGTTACAACCGAACCTGCACCAATTATGGCGTTATCGCCAATGCTTATTCCTCCTAAAATGGTTGCGCTGGTTCCAATGCTTACTCGATTACCAATTTTGGTGATTACCAATTCCCAATCGTCATCGGTTTGCATACTTCCATCGGCATTTACCGCTCTTGGATACATGTCGTTGATAAAAGAAACGTTGTGCCCCACGAATACACCATCACCAAGGTGAACACCTTCGCAAATAAAAGTGTGGGACGAAATCTTACAATCTTTGCCAATACTAGCACCTTTCTGGATTTCAACAAAAGTTCCCACCTTAGTTCTGTCTCCAATTTCGCAACCGTAAGCATTTACAAAATCGTAGATTTTTACTTCTTCACCTACCTGAACATTGTTCAGTGAGCGTTTTGGAGAATCTTCGGTAAGGGTTTTCATGAGTTAGTCTTCTTTTTTAAGAATAAAAAAAATGAACGGGTCGGCATTATGGTGTGAATTTGAGGTACTTTCAATTTTATACCCTTTTGTAAAATATGTATCTAAAATATTAGCCAAACTCACAGAAAACTCATCTTTTAAAATCGAAATATCCAAACTCTTTATTATTTGACCATTTTGAATTACGACTATTTCCCTTTCTTTTTTTGCTCCAGAATTGTAAACATTGATATATACTCTATCCGATTGCGCAAAAGAATTTAACGATATTCCCAAAAGAAAAACACCCAAGACCAAAAGTTTAATCGTTGCCATATTCAATTTTATCTCAGTTTCACTTCCGCACCACCATTCTTAATGGACTGGTCCGAAGCTTCTAAAATTTCAACCACTTTCAATCCTTCTTCACCTCCGTTGATTGGCTTGATGCCTTGAGTAATGGCATCGTAGAAATGTTGTGTTTCTAATTTTAAGGCCTCCAAAGCTTCCACTTTAGGACTTTGCATATCGCCCGAGCGGTATGAAATCAACAGGTTATAGATATCGCTTTTGTCGTTTACCTCTACTCCTTTATCGTAAACCTTCAGCTTGTAATCAGGCTCTACATCATCCCAAACCAACATTTTGTTGCTTCCGGCCAATAACGTCTGACGGATTTTAACTGGTGACATCCAGTTTGCATTAAAATGTGCAATGAAATTGTTTTCGTACTGAACCGTCAAATAAGCAACGTCTTCCAAGCCTCTACCGAAGTGAGAAGAACCAGTTGCGTTCAACGAAATGGGCTTTAAGTCTGGAACCAAATACTGCATGATAGAAATATCGTGAGGCACTAAATCCCAAATAACGTTTACATCGTGCTGAAACAAACCCAGATTCACGCGCATAGAGTCGTAATAGTACAAGTCGCCCATGGTGCCGTCTTCTACCAACTGTTTCATTTTGCGAACCGCACCGGTAAAGAGGAAAGTATGGTCTACCATAATTACCAAGCCTTTGGCTGCAGCTAAATCAATCAATTCTTTTGCTTGATCGGAAGTTGCTGTAAATGGCTTTTCTAAGAAAACGTGCTTACCATTTTCCAATGCTTTTTTGGCTAACGGAAAATGAGCGAAAACTGGAGTTACAATCGCAATGGCATCTATTGAGCTGTCCGTTAAGATTTCATCAGCGTCCTTAACACCTTCAATACCCTTGAAAGCTCCTGCTAATGCACTCAACCTATCCGGAGATTTGTCACATACTTTGGTTACTTCTATTTCTGGATGATTACTAAAATTCCGAACTATGTTCGGACCCCAATAACCATAACCTATTACTCCTGCCTTTATCATGCTCTTTTTTTTCGTTGGTCTGCAAATATATTTGATTGATTATTCGAAATAGTTTTTTTATTTCGCTTTTAAATTAATTTTCCATAATGAAAAAACTATCGTGGTTTTTATTGTTGAGCGTATTGGTTTCAAGTTGCTTTGATGATAATTCTGACCCTTACCTACTCATTCAAAGGCCCTTACAGACCAATACAAAAGTCAGCCTAAGGTCCATTCAAGCGTTTAACGACAGTACAATTTGGGCTACTGGAAATGGAGGCAGCATTCTGAAATCATTTGATGCTGGAGAAACGTGGGATATATTGACCATTCCGGGGCACGAATCTTCCGATTTTAGAGACCTGCATTTGTTCGATGAAAAAAAGGCGGTGGTAATGTCAATAGGAAGTCCTGCCAAAATATTTAGAACCAACAACGGAGGTAAATCTTGGTGGTTGAACTATTTGAACGAAGACCCAGACATATTCTTGGATGGAATGGCATTTTTTGACGACAAGGTGGGCATTGCCTTTGGAGATGCAATGGGTAATTACCTCCCTATTCTGAGAACCGAAAACGGTGGAAATAGCTGGCAAATGTTATCCAAAACAGATTTACCCGTTTCGTTACCAAATGAAGGTGGATTTGCGGCAAGCGGCACCAGCATTCGAGTAATAAACGATTCTACCGTTATCATAGGATTAGGCTACCCCAGAGGGCGTATTCTACGCTCAACAGATAGAGGTCAAACATGGGAGTTTTATATATCTCAATTGGGAAATAAAGAAAATTCTCGCGGGGTATACTCTATGGCTTTCAAACAACATCCGAACAAGGTAAAGGGAATGGTTGGTTTGGCAGTTGGAGGAAACTGGGAAGAGCCCACAAACTCAGACTTGGTGCTGAGTCGGTCAACAAATGGCGGAAAAGATTGGAGCGTTATCAGCGAAAATGCACCGGGCGGATATCGCTCTGCGGTTGGTTTTGCACCGAATAAAAACCTCGCAATTACAACAGGTACGAGCGGAACCGATATTAGCTTTGATATGGGCTTGACGTGGAAAAGTTTTACAAAAGACGGATTTAATGCCATTTGTTTTTCCCCAAGTGGAAAGTATGCCTTCTTAGCAGGAAGCAATGGAAAAGTAAGTCGGATTTCGTTTATGGTCGAAGACTAAAAAAACTGTGTCCCATTCCTTATATGCTACAAGCCTATGCTGAAATACCCTATAAAATAACTCACACTATTGACTATTGGGAGACGATTCTTCCAACTTAATCAGAGCAAATACAGAGTAATTTAGCATATCTAAATAATTAGCGTCTATGCCCTCAGAGATCAAGGTTTTCCCTTCATTGTCTTCAATTTGTTTGATACGAAGAATCTTCATTAGAATAAGATCTGTTAGGGAGCTAATGCGCATATCACGCCATGCTTCGCCATAATCGTGATTTTTGTTTTCCATCAAAGATTTTGCCTCATCTGCCCAATGGTTGTATTTGGCCATAGCCTTGCCTAATTCCATTTCAGTATCGGCGGCCTCCCCTAATTCCAACTGGATTAAAGCCATGATACAGTAATTGATAATGCCTATATATTCGGGCTCAATCCCCTCACCTACTTTACTAACTCCTTTATCCTCCAAGGTTTTTATACGGTTCGCCTTTATAAAAATTTGATCGGTGAGCGACGAGGTCCTCAAAATGCGCCATGCAGAGCCATAGTCGGCCATTTTTTTCTGAAAAATGTCTCTGCACTTGCTCAGTGCTTTGTCGTATTGTTGAGATGTATTTGCCATGTGAGATTCCTTCTACTTTTGCAAAGTAATTCAATTCAATAAATGCTATTAAAGAATCTTTTGAACAAATGACCATAAATTGTAAAGGATATTTAATCGATTTGAGTAAACCTAAAGTAATGGGCATACTCAATGTCACTCCTGATTCTTTTTTCGACGGTGGACGCTACTCCCAAGAGCATGCTGCATTAAAACAGGTGGAGCAAATGCTTAACGAGGGGGCAGACTTTATCGATATCGGTGCACTTTCCTCTCGCCCTGGCGCAACGGTGATCAGTGCAAAAGAGGAAATCAACCGATTAAGCGTACTTCCAAAGATTACAAATACGTTTCCAAAGGCTTTAGTATCCATAGACACCTATAGAGCTGAAGTGGCGCAATTTTCAGTGGAGCATGGCGCAGCGCTAGTCAATGATATTTCATCGGGTTCCTTGGACGCTAAAATGTTTGAAACGGTGGCAAAGTTGCAAGTACCTTACATAGCTATGCACATGCAAGGAAAACCAGAAACTATGCAGCATAACCCGAAGTATAGCAATTCGGGTGTAACGGTAGATGTTACCAAAGCACTTTCTGAAGTGGTGCACCAACTGAACCTGCTCGGTGTCAATGATATTATTGTAGATCCCGGATTTGGTTTTGGAAAAACCCTTGAAAACAATTACCAGTTGCTCCGCGAGCTCGAACATTTAAAACTACTGGAGTGTCCAATTCTGGTTGGGTTATCACGAAAATCAATGATAAATAAAGTATTAGATATCAATCAAAAAGAAGCACTTAACGGAACTACAGCTTTACATATGTTAGCGCTTCAAAATGGAGCAAATATCTTGCGGGTTCACGATGTAAAAGAAGCAAAAGAAGCTACCTCACTGTATAATGCTTACAGCGGCGATTTCCATTAATATTGCAGCTATGTTAGCTTTTATCCATATCGACTTTTTAGATATACTGGATATTTTTCTAGTGGCTTGGCTGCTTTATCAGTTGTATCATATTGTAAAGGGCACATTAGCGATCCGAATATTCATGGGGTTATTTGGTATTTATCTCTTCTGGAAGATTGTAGAAGCGTTAAATATGGAGCTGCTTTCTGAAATACTGGGGCAGTTTATTGGTGTCGGTGTTATTTTGCTAATAATTGTTTTTCAGCAAGAACTGCGCAAGTTTTTGCTAATGATAGGAAATACCGATTTCATAAACAATCGCATTTTCAAACAAAACCTTTTTCATTTTGGAGATAAGTCCGATGCTGAACTATCGATAAATACTGAAATAATAGCAACGGCTTGCATTCGCATGGCTAAAACTAAAACGGGTGCATTGATTGTCATCTCCAATACACCAGACATTGACTTTTATATCGGCAGTGGAGAAATTATAAACGCTCGATTAAGCGTTTCGCTTTTAGAAAACATATTTTTCAAGAATGCACCCCTGCACGACGGGGCGGTTTTGGTCAGAAATAATACCATTTTGGCGGCAAGTTGTGTACTTCCTGTGTCGGATAACAAAGAACTGCCTTCTGATTTAGGAACTCGTCATAGAGCTGCGCTCGGGGTTTCTGAAGAAACTTCTGCTATTGCCATAACGGTTTCGGAAGAAACGGGTAAAATCTCCACTACTAAAAGTGGAGTGATAAAACAAAACATAACGCCAGCCAATCTAAACGTCCACTTAAAAATGCTGCTGAAAGACTAGGCCGTCGCTTTATCAATTTCAACCAATAGAGCGTCTGCTTCTGCATGCTTTTGATCGCTTGCTTTACGGTCTACTTTACTCAATTTGAACGCTTCGTTTAGTAATTTTTTTCGCTTGTCGATTAGCTTCTCTCTTTCACTCTTTGATTTGAAAAATCTGCCCAGCATACGCTCTATTTTATGTAGTTTAAATAATTGTTTACCTTAATATCATTGGCCTTTAGGTCGTGCAAGAGGTTGTATAACCCGAAAAACGTTCGATTGATGTATATAAAATGCTTAGAACCACGATTTCCATTCATTTTTCTCAATTCCGTATTTTTCGAATAGCGCTCACCCAACTCCACCATTTTCCCGAAAAATTTCTCATCCGAAAAATCAAAAACTTCCGAATTGAACGGACGGGTAAAGACACTCAACAATTCATGGAACATTTCTGTAAAGAAGGCCGACTCCTCTTCCGAGTCTTCTTGTTTGAGGATTTCCAATTCCACCATTTTTTCTCTAAAAAGTTCGGGATTATTGAAATTCTCTGCTTTGGCCATCTCAAAATATGGAATGTAAAAATCATCGGGTATTGATTTCATGCAGCCAAAATCTATCACAATCAATTCGTTGTGGCTATTCACCAAGAAATTGCCGGGATGCGGGTCTGCGTGCACTTTTTTGAGCACGTGCATTTGGTACATAAAAAAATCCCAAAGCGTTTGCCCTATTTTGTTTCCGTCAATTTCATCGGTCATTGCACTGGTAAATTCCGACAGGTGTACCCCTTCCATCCAATCCATGGTGATGATTCGGTCGGTTGAAAATTCAGGGTAATAATTGGGGAAGAGTAAATTCGGAATGTGACTACAGGATTGCTGAATCTCTTGACTTTGCTCCAATTCTAATTTGTAGTTGGTCTCGTCAATCAATTTATTTTCTACTTCCTTAAAGTATTTGTCCGAATCCTTCCCTTTGATGTTGAACATTTGTATGGCTATGGGCTTAACCATAGCTAAATCGCTAGAAATGCTCTCGGCTACACCAGGATACTGGATTTTTACTGCTAAGGATTTGCCATCTTTGATTGCTTTGTGCACTTGACCGATACTTGCAGCGTTTTCAGAAGATAAATTGAAATCGTCAAACAATTCATTGGGAGTGGCTCCAAAATATTTTCTAAACGTTTTTTGGACCAAGGCTGGAGACAACGGCGGAACTGAAAATTGCGACAAACTGAACTTCTCCACATAAGCTTTGGGCATTATGTTTTTGTCCATACTCAGCATTTGAGCGACCTTTAGAGCACTGCCCTTGAGGTTTTTTAAACCATCGTAAATGTCGGCTGCATTGTTTTCATCCAATCTAGATTTAGCTTCTAGCTCGGTTTTGGTCACCTTATCCCCATAATACTTGAGGTAGTTCACTCCTACTTTGGCACCTGTGCGAACGATTTTGCTCGCGCGTTGGATTTTTGATATGGGTATATTATCGATTGTTTCCATCAGTTACATCTTCATTTTTTCTTTGAATAGGAATTTTCCTAAATCTATTAAACCTTCAAAAGGCTTACTTGCAACCAAATCGACCGTTGTGTTGATTGATTTCTCTATAAACACGTCCGTTTTTTCAAACCCTGGAGATGTATCTTCCATCCAAAACTTCATAGTGAACAGGAGTTGCGCCCAAGCTATTTCATTCAGGCTTTTCGCTTTGATTCTATTCAAATTTTCTTGAACCAAATCCATGCTTTCGATATCCAATTCGTCTACGTATTCTTTGAAGTGTTTTCTGAGCGGAGCGAGAATTTTGAGGTGATCTAATTTGCCATTACCCAGCGCATGTATCACATAACTTCTGTTTCGGTTTAAATGCTCAAAAAAGGTAAAGTAAAAACTCAGCAATTTGTTTTTTGCATCAAATGTTGCGTAGTCTTTATTTTTATGCAACAGTTCTAAGGTATTGACAAAGAAAGTGGTAAACACTTCCTGCTCCAATACATCAAATGATGCAAAGTGCTGATAAAATTCAGTTTCTGAAATTTTTAATTCCTTAGCAAACAGAAATACATTCTTGGGTTTTTCACCGTTTTCAAGAAGGAAGTTCATGTAAGCTGTAATGATGTCGTTTGAGTTTATTTGTTTTTTCGCCATAATACAGAATAGACGATTTATAAAAAATAAGGTTTAAGTTGAAGAACAATTTAACACCACCTTTGTAAAAAGCCCATTATGGAGTTCTTAAACCATACAATTTATAAAAACGAAAAGGCTTCGAAATGGGTAGTCTTTATCCATGGAGCTGGCGGAAGCAGCAGCACTTGGGACAGGCAAATAAGCGCATTTGCTAAAGTGTTTAATGTTTTGGTCATGGACCTTCGAGACCATGGGTTGTCGAAAAACATTCAGCCAGAGTATAACGCTTACAAGCTGCAAATAGTAGTTGACGACATTTTACAGTTGTTAAAAGAACAACACATTAAGCGAGCATCCTTTGTCACCTTGTCCATGGGTTCGTTTTTGATGCAGCGCATAGCCATCCAAAATCCTCAGTTGGTTGAACGTTGCATATTGGCTGGAGCTGTTTTTTCTGGTACTTGGCAGCTTAGGTATTTTACCCGAATTGCTTTGATTTTCAATAGGTTTTTTACATACAAACAGATGTACAGTATTTTCTCTTGGATTTTAATGCCTCGAAAAAATCACCAGTTGGCGCGAAGGCTCTATAAAATTCAAGCCCACAAGCTCACCCCAGCTGAATACCTAAAGTGGGTAGCCTTGTACGACGATTTTTTTTCAACGCTAGACGAGTTCAGAAACTGGAAAGTTCAGTTCCCTACATTGGTGGTTATGGGTGAGCAGGATTATGTTTTTATGCGGGGTGCAAAACAATTCATTCATAAGCAGCCTAATGCGACACTGTTAACAATACCAAAGGCGGGACATGTATGCAATATTGACAATGCAGCAGCATTCAATTCCGGAAGCATTGATTTTTTGCAGCAGACTGAATTTTAATGAACAACCCGTTAATGGTTAACTCAAGGCTAATTATGATTGATAGTGTAAATGGAAAAAAGCTATAAAATTTCGTATTCTCAATTGCCAGGAACATGAAATATGTCTTCACTGGCTGCATTTCGAAAGGCGTCTAACTTGGTCGATCCAATATTTCCGTTATACACCTTGTCTAGGGCCTCTACCACTGCATCAACCCCTCTCGTCGTTTTTCTGCAACAGGATAAGTAAGGAGTAAATAGTGAACAAAAGTCTCTGTTGTGTTTTGTTTCCAACTGCTCGTTCCATTGATAAAAAAGATTTGCTCCGCCCCAATACATCGCCTTATAATTTCCCTCGGATCGCTTTTTAACTGCAATCGTTCCTACCGAAGCTTCACTGTTATACTGTGGGGCAACGGAATTGAATTTATGACTAAAGGCGCTATCTACTTGCTCTTGAGTCATGGTACCCATTTCCAACATCACTTGATACTGAAGAAAGGAAGCAAACCCTTCTGCAAACCACGCCTCTTTTTCACCTATATATGGAATCGCCAAGTGACTCATCTCATGGGGCGCGGTCCAATCTTCTAAAAATGCTTCTAAAGAATAGCTTGGATCGATATGAAAAAATATTTGCTGTTCGGGGTAGCGCCAGGTATTGGCCCACGGGCAGGGTTCACCCTTCCCTTCCCGTCGGTGAATGTGCAGATGTACATCAAATGGATAGGTGCCAATTTTAGCTTGCACTGCGGCATAGGTGGCGTCTAACCAATTGACTACTTTTTCTTTTTCTGAAGCGGTAAATTCATCCTCCCACACGTAAATCAATTTGGCCTCAGCGAAAAACACAGAGAGCATAAAAAAGATAAAAAACAATTTACGCATAAGTGTTCGAAGGTAACTAACTCTGCATCGTAAACGACATGTTTTGATTAAATAGTGGAGCCAATCCATATGAATTGCAGTATTTTACAAAAGATGTTTTAAACTTTTTAATTACCCTTGTAGTATCAAATTACACCAAAACTCAAAATATTATGGCATTTATAGAAACGGTGGAGTACGAAAATGCAGAAGGCAAGCTCAAAGAAGTCTACGATTATTTAATTGACACGCGCGGGAAACTTGCTGATGTGCACAAAATACAAAGCCTTGACCCTGAGGCCATCATAAGGCACATGGATTTGTATGTGCATTTGATGTATGGAAAATCTCCTTTGAAAAGAGCACAACGCGAAATGATAGGCGTTGTGGTCAGTATTTGTAATTCGTGCTTGTACTGCGTGAAGCATCACAGCGAAGCACTCAACCATTTTTGGAAAGACAATAATCGATTGGGAGCTTTTCTTAAAGATTACACCAAGGTTGGTTTATCGGATCAGGATTTACTGCTTTGCTTATTGAGCGAGCAACTCACGATTCGTCCTAGTTTTGAAGGGAAGGAAGAACTAATAAGGCGCATTAAAAGCGAAGGCATTGACGATAGAGGCATCTTAGACGCAATGACCATTGTAAGCTACTTCAATTTTGTGAATCGCTTAGTATTGGGCTTGGGTGTAGATGGAAATGACGCCGAAATCGGCGGATATTCCTACGATTAATTTCAGCGCTCAGTCAAAGGCTTAAAAAAATCAAAGGATTGATTGGAAATCAATGCTTGATACTCCGACCACATTCCCGTTTCAAACTGCATTTGTTGTTTGTGTGCTTTTGACCAAGCATCTACCAAACGGTTTTTTGCTAATTCAAAATTTTCGCTGTCTCCCCTATTTTCTGCGCGTAAGTAGGAATGTACGTTGCTGTACAGGTTTGAAATTCTGACCGATACGTGATCGTATCCTTCAAAATCTTTTGGTAAAAAATACAGTTCAAATAACTGCTGTAAGGTATCCGATACACCTTTTGCCTGCTTTTCAATTTTCTTTCGTGTCGAATCCTCTAACAGTTTCAAATTCGCAGACACCTGACCCATTATTTGCTCCATATTTTGCAATCGCTCAATATCTTTCAGCATGGGTTCAGCTAATTTATATACTTCATCGTATGCGGCTCGTTGCTGACTTCTATATTCCGTTGACTTTCCAATCTGTGGGTGTTCTTTTACTTCGAATTCCATTGTGGCCTGAACAGAATCCAACACAGCAACTAATTTGTAAGTGGCAGACTCTAAAGGTTTTCCCGGAGGCATTATCGCTCGCTTACCTTTTAAATCTTTCTTTTTTCGGCGCATCCACTCTCCTCCTTCGTGGTGCAGACTTATATACATCTGTTGTGTGATGAGGCTATCTACTCTTCTTCGCGTATAATTTACGGTGTCCCCTACTGCATTTAAGGTATAAATTTCAATTTCGGGCTTTTCTTTCTTTTT
>CBFIBQ010000043.1:0-17795 GCA_965660875.1 Salibacteraceae bacterium | reverse complement strand
GGAATCGGCGGGTTCCATTATAAAATCGGTAAAAGATTATGCAGCTCTAAATCCTGATATAAAACGCTTGGTAATTCATTTTTACAAGACAATGAGCCAAGACGAATTACAACCCATAGAAGATGGATTAAAAAGGTTAGGATTAGGAATACCAGTATTTATTGTTTCCATCAATAAAACAGAATCATCAGATATTGTCGCATTTGATTTAGGTTGGCAAGATTTAATGCCACTAAGCGGTACATACATCAATATTGGTTACAACAAATTCCTATTGTTCAATAACACCAGATACAGCAATAATCAATTCAATTTCTATGATGGTTTTCCTTTCCCGATAAAACTAAAAATCTACTGTACTCAAAAGGAATTGGTAGATGATATAAAAACAGTTAGAGAACTCATAGACCAAGTATATCAATTCAGTAGAATGTATTGGAAATCGGTACGCCAACAAAACTTACCAGTTACCATTAAATACCCTGAAATGGTTGCAGAAATGCTCCCACATTTTGACGGTAACGAAATACCTGAATTTGGAAAAGATAACCTTTGGTTTTTATAGTAGCATTTGTTCATTTCCCACGGCTCAGCCATTTGCTTCCAGTAGGTTCTTTTCGTTCGCTCGTGCCTCACTTACTTCAATCACCCACTTCCTGCAACGCACAGCAAGAGAAGTCCCTCATTCATTTCCGTCCCACTACAATTCATTCAGTCCTTCACTTGCTTTTCCCAACGCACACCCCAACGCAGGTAAAGCGGTGTTCCGCCTTCGGTCGTCAGCAAATAAAATCGCCAAGCCATTACAGCACATTTTTTGGAATACTTCAATTTTTAAAGGTCAAAAAAAGAGCTGCAATGCCCTTCGGGTACTTCGCTAAAGCTACGCAGCTTGTCACTTTTATTGCGTTCCTCTGTCAGTTGTCACGGTAGTTCCTTTGTCTTTTTTGCCACTTCCTTCCGTTCCTCCAGTCAGTCGCAAAAAATCCAACCACTACCCATAATTTTGCTCGCCTGCGGGTCGCTACGGGCTGCGGCTTAATGCTGATTGATTTGCCTCCGCTATCGCTCTGGCTATTAAAGCGGTAAGCCTTGTGTAAGTTCCGTTTCACTCCGCCTTTTTGTGTAAAAAAAAATTACAAAAAGGCTACGTTCCACTACACACATAGCTACAAACCGCCCTTATCAGGGCTTCTGTTGGTAGCACCCTTGCTCCACTCGCAGGCGGCTCGCGTTGCTTGTCCAATGTCCGCAAACCGTTCGTACCTCACTATTTGCAGCCATCGTCCAGCCGATTAGCTCAAGGCTGTTTTTACCTGCGTTTTCGCACGATTTGACTAACGATACACATTCCAGTTAATAATTGAACTTAGGTTCTTTTAGAAATCCGACTTTTGATTTTATACTTCAATTAAAACAGTTTAAAAGAGTCAGTCTAATTCTCAATCCGGTTATAGAGAAATAAAAAACTCAAACATAGAGCAAAGGTACAGGCGTGCGGATGCGAGAGCCACAAGGGTTCGCTTCGCCTGTTGGATAAAAAAATCTCCACCTTATAGGTAGTATTTTTTTTCCACAGCCCTTGCACCAATCGCACCGTTCCTGTGATACGGCACTATGTTTAATTTAATTTATTTCATTATGTATAAGTCACTCTTTTCAGTCCGTTGTGGTAGCCGTTGGTTGTTAGCGGGTATTCGTTCATCAGGTCGTCCTTTCTTTATAGGCGTAGTTCATTGTGGTGTTACAGATTACACCATTCGCCTATTTTGGTTAGAGTTATCATTATCAGAGCTTCCTTTTTAGGGGGCTCTTTTTTTTTCTCCTTGGAAGTGTATAATAAGTCAATAAATAATAGAGAAAAGCAAATATAGGCGGGTACGCTCAATGCCAACTCTCAAAGGGATTTTCAAGGTCAAGCCCTACGGGTTTTGATAAAAATCTCCACCCTTTGGGTAGTATTTTTTCCAAAAACCTTGACAACCCTTCCATACCCGCCTGAATCAGAGCTTTCTCTTTTATTTTTTTTCCTTTTTTCTTTTCTCTTTTAAAAATGAATGTGCGAAGCGAAGCGAGCAAATATTTAATGGCTCACTGTATGAAAACGTTTCGCATCAAAACCCACCGATTAAACCAGAATTATTCCGAACCTCATTTCTTTATATTGAATAAAGGATTGAATAGCGGAAAACCGCTGAATGAACCTTGTCCGAATTGCTTTGTCTGCATCACGACCAATGAAACCGATAAGGATTTTATGTATTGGCTTTGCTTCGGATTATGGAAATCTAAATCATTCCATTACTATCTAAAAGGTTCTGTAATTCCATTTATTACGATTGGAGATATTAAAAAGCACCTTCGAGATAGTGAAAATATTGCAAGTAAACATCCGCAGTTATTTCACCAGTCAATTCACCACCTAAAACTCTTAGAAATTAATGAGGAAAAACTCAAGCTTTCATTAAAAATGATTGATACCGCCAAAAAGGCAATCTTCTATAAGTTGATGAATAAAACAGGTGCGGTTTGAACGCTGCATCTGTCATAAAATCAATTTCTTATAGGCAAAAAAGAGCAAAGAAAAGCAACAACAACCCTGACTAAACTAATGCATAGTTATTGAAGTATATTAGTTGAAAAGGGACAAAGCCGAGTCAAGTCCGTGCCAAGTCCGAACATTTGTTGAACCCCAAAAAATATAGAAAAGATGGGAAAAATTAATCAAGGTATTCTCGGTGGTGTCTCAGGACAGGTTGGGAATGTAATCGGTGGAACTTGGAAGGGCATTGATTACCTAAGAATTAAACCTTCCAGTGTAGCGAACCCAAGAACCGAAGGACAAGTTGACCAACGCTCAAAGTTTTCAACGGTACTTCGCTTCCTGCAACCAATGACAGACTTCTTGCGAGTTGGTTTCAAGTTGTATGCGAACAAGATGACACAGTTTAACGCTGCAATGTCTTATAACTTGAACAATGCAATTACAGGAGCTTATCCAAGTTTTGCTATTGACTACGCAAACTCTTTGGTAACTCGTGGAAATCTTACAGGTGCAGTTGGTGGAGCAGCTTCTTCTCCAAGTGCTGCAACAGTAGATGTAACCTGGACAGATAACTCTGGAAGTGGAAGTGCAATGGCTACAGATAAAGCATTAATCTTGCTTTTCAATGCTACAAGAGGTGAAAGTGTATTTACCACAGCTGGACCAGCAAGGTCAGCAGGAACA
Source organism: Salibacteraceae bacterium (assembly GCA_965660875.1). Lineage (GTDB taxonomy): Bacteria > Bacteroidota > Bacteroidia > Flavobacteriales_G > Salibacteraceae > UBA6770. The sequence continues at coordinate 14,566 of CBFIBQ010000043.1, read as the reverse complement.
GAAAGTATTTCCGTGCCTTCTGAATACACAGGTGAAGATGTAGAGGTATTCTTAGCGTTTATCTCAGAAGATGGCTCTAAAGTAGCGAATAGCTCTTATTTAGGTTCTGTAACAGTTGCTTAATAGCGATTGACGTTTTCTTGAAAAACCGTCCTCATTTGGGGGCGGTTTTTTTATATTTACAACTCCCGATTTTCCTATCTTTAGTCCTTAATTAGCTCTATTTCAGGACTTTTTGTTACTGATTTGTACCTAGAAGCACATAACTAACTGATAATCAATAGTGCTTTAGATATTGTATCGGAAAGTAGGAATCGAATCCTACATTAAAAATAGTGGCTATTCTTGATCAGCCGAGTTTTAAAGGGTGTAAACTTTTTTATTAAAACTGTGTTACCTGATTTTTATCACTCAATCTTTTATACATTTTTCAGAATTTTGTTCGTTGTAAAAATCAAGTTCTAAGAACCCCATATTAACAACTATGAAAAACTTATTCTCCTTTGTTTTTTTAAGCACTTTTCTGATTTCAGTTCAAGCTCAATTTCAAAAAGGAAATGATGTAGATGGGAACCGCAACAATGAAGGTTTTGGAGGAGCGGTTAGTATGCCAGACAAACAAACATTAGCAGTAGGCGCACCATTGAACGACAGCATTACTGCTAGCTCAGGGCGTGTTCAGGTCTATCGTTGGAGCAAAACTGCTTGGAAAAAAAAGGGAGCTGGTATTAATGGTGTAACACGTCTTGCAAGTTTTGGGAGTGCTGTACATATGCCTGACTCCAATACACTTGCAGTAAGTGCTAGAATGCCAAATCGTGTTCAAGTGTATCGTTGGGTTGATACGGCTTGGGTTGAAAAAGGAAATACAATTCTAGGTCCAGCAAATAAAACCGATAAATTTGGCTTTTCTGTTTGTATGCCAGACTCAAATACCATAGCTATAGGAGCTCCTGATAAAGAGTCTAATAGCTTAAAAAAGGTAGGGGCAGTCCACGTTTACTCTTGGAATGGTTCTGCATGGATAAAAAAAGGCAACACAATTGAAGATTGGAATCGATACCATCTAGGATATTCTATTAGTATGCCTGATCAAAATACAATTGCGATTGGAGCCCCATACAGTGCTGGTGGTAGTTCAGCTGTCAATGTTTACAATTGGACGGGAAGCAAATGGAATCAAGTAGGAAGTAGAATAATAGACCATCCTGCATGGAATTACGCAACAGCCAATTTTGGTATTTCAGTGAGTATGCCAAGTAAAAATGTGCTAGCTATAGGAGCGACTAACGGGATCACCCCTCAAGTAGATACTGGTTATGCTTACGTTTATCATTTACAAAACAACCAGTGGATTCAACGGGGAAAACGTTTCAAGGGCGAAGCAGGGCAGACACAGTTCGGCTGCAGTGTAGCTATGCCCGACACTAATACTGTTGCAATTGGAGCCAAATACAATGGAGTCAATGGATATAGATCAGGCAGCGTAAAAGTATATCGCTGGAATAACTCAAATTGGACAAGTTTTGGTAATAGTATTTTGGGCAAAGCTCAATCTGACCAATCAGGAAGTTCAATCAGCATGCCTACAGCTAGCACTATTGCTATTGGTGCGCCAGCATGGAATTCAACTAGCGGACATGTTAGAGTATACGAAATGTGTAAAATAACTCCGTATGAAACTACAGTTGATACTTGTACTTCCTACACTTGGCCTAGTACTGGAATAACATATAACCATTCTGGAGTTTATAAAACTTCGTTTACTACCCCTTTAGGGTGCGACTCTAGTGCAATTCTTAACCTAACGATTAACAAGGGCGATTCAACAAATCAATTCGTTGAAACTTGCAAAAAAGAATACTTCTGGCCAGTTAACCGGGTGAATTATAATAAGTCAGGTTCGTACTCAGAACGATTTACAAATATTAATGGTTGCGACTCCATACTTACATTAAACTTACTGATAGATACAGTCCATGCAAGCATAGAAAGAGACAGCGCAAGTAATGTTTTACGTTCAAAACAACAACACAGCAAAAACACTTATCAATGGTACTTCTGTAATAATGATACCGATTTAGTTGCAATTAATGGCGCAACGGGTCCAACATTTAGAATGCTGGCAAGCGCATCATACGCTTTAGAGGTTAAAAGAGATTCATGTGTTGAATTGTCTAACTGCAAAAAATACCAGACAATAAAAACAACCTTTATTAATAAAAACAATCTAAAAGACGCAGTTCGTATTTATCCTAATCCTAACAATGGTAATTTTAAAATAGAGGTAAATACTCATACCCATGTTAATCTCAAGTTATATAATACTCAAGGTTTATTGGTCATGTCACTTGAGCTACAAGGTGGTATTCAGGAAATTAAGGAAAACCTTCCAACTGGTTTGTATTATTTAAAATTATCCAATAAATATTCGGTAGTAAGCAAATCCATAGTAATCAAATAGTAAAATTGAACCTGCTATCACATAAAAAAGGGGGGACTCCTCCCCCCTTTCACTCCAACCATGAAAACGTGCTGGCTACTCCTAGCCAGACCGCTTGCTACTAAAACAGCATTAACCGGTTTTGTATTAGAACAAGTGGATATCTTTTAGGTTTACATTCGCAAAATATTTTTTTGTTAAAAATGTCAGGCTCGGACAAAAGCATGGAAAATGAAGTACTCAAGGCAATAAAAACGCAAAAAATGCCCTACGGGAAATACGAGGGTACCTTACTAAAAAATATACCTGTGTCCTACTTGGAGTGGATGGAAAGGGAAAAAGCCTACCCCAAGGGCAAACTGGGTATGCAACTGCACACGCTTTATGAAATTAAGCTAAACGGCTTAGAATATTTGCTAAAGTAAATACCTTAAATCATGTATTTACTCACCTACTAAAGCTAGCAGTGGATTACAACAATTGGACTAGCTGTACGGTTGTTTTTTATTTCTCTTACCGCCTGGGTTAAGCTCTGGTTCTTCTTTTTGCAGCTTTTTAAGCGCCTTTCTGCGCTCACGCATTTTCTTTTTGCGGTATTTTTTAATTTTCCTGGGAAGATTGATTCTTGTTTGACGACCATTTTCAATGCCATAGAGTAAAGCTATCTCGTGGGTTCCAGAATGATAACTGGCCAACTGTGATCCGATTTGCGTGTTAAAAGCATACCCTACTTTAAATAACTTGTTTATTCGGTAATTTGCCAATACCACCAAAGCCTTTGTAGAACGATAAGAAAGACCAAAACCAACCACTTCTCTATACTCTGCCAAGGCATTTATATCAAACTGCATGGCAGATGCGATTTCATAGCGCACGAGCATTGAGGGCTGTATGGTAAAAAATTTACCTAAGTCTTTTTTCCAACCTGCTGTAAAATTAATTGGCACCTGTTTATAGTCAAACCCAATCTTACCTTGATTTGTGCCTCCGTTTACGCTTTCAAAACGATTGTCCAGTAGTGTCGGAAAAGCAATACCGGCATAAAATTTCTTATTAAAGTAAAATGCCGACGCCCCCATGTTTAATGAAAATAAGGAGGTTGCCGAGCCAGCGAATATCGGATCGTTGGCAAAATCTGTCTCAATTTGTGTATAATCGCTTTGGATAAATTCAAGTCCAGGTGCTGCAGATAGTGAGAAAAAGCTTTTTCGGTCAATCCTAAACCGATGCGCATAAATACCTGAAAGCCTTACATTATTGTGAATACCAATATTATCGTTACTTAACATGACCCCAGCAAAACGATCGGCTGATTTTAAGGGCATATTAAAATTCATGAACAGACTAGAAGGTGCTCCTTCATAGCCCAACCATTGTTGTTTGAAAATGAATGCACCATTTTGAGCTCCTGATTTTGCGATAGAAGCAGTATTTACAAAGGGCTGGTGCAATATGTATTGAGAAACCTCTGGAGATTGCTGCCCCGTGACAGAGCAAACAAAACCAAAAAATAAACCTAAAATGAATACTTGTTTTCTCATTACTTCGATTTCATTTCAATAGATCCCTTAATGGGCTCACCACCATTTGTAATTAGTACGTAATAAAAAATTCCGTCACCAACTTTCTCCGATCCTCCAATTCCTTTATTAGCTTGTCCTTCCCACTCGTTTTCGTAAGGTGCCGCTTCAAAAATCAAATCTCCCCACCGGTTATAGATATACAGTTCGTTTTCTGGATAAGCCTCAATACCAGGCACTACCCATTTATCGTTCAATCCATCACCATTGGGACTAAAACCATTAGGAATAAAATCATATGGATCGCCCAAAACATTAAAAACTACCGCAGCTGTATCGCAGATATTGGTACAAACAATGTCACAGACTTCATAATTTATCGTGTCTTGTCTTCTGAATTCAGGGGTGGGCTTATAGTAAATACTAGATAGAACGCCTTCTTTAAAGCCTTCCTCATTCAAATATTCAGCTGAATTTTCAGGTTCGTTTAACAAGTTAATCGTTCCAATTAAGTCAATCGTGTCGCTGCTGTAAGCATCTAAAATATCCAAGGTAACCTCTGACCCTTTTTTTAAGGTCTCAGTAATATCGTTTCCATCAATGATAGAGCCATCAGACATACCCACCAGAACACTTGCCGAGTCTTTACAGCCATTAATATTGGTGGCCGTAACAAAATACTTTTGAGCGGAATCCTGAAAAACAATTCTTGGGTTTTGAATGCTATCGTTATCCCATAAATAGGTAATTCCACCTTCGCCTTCCAAACTCAAGGGTATTCCTTCACATGCAGGTCTAACGGGCTTAATGGATACTCTTGGACTAAAGGCAATATTAATGAAACGAGTTGCGGTATCTGAGCAACCCGTGCTGGCATAATCGTAAATATATTGCAACCTACTCAAAGTGGAGGTATCTGCTCCGAGCGGCAAGTAATCACTCCCTTTAAAGATACTAATTACATTTCCATTTGCATCCAAAAATCGACCACCAGTAGCAGGAGGTGGTGAAAATAGCGTATCGCCCATGGCAAACAAATCAATAGAATCGTTATTACACAATCTATTTAAATTTAAATCTGGGTTGAATACCAAACCATCTAATCTTCTTATAATTAACGTAGTACTAGCAAGAGCACTACAATTGTTTGTATCAGTATATTGGTAAGAGAGTGAATCTTGACTGCCTCCGGGTAAAGCTGGAAAGTCTGCTGGATTCAATGTATCGTTCTGTAATACTTGACCCCTAAATCGGTAAATACCTCCAGTGGGTATTCCACCGGCAACTCGTATAGGGTTGTCGTTTTCACATATTGGAGCAATTGCTGCTAAAGATACACCCGGTAAGGAATTTACTTTAATGTTAGCAACGGTAGAATCTGAACATCCATTTAAATCTTGAAAACGATAGGTCACGGGATGCGTTCCTACTCCCGCCAGTCGCGGATAAAAATTACCTGAACTTACCCATGGACTTATGTAAGCACCATTTCCACCTTGATTCGGCATACCTGTATTTAACTCTACCAATGAGTCGTCAGAGCAAATACGTGTAGTGTCCATAAAACTTACCAATGGTACGGTATCCAAACTTACAGGTACTGAAGCGGAATCCTTACAGCCGTTATTGTCAGTATAAGAAAAAGTTAAGGTATCCGAAAGTCCGAAAGAATTGGCAGGGGAAAAAATGCCTGTTGTAGAATTTACACCTGTTCCAGAATAAATCCCCCCAGTCTGATTTCCACCAGAAAGGGTAAATGGCCGTGTGTTTTTACAAAACGGAATGGGCGTAGAGAAATTGAAAACCACATTGGGTGTGGGGTTAACCACTAGATTAGCATTTCTACTACTTGAGCAGCCTATCGAATCAATTGCATGAAAAGTTACTACGTGACCTGGCACTGCATTGGCTGGAAGCGAATCGCAACGAAAAATAACGCTGTCTTGTATACCCCAAGGCGTTGTCATTTCATAATAAGTTATACGAGTGGGTGCAACCGTGGTAGCAAAAGTTAAACTGTCTTTTTCGTCTCCACGGCAGTACCGAGGCAAAGTAGAAAAATTAATTACCGGCTTTGCTTGAACCGTGTAAATCGCGGTATCCATTCCATTACAACCATTTGGATCGGTATAAGTGTATACAATCGTATCGGTTCCAATACCCGCTATAGCACTAAAAAATCTACCCGTTGTAGGGTCTATTCCATTACTACCAGTTAGCGAACCATTTATAAAGGAATAATTCGGAGACATGGGCATAGTAAACGCAGTAGTTCCTTCACAGATTGTTGTATCGTTTATTTGATTGAACGGTTCATCCTCCATTACCACTTTGATTGAAATTGAGGTATCCTTACAAGACTTTGAAAGGTCTTCTATTTCTGCATAGTAGGTTCCACTTTTTCCAACATTCAATGCTTGACCAGTTCCAATAGAAACCGCTGGCGCAATCGAATCGTACCAGTTAAAACTAAGGGTATTGGTAGCCAAAGAGGTCATTAGACCAGAATCCAAATAACATAAAATAGCACTATCGCCTTGCACTCTAAAATTCGTTGCTAGGGAAACCGAGTCATCAATAGGGCAAAAAACATCTTTCGCCTTAGCTGCTGCGATGTAACCATCAAAAAAGGAAACCGAATTCGAGTTGAAAGTTCCCACTTTTCCAAAATTAGCTCTTCGTCTAAATTGTCCACTAAAATACATTTGACCGCCAGACAGTTTCATTGAACTGGCAGACATGATATCCGAACTCAATGTCATTAGTCCACCATGAGCTGCAAACTCGTTGAGCCCATTATTCCATGCGGCCAAAAACACATCTTGGCTCGAATTGGTACTTGCCGAATAAGCACCTATGGATAAACTTGAGGTAGAGAATTCACCAAATGCGAATAGGTTAGTAGCTGCCTCTAAGTTTGTAATGCGTTCTGAAAGTACCCCCCCATAACGTTTCATATTAATAGCGGTAGTCAGGTTGGTATTGATAGTGCCAATAAATATATCCTCTCCCCCGGCTGAAGATAATGTGCTTGATGCTTGATTTGTAATTGAGGTTGTAAACCCGCCTCCAATGGCTAGACTCCCAGTACTCAGCAACACCATATCTCTCGCTATAGCATCACCAGCACTATAAAATACGCGTTCTTGAGCGGTACTATTTCCTGTTGTGGGGTTGAAGGCTGCTAAAAATACCGCATATTTTCCTACTGTATTAGGAGCCAAGGAACCGGAAGGAGAAAAAGAAAGTGAACGGCTATAGTTGCCACACAACAATAACCTGCTATTTACATCATCATATATCAAACTAGCTACTTGATCATCACCACTACCCCCAACCTTGGTTAACCATTGAACAACTCCAAGACTATTAAACTTTGCGACAAAAATATCGTTGAGTCCAGAAGCAATAATTTTATTAGAGCCAATTACCAAAGAGTCTCGATAAGTTCCAGTCACATAAATATTGCCTGATCCATCAACCGCAATAGCCTTTCCTTCACTTTGTCTAAAGTTCGTATCTGGAACCATCCAATCTGCTTTACCCGACTTGTTGATTTTTGACAAAAAGAAACTACCGCTTCCGTATGCATTCGTAATATTTCCTACATTTTGTGCTACCGATGTGTTCCCGTCCAACTTTCCAGTTATAATCGTATAATCATCGTCAAAAACGCCAGCCGACACTGCATCTTGAGCACCTGTGGAACTGAAATGAAGGGAGCCGAATGCGTTACTACCGTTGCTTAAATTTCCCCGAACAAAAACATCATTTCCGCCATTGGCAGAACCTGTGCCTCCTGGGAGTGTACCAGCAAAAACTCCTGCTGCTATTATAGAATCCTTATCTGATGGTACCAATACACTCACTTCGTCTGAACCTAAAGCTGACCCTACTTTATTGGCCCACTGAAATTCTTGTGCACCCAGTGCTGAGCAAGAAAATAAGAGGAGTGTTAATACAATTATTCGAGTCATTTATTCCAGTTAACGATTGATTACGATTTCACGAGTAATTACCGTGTTATTTTGTAGCAATTGAATGTAGTACATACCACTATTCACTTGCGGCAAAAATATAGATTGCCCCAACTCAAGCAAGTTTGATGCAAAGTCATTTTGATAAAGTACTTTACCCTGCATATCGAAAACTGAAATTTGCGATTGCTCACTTGCGATACCTTTAACTTTTATATTAAATGTTCCACGGTTTGGATTTGGCCATACCAAGAAAGATAAGTCGTTTAATTCCTCTGGAGCAACCCCAACTAATTTCCTTCCGTAATCTCTTGTAAGATTAGATATAGCTGTTACTCCAGTATCGCTGCACAGCGTTTGACCTTTAATTCCGATATAATAATACAATATACTGCTTTGAAGCGGCGCATTGTAATCAATGTAGCTGAAAATACTGTTGAGACTATCTAGCAATTCAACACCTGCATCGGAGGTATATCTATACACGTAGTATTTATCGTGAGCATACCCTTTATAAGCATTCCAATTGAGTTCAATTAGCGTGCTGTCTGTTTGCTTACTATTCAATAAAATAGATTGATGCGTGGCTCCTACTTTGCTTTCATTTCCGCATGCATCAGTACCAGTAATTCGATACTTTCCAATTATTGATGAGTTATCCAAGGCGCTATCCACAAAAAGTGGTGCATTTCCATTAGAAACACTGGCCAATTCAAAGAACTGATTGCGTATTCCAGATTCACGATACACCCTAAAACTATCTACGCCCGATAAACCTGTTGTATCCCATTTTAAAACATTCAAGTCCAATAAGCTATCGTTCGTTACTGTGCAGAGCTGCACCGTATTCGGGGCATTGCCTTCTACCGCATATTGTTCTACCGTTTTACAGTTAGCGGTATCTGTTGCGGTTACTGAATAAGTACCAATGGCTAGATTGTTATTCAAACCTGAAGTAGCACCATTTGACCAAATAAAGGACTGAATGGAATCTATTCCAGAAACGTGCAATAATCCATTGCCTTGTCCGCAATCCTCAAAAGCTATACTGTCCAATTTAATTTGAGGTGCATTTACATTTTGAATACTGTATGTTAATGTATCGGTACAAGAATTTGAATTACTGACCACCACTTGATAGCTTCCAGCACCGATATTATTTAACGTGTCTCCTATCGGTTGTCCCAACCAATTGTATGACAGGCTATCCAAACTGTTATTTACAACTAAGGCTATAGAACCATTGGTTGAGTCACAGTCTGGACTACTTACTATCGGGGTGAAGGTATATTTCTCCGGAGCAATTATTTCAAATGTTCTAAACGAATTACAGCCATCATCACCTAATACAGACAATTCATAGAGGCCGGCTGCAAGGTTTTCCAATTTGGTGCCTTTCGCTCCATTATTCCAAACCAAGGTGTAAGTGGTGTCGCTTTGTATAGACACCTCAATGGAACCATTGGACTCGCCTGAACAAACAATATCTTCTTTAGCTATTGTAGTTATTTCTGGACCATTTAGAGCATTGACACCAACACTACCGTACTGTGTACAGCCATTTTTATCACTCACGGTTACTTGATAATTGCCTGGAAAAAGTTCTCTAGAGTTGCTGGTTCTATTTCCGTTTGACCATACATAATTGTAAGGTTTAGTGCCACCAGTTACCGACGTAAATGCAGTTCCATTAGACGTTCCACATTGAGCCGGAGTACTAGAAGTATAGACGTTGATTTTGTCGTACACGGTAACAGCAACTGTTTTACTTGTTGAACAATTGTATGTATTTGTAGCTTTCACCGAATAGCTTGTTGTACGATTCGGACTTACCTGGGTAGTTGGTAAATAATCGCCATTACTCCAGTTGTAGCTGAATGAGCCGCTTGCTTCAAGTACCAATTGATCTCCTTGACAAATGCCAGTATCTTGAGAAACTGCAAAACTTGGATTTGGACGCACAATTACCGAATCTGAATAACTAGCTACGCAGTTATTGGTATCCAAATAGTTGTAAGTAAAATTATACGAACCTGTATCCAATAAGCCGCTAATAAATACCCCAGCAAAAACATTATTACCAGAAAAGCTACCGCCAGCAGGACTATAATAATTCGTTAAATCAAGACTAGCCGTTCCCTTACATAAATCTGGTAAGGTAAGCGCAGTTACTGTAAGTACATTATCAAAAGCGATAATTACTGAATCGGAATTACTACAACCGTAAATATCGGTATATGTGTAAACTAAAGTGTCTAGGGTATCGTTTACAATTCTTGGGTCGTAAACATTTCCTGAAACTCCTTTTCCAAAGTAGCTACCACCAGTGCCAAGCGGAGTTCCACCATTCAGTGTTACCGGATCGTCGTTATCACAAAACTTATCAGAGAAGGATAATCTGGTATTTGGAAGCGCTCTTACTTGTTGATTCTGAGCAATGGAGTTCGAACAACCATTTCCGTCGGTGTAATGATAAGTAATACTCCACACACCAATCGAATCAGGAGTGTACCTTGCGGTAGCACTATCTACACCAACCCCAGTGTAATAGCCACCTGCTGGTAAAGCACCCGTCAAGGTATCGGGAGCATCTAAATAGCAGAAATCAGGTAACAATGCAGGTGTTAGACTAGGTAAAGCATGCACAATGACGAGCTCTGTATCAGATACCGTACAACTGTTAGCCGCTGTAAACTTGTAAGTTATTACATGATTTCCCGCCTTGGCCAAGTTTGGATAGAATTGAGCACCAACTATTCCAGGACCAGAATATACACCCGTTCCTCCAGCAGTGGGACTGCCTTGAGTCAGTTGAATAGGATCCTCATTCACACAAAAATCCGGGAAGGTGTCTAATACCGTGTTCGGTATTGATAAAATTGTTAAGTTCTGGAATACGGTATCGGAACAACCCGTTGAGGTATTTACTCCAACGTAAGCTATTAACTCATTACCAACACTTGCATTTGAAGGTAAATAGGAACCTCTTAACGAATCAATTAACCCTGTCGAATTGTAGAAGTAACTCAGGCTTCCCGAGGTGGAGGCACCCTTGAGCGTGAAAGTATCTGTATTTAAACAAACTGGTGACAGTGCGCCAAATTGCGTTGATGGCGCCGAATTGACAGCGTAAGTTGCCGATGCCTGCGAAATACATCCATCAGCATTAGTAAAGAAATAAGTAATTGATTTTGAACCAATTCCAGCAGCTACGGGAGAGAAAATACTGTCGTTCAGCATGCCACTACCAGCATATCTATAGTCACCAGTCGCTATACTTCCGCCTTGCATCAATTGCAAGCCTTCATTAATACAGAAGGTATCTCCTAAATGCGTTACTGGGGTAATCGCATTTACCACGATAGTGTCTAGTATTTTGCTAACGCAGTTATTGGTATCCGAATACGTGTATTCAATGATGTTTGAGCCTAGCAAAGCATTTCGTGGGGAAAACTTATTTCCAACCAGTCCATTTCCGGACAAAGCAGAGTAGTTACCACCACTAGGCGCTCCCGCCGCTAAATTAAACGTTGCTTCATTTTCACACACTTCGTTTCTTATGGCGGGAATTTCAAAACTCAGACTCACTGTGTCATGAATTGTAATAGCTTGTGTTAAACTGTCCACACAACCGTGCTGATTTGTATAACTGTAAGTAATGTTATCAATCCCTGTATCCGCCAATGAAGGCTGGTACAAACCATTAACCAAATCGCCCAACTTCGAGGATTTATATAGATAGTCTCCACTATTAATTGAACCTTGATTTAAGGTATCCAAATCAATATTCACGCAATTGTCTGGTATCAGCGACAAGGTAATTGGAGTAATCGAATCTATTTTAAAGGTATCAACTACAGCATTTACACAACCATTTGAATCCATGTAAGAATAGGTAATAATATTTTGCTGTGTAACTCCTACTAAACTGGCATCAAAATACCCGTTATTGGATACGCCTACACCGCTGAATGTCCCATTTATTGGACTCGCCAATAAGGTGTCGGGTAATTCATTAACACAGACACTGTCTCTTGGGGTAAGCAGCGTTACTATCGGCAAAGCATGCACCGTAACGGTATCGAAAGCCGAATCTGAACAACCTCTTAAATCCGTGTATTCAAACTTGATGATGTGATCTCCTACTCCCGCGTTACTAGCAACAAACTTGGTATTGGTACCATCCAAACCTAACCCACTAAACTGACTGCTACCCGAGGTGTCAATTGGACTTTGTCCGGTCAGTTTAAATGGCTCGGCATCAATACAACGCTCTAAATTATTGGCTGGTAACGAAAACGTCACTGTGGGCTGAATAAATGTTTGATACACCTCAACTGCCGTATCGCTGCAACCTGCTGCGTTTGTGTAGGCATATTGCACCGTATCAAGTCCCGTACCTGCTGCACCTGGGCTATAAGAGCCTGTTGTGTTCAATAAGCCCCTTGCAAATAAATAGTTTCCGCCAGCTGGCAAACCACCGGTCAAAATCAAATCACTCGCATTGAAACAGAAGAAAGTATCGCTCAAAGTAACCAGGGGTATTGAGTCGACTGCAACAACGCGATCGGCAGTACTTATACAATTATTGGTATCTGTAACGGTGTACAAAAAGGTATCTGAACCAACTCCCGCCAATTGCGGATTGAAACCTCTACTACCAAAAAGCCCTGCATTTGAGCCTGTAAATAAGCTGCTGTAAGCCGGAGGCAATCCAATGGCATTTTCCAAGGTAACTTTTCCACCATTAATACAATATTCGGCAGTGTTTGCAAAGCTAATGGCAAAGGTATCATTCACCACAATAGTGTTGCTGTCAGACGAAAAACAACCCGTTAGAGGATTGGTATAGGTGTATATTATATTGTGCTCCCCTTGTCCCGCCACAATTGGATTAAAAACACCTATGGAATCGTTAATAATACCATTACCCGTAAAATATCCGTTGAGCGTATCCTGAGGACTATTTTCTGTTATGGTATCCAAGCCAGAATTGATACACAAATCAGCCATATTGGTTAGGTTAACGGCTGGATTTTTATTTATAACCACTACAGTATCCGCAGATCCAGAGCAACCATTTGAATCGGTGTAAGCATAATTTACCGGATAATTTCCAAAAGTACCCGGGCCAAGTTTGCTTTGTGCACTATTAACATTAGTACCCGAATAAATGCCACCTAATGGTTTAGCGTGATTTAATACGATACTGTCGCCAAAAGCACAGGCTGCTTCAATCGTGGAGTCAAAACGAACATTTGGCTCATCAAATACCGTTAATTTAAAGGTATCTGAGTTGATACAATTGTTCTGATCCGTTACAAAAAGTACGTATTCAAAAGTAGAATCTGCAGCAGTAATTGAAGGTGTTGTTTCTCCATTGTTCCAACTGTAGGCATACTGGTTATTGGCATTTGCACTTATCACGTAAGGTGTACTAGCGCAAATGGAATCGTCAACTGCTAAACCTACGTTTATTGCGGAATCTAAAACGATGGAATCACTGAATTGAGCAGTACAACCACTTGAGTCGTACACCGTTAATGTGTATTCTCCAGCCGCATTACTGTCTGCAAAAGTGCGAATAAGCGTATCTAGAGTATCGGTATAACTTCCTGGGCCCGTCCAGCTGTAATCTACACCTCCGGAAGGAATTAAGACTAGAGAATCTGCTTCACAGGCTTTAGCTACGGTAAAGTCAGCTAAGGGAGCCGGTAAAATAGAGATTGTATCCAAAATCACATTGTCACTTGGGTCATTATCCCGGTACCCTCTTGAACCACTTCCCGTCATGGTATCTGCCGATACAATGATTTCAAAGTTAGTATTGGCAGAAAAATCGACATAGCCCACTATTGCAGAATCCGCTTCATTTTTAGCTAGATTACCCGAGTAATACACTACCGAATCGCTTTCGGATAAATTGGTAAGGTTTAAGGATGACACTCTAAATGCAATCTTTTTTACAACCGAATCACCTATATTTCGGAAATAAGCTCTTACCTGCTGAGTTCCACTACATAGAGTATCAATTGAGATAGAATCTACTGCCACATCAAATACAATTGGGTCGAATTCGTATGCACCCATGTCTGGAGGATTGGTTCTGGAAGTACCGTCTATATCATCAGAAAATCCAGCAGTAGTTTGCCCTTTTTTACTAAGTGCTAAACGATATGGTTTAGGTAATGTATCGGCCAGAAAATATGGGTCAAGATTAAGCCCGCCAGCAGTTTGCGAAGCTCCAGTAAGGTTCATTGCTCCACTATTTCCATAGATGTTATTATAGGAAAGCGCACTGCTTCCACCATCAACCCGAATTGCCCAAGATGCGTCATCATTATAAACATTGTTATTATTAAAATTAACTGAACTGTTCTTAAGACCAACCAAGGCCTCACTGGTATCTATGGATCTTCCGTAAAACGAATTAAAAACTACATCGGTACCACCACAATTCAAGAAATTTGCGGCGTAATTTGAAGCTCCAGTTGCTTTTATTGGTAGCGCTATTGTATTGTTCGCAAATATTGACCTCTGAGAACCAAAAGTAGTAGCATACTGCACAGTCAAGCCTCGAGTAGAAACTACCTGACTGTTGGATAATTTTCCTTCAAGAATAATTT
>CBFIBQ010000042.1:0-23885 GCA_965660875.1 Salibacteraceae bacterium | reverse complement strand
CGAATCTGGAGAAGTTTCCGTGCGTAAGCAAGGCGAAGGAGATTTAGGAAGTTTTTCAACGGATGCATTTGCAGCCTTGATTGACGACGAAATAAAAGAGTTAGTAAAAGATTTTTAATTAAAGTAATAAGGAGGAAAAAGCCATAGCAAGAAGATTCAGACCCCAACAACAAAGGCAGAAAGAGCCTGCGTTTAGAACAAATGATAGAATTTATGCAGATCCTGTTCGCTTAGTCACAGAAGGTGACGGAGCAGAAGTTTTGGAATTATCCAAAGCTTTAGCTAAAGCAGAAGAGGCAAATTTAGATTTGGTTGAAATATCGCCAAATGCTAAACCACCTGTGGTAAAAATTCTTGACTACAAAAAGTTCGTATACGAGCAAAAGAAGAAGAAAAAAGAAATGCAATCTAAAGCTACTAAAGTAGTAGTGAAAGAAATTCGTTTTGGTCCCAATACGGATGAGCACGATTTTAACTTCAAGCTGAATCACGCGCGAAAATTCTTAGAGGAAGGTGCTAAATTGAAAGCATTTGTCTTTTTTAAAGGAAGAACAATTGTTTTTAAAGAAAGAGGTGAAATCCTGTTATTAAAACTTGCTCAAGAATTAGCGGATATTGGTGATGTGGAATCGCTACCAAAAATGGAAGGTAAACGAATGATTATGTTCCTTGCTCCTAAGAAAAAGAAATAATTCCCTTATATATATTGTTTAATCAGAAAAAAGCAGAGAAATGCCAAAGATGAAAACAAAATCCAGTGCTAAAAAGCGATTTAAGCTTACAGGCTCTGGTAAAATCAAAAGGAAACACGCTTTTAAAAGCCACATCCTTACAAAGAAAGAAACAAAACAGAAGCGTAATCTTACGCAAACTGGATTGGTTCACAAATCAGACGAGAAAAATATTTTACAACAACTCGTCCTTAAGTAATCAGATTAATTTTTGGTTTATTGTTTTAACCCGGGTATCAGTAACTAAGCAGCTTGAAATAGAAGCTCACTGCCACTCAAAAAAATGTAAATTATGCCTAGATCAGTAAATTCAGTAGCATCACGAGCAAGACGCAAAAAAGTGATGAAGATGGCCAAAGGATACTTTGGTCGTAGAAAAAATGTTTGGACCGTTGCAAAAAACGCCGTTGAAAAAGGGTTAGTATATGCTTACAGAGACAGACGTCAGAAGAAACGTAATTTTAGATCACTTTGGATTACGCGTATCAACGCGGGAGCTCGAGTGAACGGAATGTCGTATTCTCAATTTATGGGTAAAGTAAACGCAGCGAACATCGACTTGAACCGTAAAGTTCTAGCCGATTTAGCTATGAATCATCCAGAAGCTTTCAAAGCTGTGGTTGACAAAGTGAAATAGTCTAACTATAACACAAATAAATACAAGGAATTATTTTGAAAGGTCGCCATTTGGCGGCCTTTTTTTATACAGCTTAACTCGACCAAAGTCCGCTTCTAAACCATATTCTTTGTGTCTGTTTTCAATAAGTTCGCCATAGAGTTCATAGCGCTCTTTAAATAAAGACTTACCGTATAAATAAGCATCCAAGCGATCAATATCGATAAACCATTGATATATGTGCTCGTTAATTATCAGGTACTCCGAATCGCTTTCTCTTAATAAGGCCCTAGTTAAGCCCCAATAGGTTTGATATTGATGATTTATGTTTTTTGGTATGTACACATATTTGTCGGCGATGAATGAAGCAGGGCTATTTAAATTGCTCTGAATCCATAAGCCGGCTGCTAATTCAGGCGAATTTACATAGTTTAATACTCTGGTGTTTTTGTATTTAAAGGCTTGAAAAAACAAAACCACTGCTACACAAAAACTGAAAATCAAGGATAAGTACAAGCGTGCCTTTTTTTCTTTTAGAAATTCAGCTGCGTGGTCCAACAAAACATTTACAGCATAAGCGGCATAAAGTAGAATAACAGGCAGTATAGGTATCAAGTAATGGTTAAAATGCGATTTTACCCTAAAAATCACTACTACACAAAATACCAGCACCCAAGCAAATGGAATAAACACTGCTCCTCTGAACTCCTTGAATTTTAATAAAATCGCTTTGAACATAAAAACTAACAACCCTAAAGTACCTGCGCAGACAATAGACCAATGCAGTACCTCTCCATTTGTTAATACCGATAGCCAACCCCATATTCCCGAATCGTTTCGAAACCAATGCCCATCTTTATGTAAACCAGCAACATAAATCAATCCATTTAGGAACTGAAACCCTTTGATGGATTGTGGGGAACCAATGGCAAATCCTGTGCAAAATGCGAAACCAATACAGTAAGATCTGGATAAAAAATGTACCACCATTGGAGTCCAATTAAACCGTACTGTAAAACGGACATACAAAGCAATCAGAGCAAATAAAACAGCAATTATCGAAAAGTAATGCACTCCTTGAAATAGTAACAACACATCTGAAACTAGATTAGGGTCTCCAGTTAAGTACGGTTTTACAAAGTCAGGATAACAAATGACCACAAAAAAAGCACCCAACACTATAGTGATTAAATGCGCATATTGTTTTAGCCTATCGTCGATTGTTTTGAGCTTATAGACAGCCAACACCAGCAAAACCGGAAGCAATGCAATACCCACAAATTTGGTGGCAAAAGCCAATCCCGCTAATACTCCTGCTGCCAATAAATATCGAATATCAGAGTTATTAAAAAACCGAATGGCAGCTAATAATCCTAAGCTAATAAAAAAAACCTGTGCTAAATCGGGGTGAACCATACTGCCATAGTTCAACATGGTTTGGCTTCCGAGTAAACACAAAACAAAAACCAATAGGCTGTTTTTATGGAACAAATCCTTGTAAATTAATTTTACTACATAAGCATTTAGCACTAAAAAAACACCCGAAAGCAAACGCATGATCAGAATACCGGTCTCTTCCGTTAATGGCGAAAACACATCAAAAATGTAAAAGAAACAGAGTCCTATATTGTAGTAAAGTAAACCGTAATCGTACCTTCCTATATCAAAATCACCCCGTTGAAATGCACTAAACATGGGAGTAAGAAACTCCACTTCATCCGTATTAAACGCATCAGCAATACGCAGATCAAAACTGGCAATTTGAGCTAAGGGAAGCACTACGATTAGAATGGTGACCACTGAAAATAAAAAAGCAAGAATGGACTCCAAGTTGAACCACTTGGATAGTCCTTGTGAATTGCCTAAACCGATATGTTCAGTTTCTTCCAACTACAATTACATAACCCGGTTTAATCCTTTTGCAGCTAGTAAGTGGTCCGGAACTTCTTCTAGGACTTTTCGGTAGGTTTTGGCGGCATCTTTAGGTCGACCATTTAATTCCATGGCATAACCCAGCATGTACAAGGCATCAAAGTAATTTGCTCTTACTGAAAAAGCCTTGTTAAACAATACCTCTGCAGTATCCTTTTGTTCGAGCAACAACAACTTTACGTAGCCCATATTATAATACGCCTCTGCATAGTTCGAATCCAACTCTAGAATTTTTTGATAATCAGCAATAGCCTTATCCGGCTGATTGGTATTTTGATAGTACAACCCTCTTCCATAAAAGGCCTCTATGCTAACGGAATCGATTCGTATGGCATTATTATAATACGACGGGGCCAGTTCATGTAACTCTAGAGCATATAAATTTGCCAATTGCATATAGGCTTCGTAGTGATTCATATCCTGTTCGACTGCAGTTTGAAAACTCGTTACAGCTTTCACCGTATCTCTTTCATATTTATGCGCCATGCCTTTTAAAAAGTAGGCTTGAGCATTATACACATCAAACGATAGTGCTGCATTGGCCCAAGTAATACAGTTCTGCAAGTCACCAGTAATCAGATACATTTCCGACTTACTAAGCATTATAGGAATGGAGCCTGGAGCTTTAAAAATGGCATTATCCAATACGTCTTTAGACTCTTTAAAACGCTCCAAATCAAATAATAAATCAGCCTTTCGGATATACCATTTATCGTTGAGCGAATCGAGTGCAATGGCTCTATTCAAGTCACCTAGGGCTAACTCGTATTCTTTATCTTTTACACGTAAACTGGAACGGTAATCGTAAAAAGCAGGGTTATTAGGTTCCTGCTTAAGTAAATCATTTATACTGTCATACTTTGTTTCGTACTCAATTTGCGCTGCAGGTTCGTTTGATTGAGTTGTTTTTTTATCTCCGCAACTCACGGCAATAACGACCAGCAGTAATATAAGATACCTCATAATAGTTTTTCAATAAAAAATCCCTTTAGAGAATGACACTCTAAAGGGATTACAAATTTATAAGCCTTCACTAAAGTGACGATAAAAATTACTCAGCGGCCATTTTCTCTTTTAATTGTGCTTCGATTTCCTCTGCCAGTTCTGGATTATCTCCCATGAGTTCTTTCACTGCATCCCTACCCTGGCCAAGCTTCGTATCACCGTAACTGAACCAAGAGCCCGACTTTTTTACTACATCATGCTCTACCGCTAAATCCAACAATTCTCCAGTTCTAGAAATGCCAGCACCGTACATGATATCGAATTCGGCTTTACGGAATGGTGGAGCAACTTTATTTTTCACCACTTTAACTCGGGTACGGTTACCAATAACCTCATCGCCCGCTTTTATTTGTGTTGATCTTCTGATATCCAAACGCACAGAAGAATAAAATTTCAGCGCATTACCACCGGTAGTTGTTTCTGGGTTTCCGAACATTACACCAATTTTATCCCTCAACTGATTGATGAAAATGCAGCAGCAATTCGTTTTGTGAATAGTACCTGTAAGCTTTCTTAGCGCTTGTGACATCAATCGAGCATGCAGTCCCATCATAGAATCGCCCATCTCCCCTTCGATCTCCGCTCTTGGTGTAAGTGCCGCCACTGAATCTATTACCAATAAATCAATTGCTCCTGAACGAATGAGGTTATCCGCAATTTCCAATCCTTGCTCACCATTATCTGGCTGCGCAATCAATAAATTCTCAGTATCTACGCCAAGACTTTCTGCGTAAAAACGATCGAAAGCATGCTCTGCATCAACTATTGCCGCAATTCCCCCTTGCTTCTGAGCTTCCGCTATAGCATGAATAGCCAAGGTGGTTTTACCAGAAGATTCTGGTCCGTAAATTTCAACGATTCTGCCTTTTGGATACCCATTAATTCCTAATGCCGCATCCAATGTAATAGAGCCAGAGGGAATTACATCCACTTTTTCTACTGCATCATCACCTAATTTCATTACGGAACCTTTTCCGTACATTTTATCGAGTTTATCTAATGTTAGCTTGAGTGCTTTTTCTTTTGCGTCTTTTGACATAATATCTTGTTTTCTAATTTAATAAAAGGCAAATAAACGATGGCTGACCGTAACCTTTTTACGTTGTGAAATTAAAAATTTTGAAGGCTTAAACGGTACACCTTTCGTAGAACTTATAAAGGATTTAGAAACTTTAAATCCTAGTAAAACACAAACTCTACACGCCTATTCTTCTTTCGCCCGACATCTGTTTCATTTGATGCTACAGGAATCAGAGGGCCATATCCTTTAGAAGCCAATCGACCTGTGTCGATACTGTGATTAGACAGCCAATTCGACACCCATTTTGAGCGCCGTTCGGATAAGTCAATGTTGTATTCCATTTCACCTTGGTTATCGGTGTGACCTTCTATCTTCACCTTAATATCTTGATTAGCAACCAACAAATTTGAGATTTGAATTAGCTGAAGCAAATCATTTGCATCCGTAACCGAATCAACATCGGTTTCAAAATTTAAATGCAGTTCCAAAACAACCGAATCGCCTCTCTTAGAAACTACTTCATTTTCGAACAACGATTTAAGATCATCTGTAATTTCTGGAGATTCCTTTTTCTCTTCTGCATGAAAAGAATTGCTTTTTAGAAAAACGGCCGAATCAAAAACTCCATCTCCAGCATCTGCAATGGCAATTTTTAAGTGGTAAGCTACATTCGGCGTCACGTCTGCGGCAGCGGTTAACCAGTGTGTAAGTCCATCAAATTGAAAATTATAGGCGAACTCATTTACCACATGATTTCCTTCGATAATTTTTGGACTATTTGGATTCCATATTTCATTTTTGATAAAATAGTCAGCATTCTTTTTGTGATTGATATTATCTACTGAAACTGCTTCGTTTGTCCCTGGAATAACTGCCAAATTAGTGATTCCTTTTTTGCCTTTCTCGCTCAGAAAAAAGCCAAATACATCATTCACTCCCTTATTAATGAACTCCGGATATTCCTCCGAAGCAAATACAAATTCAAATTCAATTCGGTTGAATCTAGGAACAAAATCAAATTCCAAAATGCACGCATCAAAAGTGGCATTATTAGCCAGACGCGATAGCTGTCGGTCTCCCAATTGATAAAGTGGTTCTCCTACTCCACCAGCATTATTTGGTCCTGCTGCGTCTTTCGCATATCCGGTTGAGAGAATTATCCCATTTTTAATATCAATATGCTCAGATTCCTCCGTGTCAAATTTACCGATTGAAAATGGAGCACCTCTGTACTTGATATTAATGATTTTAAGGCCTGAATTTGGGCCAATAAGGTCTTTCCAAACCAATGCCGTGGGACTAATTCCCGTGGTTACGTTCATCTGGCTAATGCCAGAGTAAGTGATAATTAAAAATAAAAAAAGGGGTATAATTCGCACCCCTCAAATATATAGGAGAATGTTGTTTATTGTCAATGTATCAATTCTAGGTGAACCGGTTACATTTATTCTTATTTAGTTAATTACTCGCTAATATCAACAGATGAAACGTATGGAAATCCTTGATATTCATATTTAACATATTGTTTTTGAAATTCTTCAGATTCAAATAAGCCAGCATAAAAAAGAGAATCCATTCTCATATAATCTGTTCGATTAATTCCCCAAAAAAAACCATTACTATGAACTCCATACGATTTGTCCCATGATATTTTCAATGCTGTGTCGAAGGGATAAACAAGAAAAACGTCACTTCTTAAATTGGTAAAAATGGTATCCGATTTAGAAGCATTAATATTCGCATTTACGACTAACTCATACTCCGAACAAAAGCACACGTCCCTATCAATATTTTCATTGGCGGGAATATTCTTTAAGATTACACCCATCACTGGAGTCTCAGATGCTGGAGGAGCTATTGTTAATTTATTTTCAGCACCGCGCAACTCCTTGTACTTAAATTCAAATACGCCGTTAGCGTCGGTTACTGTCATTGCACTAAAATTTATATCGTCTTTATGTTGCAATCTACTCCGGTCGGATTCTACCCACAACTCAATAGTTTTTTCTGATACGGGTGTTTCCCCATCAAAATCGTACAGCACACCCGAAACCGTATATTCTTGTTTGTCGGCATCTTTTTTCTTGCAGGAGAAGGACCATAATATTGCGAAAATTAGGACAATTCGGTACTTCATGAAAGTATATTTCATTAGTATTTAAGTCAAATAATCACTTAACAACCAACTCTACAACCTCTGGGCAACCAGAAATTCCTTCATAAACTTGATGCCTTAGGGTATTTTCTGAGCGGTCTCCGCTTAGGTAACTATCTATTTTTTCATTCAATTGCTGTTTTCCTACACCCCAATATATAACCTCACTATATACTTCCATATGCTCATAATCTTTATCCCAAGTAGATTGATAAATAATTTCATCTTTATCTGATGTATAAATAGTATCACTTTTACTTGGCCTATAAATAAACAGAGAATCAGTAGGTGTAAGTTCAATATCGAGTACTATTTTCACCTTTATGTTACTACCAAGACACAAGTCTCTTTGTACGTTCTCATTAGCCGGAATGTTCTTTAAGATTACACCTGTCACAGGTGTCTCTGATGCTGGAGGGGCTATAGTCAACTTGTTTTCATCACTACGTAACTCTTTATACTTAAATTCAAATGCTCCATTACCATCCGTTGAAGTCGTTGTGCGAAAATTTATATCGTCTTCGTGTTGAAATCTACCTCTGTCTGATTCTACCCACAACTCAATTATTTTTCCAGCCACAGGCGTTTCACCATCAAAGTCGTAAAGCACGCCGGATATCGTATATTCTGTTTTATCAGCATCTTTCTTCTTGCAAGAATAAAAGGCTACTACAGCAATAAATAAAATACCTAAACGCTTCAAAATGTATGAATTGGAGACAGTAAAAATACCAATTGGATTTCTTGCGAATGTTAACTGCGGTTTAAGAAACTTCTACCCCAAAATTTGCTCAGAATGTGCTTTTGTTTTCACTTTAGCAATCACTTCTTCAATTACGCCTTCTTCACTGATAACAAATGTGGTGCGGTGAATTCCGTCGTATTCTTTGCCCATAAATTTCTTTGGACCCCAAACTCCGTATGCATTTAATACGGTGTGGTCTTCATCTGCCAACAACGAAAAAGGTAAATCGTATTTGTCGATAAATTTTTGATGGCGAGCGGCAGAATCTGCACTTACACCAAGCACTTCATAGCCCTGCTTTAATAAGGCATCGTAATTATCTCGGAGGTTGCAAGACTGAGTTGTACAGCCTGGTGTCATATCTTTTGGGTAGAAGTATAAAACCAGTTTTTTCCCTTTGAAATCACCTAAAGAAATGGTTTCTTCTTTTTCGTTTAACCCAGAAAAGTCTGGTGCTTCATCGCCTGCTTTTAATGTTGTCATCGTTCTATGTGTTTTTAAGATAAATACAAAGTAAAAATAGAATTGTTCCACTTTCTTTTGTCTTGAAACAATAGAAAGTTCGCAAAGAAAAATTCAAGTCTTCTATTCAAAATTCAATTCTTAGTTCATTTGGTCAAGTGCGACCGAGTGATTTTCGAGCATGTCTTTCATTTTCTTGGTCTTACTAAGGCCCAATTTCTAAAAATATTTTTCGAATAAATGACAAAATAGACAGTATAACATCTGCGAAATCAGTGCTATCTGCGAGTAATAATTACTTCGTCTTTTTCCAAGTTTTAAAAAGTTCTTCTTGCTTAGGTCTAAACGGTGGCTTTCGAGTTAATGGCTCACATTCTTTTAAGGTGTCTTTACAATCTTTTGGTAATTGCTGATACAGTTCAGTACCTTTAGTTTTCCACTTAATCATATCGTCAGAAACATCCTTTACAACTTTTGCAGGATTACCGACCACTACTTTTCTGTTTGGAATTTTGGTTTCTCCAGGCACAAAGCATAACGCTCCAACAATACACTCTTTGCCAATTTCGCAGTTATCCATTACTACTGCATTCATACCTACCAGCGTATTCTCGCCAATGGTTCCTCCGTGAATAATGGCGCCGTGACCAATATGCGCAGCTTTTTTTAATACAGTTGTGGTTCCTGGAAACATATGTATTACACAATTCTCTTGCACATTACAACCGTCTTCAATAATTATTTCGCCCCAGTCGCCTCTTATAGCGGCACCTGGTCCTACGTAAACATTCTTTCCGATGATTACGTTACCGGTAACGTTGGCCTGAGGATGAACAAATGCACTCGGGTGAATTACGGGTTTGTATCCGTTGAATTCGTATATCATTTTATACCCTTTCAATTACCACAGCATACCCTTGCCCAACTCCAATGCACATCGTACAGAGTGCATATTTTTTATTTTGTTTTTGGAGTTCAACAGCCGCATTTTGGATAATTCTTGTACCACTTACGCCAAGTGGATGTCCAAGTGCAATCGCGCCTCCATTAGGATTTATGCGCGGGTCGTTATCGGCTAAATTTAAATTTCTTGTACAAGCCAATGCCTGCGCAGCAAAGGCTTCGTTCAACTCGATAACATCCATATCGTCAAGGGTTAACCCTGCTCTTTTTAAAGCCAAGTTTGAGGCTCCTACAGGACCAATTCCCATTATTCGAGGTTCTACGCCAACAACACTAGAACTTACGACTCTGGCCATCGGCTTTAAGTTTTGTTGTTTACAACCTTCCTCGGTAGCTAATAGCATCGCCGCTGCGCCATCGTTTAACCCTGAAGCATTTCCAGCGGTAACCGTTCCATCTTTTTTGAATGCAGGTCGTAGTTTAGCCAATATCTCTGCACTACTTTTTGGTTTCACAAATTCATCTTCCGAAAATATTATCGAATCTTTTTTACGCTGTGGAATTTCAACCGAAATAATTTCTTCTGCCAACCGACCAGATTGTTGAGCTGCGGTAGCCTTTTGTTGCGACCACAAGGCAAACGCATCTTGATCCTCTCTAGAAATATTGTACATTTCTGCAAGGTTCTCTGCGGTGTTTCCCATTCCATCAACCCCATAGAGTGCTTTCATTTTTGGATTGATAAAACGCCAACCGAATGAGGAATCGTGCATTTCTGCGTCGCGACCAAAGGGTTTTGAAACTTTTGAAATCACCCAAGGTCCTCTTGTCATATTTTCTACTCCGCCTGCTATAAACACATCGGCGTCTCCACCTTTCAAAGCTCTAGACGCATGCACAACAGCCGACATACCTGAGGCGCACAAACGATTTACGGTTTCGCCCGGTACCGACCAAGGTAATCCCGCTAACAAAAGAGACATTCTAGCTACGTTTCTATTGTCTTCACCAGCCTGATTGGCGCAGCCCATAACTACATCGGCAATGGATGATGGATCCAAATTGGGGTTTCGATTGATGAGTTCACGAATGGCGATTGCTCCTAAATCATCGGTTCTAATTGAGGATAATGTGCCTCCAAAATTTCCAATTGGAGTGCGTATTGCATCGATTATAAATGCTTCTTTCATAGATTCTAATTCTACTTATTTTTTACTTGCCACTTTTTTTTAGTGCGATACACCGTACCTTTAAATGTGGCTATTTTTTCCTTTTTCTGATTGGTTACTTCTACTTCATAAACCGCCACTTTATTCGATTTTGAAAGCTCTTTGGAAACAGCAACGAGCATATCATTCTCCTTTGCTGGTTTATGGTAATGAATGCTATTTTCAATAGATAAACACTGTTCTCCGTGAGAGTTTGCAGCAAAAGCTAATGCGCTGTCGGCTAGCGCAAACGTTACTCCACCATGCAAAATGTCAAAACCATTGAGCATTTCTTTACGCACTTTTAGCATAACAATACTGCCACCAATAGTGTCTTTAACTCGTTCGATACCTAACCAAGTGGAAAAGGCATCGTTTTGCATCATTAAGTCCGTTACTTTTTTTGGCAGTGCTTCGTTCATAAAGATAGAAATCGAGTCAAAATTAGAATAATGTTAGAACTAAGTTTGTTTGTGCACTCATATATGAATGTTTAAGAAATTTTGCACCATTTTTTTTCTTGTTTTGATGTTGAAGTCAAAACTTTTCGGTCAGCACCTGTCCGCTGTATCCGACCGATATACTCCAACCAATGGTGTACTGCTAAACCCAGCCAGCATAGCGGATCCCAGACCCTATATTGACTTTCGACTAGTTGGCCTATCGGCTCAAGCTGAAAACAACCTTTATTATTTACCCAATGGCAGTGTATCGAGTGAAATCACCGCTCTGGTCGAAAACGGTCAAAAATATAACGGTGCAGTTAATGCGGATATTTACGCTCCAGCCATGGTAATAGCCAAAGGAAGTCGGTCTTTTGGTTTTAACATTAGACAGCGGAGCTTTTTGTATGCGCAAAACCTACCATCAGATGTAGCGGGTTTCATAAAAAATGGACTGAACTATCCGGCTCAACATTTTCAAGAATTTGACGGAGCGGATTATCATGTAAAATTCATGAGTTGGGCTGAACTAGGGCTTAACTATGGACAAATTTTATACAGAAAAGGAAACACAATACTCACGGGAGGTGCGAGCTTAAAACTGCTAAATGGTATGGGAAACGTGGGCATTATTTCGGACAACCTACGATACAGTGTAGACAGCAATCATGTATATGTTGGCAATGCTCAAACTAAAATTGCATTGTCACTACCCGGAGCCTCCTTGGGTTTTGGAGTTGGTGGTGATGTAGGTATTGAGTTCAAAAAAATGTTGTCTGACGATAACAGTTTTTACATTCCGCACAGCGTTTCACGAAAATGTGCAATTCACGAGTATAAGTACAAAATTGGAGCTTCAATAACCGATTTGGGCTTTATCAACTTTAAAAACAACAGCACATTATGGACTTTTAACAACGATTCCTTATTCTGGAACAACTACGAAACCAATAACATTGATGGCATAACAAAAATGAACCGTATTTTAGAAAACTCAGCTGATTTGGCTCAATCAACCCCCGAAACTAGCAATAAATTTATAGGCACTTTACCGTTGGCATTAAATGCTCAATTTGACTACAACTTTGAAAATAACTTTTTTGTGTTTTCAAGTTTAGAAATGGGACTGCACCAAAGGGTCACACTTGGTAGTGAACGGGTTACTCGCCTAAGCATTGTCCCGAGATACGAACGCGAACGAATTACTGCAGCCTTGCCGTTTACCATTTCAAGACACCAAAAGCCGGGTTTAGGTGTTTATTTAAGGGCTTATTTTATAAGTATTGGAACAAACAACTTTTTACCACTTATGTTCAAAAACGATATGTATGGTGCCGATCTTTTTGTGAGCCTGAATTGGCAAATTTTACATTCCAACGATTGCAAGACTTACTTTAAAAAACGCAAAAATTACTGTCCGAAACCAAAAATGCGTTTATTTCGAAAAAAGAAGAAAAAACCCAGAGAATTGAAATTAGAATGGAAGTAACGTATTTTACAGAGGATTACCTTGATTTTTTTAAAGAGCTTGCTGCAAATAATCACAAGAAATGGTTTGATGAAAACCGCAAACGCTATGAGAAAAATGTAAAAACTCCCTTTAAAAACTTTATTCAGCGTTTGATACACGAGGTTGAAGCATTTGATCCAGAGCAAGAGGGTATAGAGCCCAAGCACTGCATTTTTCGCATCAATCGTGACATTCGTTTTAGCAAGGACAAAACGCCGTACAAGCTGAACAATTCCGCAATTATATCTCCAGCTGGAAAGAAAGGAAAAGACGTTCCAGGAGCATACATTGAATTGGGACCTGAAACCGTGCGGTTATATGGCGGGGTATACCAATTAAGCAAAGAGAACTTAGAGGATTTCCGTTATTATTTGGCGGCAAATAACGAAACCTTTGAGCGGTTGATGAATGAAAAATCTTTTGTAAAAACGTACGGCATTATTCGCGGAGAACAAGCCAAAAGGCTACCAAAAGACTTAAAAGAAGCAGCAGAAAAACAACCCCTAATTTACAACAAGCAATGGTATTTTTATACCGAGTATAACCCGGAAATTGTGCTGCAAGACAACTTCTCTCAAATTATTGTTGAGGACATAAAAAAAGGGTTTCCCATAACTCAGTTCATACGAAAAGGTATCCACTATTAGAACTGTAATCTCTTCCATCCTATTTGTTATGTGTACTTATTCAACAAGTGCGCAGTACACTTTTCGAGAACCGACATATGCTGTGCAGACCACATACAGTATACCGTTTGACACAGTAATTAACTTCAGGGGAAAGGAACAGGTCCTTCGGATGGATATTTATGAACCAGTAGATTCGAACAAGCGTATTCGGCCTACGCTGCTCATGTGTTTTGGCGGTGGTTTTTACTGGGGAGATAAAAACAATTACTCCATGGAAACCATTTGCAATAGACTGGCACAAATGGGCTACGTAACCATTTCAATAGATTATCGAACCCGTTGGAAACGCAACCAAAGTGAGATAGATAAAGGAGGTAAAACCTTATATCGAGCCGTTCAAGACCTGAGCAATGCCATGCGTTTTATCGAAAACCAAATACACAATGGCAACCCATGGAATATAGATGACAAACAGTTTTTTCTTGGTGGTAACTCGTCGGGTGCGCTTACGGTATTTAATTACCATTTTAATGAAGCTAATGAAGCCAGTATTTTTGCGCCCTATTACACAGAATTGGGACATTGGAAAAAATCGAACATCAAACCCAAAGCGCTAATAAACCTTTGTGGAGCTATTTCAGATACTAACTTAATCCAAACCCCTACTCCAATATTGTCAATGCACGGTGATGAAGATAATATTGTGCCTTATAAATCCGCTACCGTTGATTTTAGACTTCCTATGGTTACCACATTTCCACAGGTATTGCTGCACGGAAGCTATTGGATACACAGGCGCAGTTGTAACCTTGGAGCCAATAGTTTTTTATACACTTACGAGCACCAGCGCCATTCTCCTTTTGATAAAATGTTGGAGCCAAAATTATATGTAGCCAACATGGACGTTACGCTAACACTAATGAGTAATTTTTTGCACAATCAAACCCATTTGGATAGCGTCAGCTTATCCGTTTCGGAAATACAAAAAACACATTTATCGGAATGCAGTATTGAAATTCAGCCCGACTATTGGAGGTTTTACCCCGTAAATAAATGGATAAAAAAAGTATTTATTAAAGTAGAAGACAGCGAAGGAAATAAACTTTATCGCAAACGGATTAAAAAGAAACTGAAGGTGTTTACCTATTCCCCAAAACTAAAACCGGGAAAGTACACGTTAAAAGTAGCTTATGGAAATTTTCAAAAAAGCACTCCTATAGAAATTGAGTAGCGCCGCTATGCTTCACCAAGCGCCTCACCAACCACCGTCATGCACGCAAACATTTTTGCAATTTTCTCCTCAGGCAATCTTAAATACTGATCTGAAAAAAATTCGTCAGCCAAATAATTGACCAATGCCGGTTGAGTAGATGCCCCAATAAGGTTGTTCATATCGTCCTCATCGTTGTCTTCCGAAAAGGAAATGATTTCCTCAAATAAATTCGTCATTCTGTTGTCCAATGCCGTCATTTGAGTTTCCGAAACCGTTTTTAAACTGTCGTTCTTTGACAATTCCACCGAGTGCCAAATAATGGTAGTTAGGTAAAATAGGTCTTCAGCCGCTTCTTCATCTTCTAAGCCCTCTCCTAGCCCAACAACAAAACCCATTACATGCGGCTGCTGACTGGACATTCGCTCAAAAAGATTATTCAATTCTTGATCGGTCATATTCTCCAAGTGCTCAAGCGCTAGGTCAATGGCACTATCCGCCACCATATTTTCTCTTACAGGCATTTTCAGATTATTAATTTGAAACTACAAAATAGGTAAAATTTGACAGCTACATGCAGGAAGTACTACTAAAAAGTGAACGAAACATCTACTAATACGAGCAACAGAAATAAAAAGACAAGCGGTACTTAATCAGTTTCCCATATCCGATAGAATGTCAATAATCGTTGTTATTTGCGGGTTAATTATAAAAGTTCAACCCTTCCAGCGTCATTCTTTTCAGTAAAACCGAAGGTCTGTATCGGTCTTCTCCATACTCCTTGTGCAATTGATCCAAAACAGCCAACACATGAGGTAAAGTAAGCTCGTCGGCCCATGCCAATAATCCTTTGGGGTAATTTACTCCTTTCGTCATTGCCGTGTCCAAGTCCTCGCGAGTAGCGATGTTCAGGTATAAGGCATCTACTGCCTCATTAATTAATAAAGCCAAAATTCGCTCTACGATTTGCTTTCCTAGCACAGGATCCTTATTCGGTTCTGGTTTTTCAGCTCCTTCAGAATAATCATAAAAACCTCTACCGGATTTTCGTCCATAAAACCCCGCCTCAACCAATCGTTTTTGAGAGATTGACGGTTTGTATCTTGGGTCGAAATAGAACTCTTTAAATACAGTTTCTGTTACGATATAATTCACGTCATGACCAATAAAATCGGTCAGTTCAAAGGGGCCCATTCTAAACCCTCCAATTTCTTTCATTGCCCAATCAATGGTCGGAATATCTGCAATACCTTCTTCGTACATGCGGATGGCTTCGCCATAAAATGGTCTAGCTACACGATTTACAATAAACCCAGGAGTATCCTTGGCAATTGCAGGGGCTTTACCCCAAGCAATCATTAAATCTTTTAACTGGTCAGCTAAGGCAGGATCCGTTGAAATAGCCGGAACAATCTCAACTAAAGGCATAAGCGGTGCTGGATTAAAAAAATGCAAGCCAATTACGCGTTCGTGATTTTCACATGCAGCTGCAATTGATGTAACCGAAAGCGAGGAAGTATTCGTTGCCAAAATACACGTTGGGCTAACTAAATTTTCAATCTTTCTGAATACTTGCTTTTTTACATCGAGGTTCTCAATAATAGCTTCAACTACCATTTCGCTGTCTTCGATATGCTCCAAACTGTGTGTAAGTTCAATTCTTCCCAGAATAGCATCCGCTTCGTCTCTTGTTTTTCGTCCTTTTTCGACCAGTCGATCAAAAATTTTTGTCAGCTTTTTAGACGCCGCTTCTACAGCATCCAAATTATTATCGTAAAGGGTTACTTCACAACCTGCCTGCGCTGCAACTTGAGCAATTCCAGAACCCATAGCTCCCGAACCAATTACACTTATTCGTTTCATATTCGATTTCAAAATTAATCTCGGTTTAAAAAACCAAATTATTAGATTTTCTGCAGATGTATGGAAAGCAAAGTCATATTTTATTGAAATTGCTAGGCGACATTAAAAGTCCGAAAGAATACCTTTGCTGTCTCGATGGAAAAAAGGGTTTCAACATATTTTCTAGGTGCTTCACTCGCACTTATCGCCATTAACTTTTTTGGTTTCAACCACTTGCTTGAGCTTATGGCTGAAGAACCAAGGCGCTCCATAATAGCCATAGAAATGTTGAAGAGCGGCGATTGGGCTATTCCACACATATATGGCGAAATATATTACAACAAACCTCCATTGTACAATTGGTTGATCGCTGCTTCCATGGCTGTTTTTGGAACAGGAGAATGGGCCGCGCGCTTGCCAGGTATTCTATCCCTATTGGCAACTGGGGGCTTGCTTTATTATGTATCTTCTAAATTCTTAAAAAAATCAACAGCAGTTTTTATTGCATTGGGCTACCTCACCTCTATTGAGTTGCTTTTTTATGGATCTACAAATACCGCAGAACTGGATATATTTTACGGTTTGGTTACGGCATTTCAAGTATTGGCCATATTTAAATACCGCCAATCTGAGGAGTATTTTAAACTGTTTTTGTGGTCCTATTTTTTTGCGGCAATTGGCGTGTTGACAAAAGGGATTCCAACGGTTGCATTTCAGGGGTTAACGCTGATAGTGTATTTAATTGTCACCAAACGGTTTAGCCGGCTATTTTCAATTCAGCATCTAGCGGGGTTAGGTTTATTCACAGCAATTGTCGGTGGATACCTCTATTACTTTTCACTGTATGAAGATGTGTTTAAGTTCTTAAGTCAACAATTTCAAGAGGCTTCGCAGCGTAGCGCCAATGAGGCTGAAGGTGTAAATGTTCTAGAAAACATGGGCGTTTTCATTGCCATGTTGATTCAAAAACTACTCCCTTGGTCCCTGTTTGTACTTCTGTTGTTCTCCAAAACCATCCGACAAAACCTACTTAAAAACAAACTGCTTCATTTTATACTCATCTTCATCGCTGCTAATATTTTGATTTATTGGACAGCAACAGATATTAGAACACGGTATTTGTATCCATTTTTTCCATTTCTGATCATTTTATTGCTCGCCTCTTTGGATGAGTTAAACCTATCCTCCAAAGTCGAAAAAACATTATTCTGGATACTCTCGGTACTGATTTTCCTGGTTCCAATTGGAGTTATTGCCGTTCCCTTCATTATAGATATTTCAACGCCAATTAACTTGACGATAGCTGCAATTTGCGCATTGGTGATTATTGCTCTTGGCTACTACAACCTAAAAACGAAGCAACAGGAGGTAGTTATTTGGTCCATGGTGCTAACACTTTTAATTAGCCGCCTATTTTTTGGTTCGGTGATTATGCCTGAACTCAACGGATTAACGGAACGCGCGCATTATCGAACAACGATTGCCACCATGATTGAAAAATCGGAAGGTAAGCCTGTTGTTTCCTGTGGGCCCCACTCTTTTTATTACCCTAAGGTCAGTTTGATGGGCACCGTATTTTACAGCGACACCATAAAATACCCAACTGAAATGACTTTTAAAGTTCCATATTATTATGTGCACCAAACAGGTTCGGTAATGCAACACACTTTAGAACCAAATTCGAAAGAAGTAAACTATTTGATGTATGAGTTTCTTTTGAAGCGGTATCCGGTGGAAAAGAAAGTCTTGTATCGTTTTTACAATCAATACAATAAAAAGACATTGGTTCTTTTTTCTATCGAAGATTAATCGCGTTTAACCTTAATTCCTTTCTTTTCGAATACCCAGCGCTTGGTGAAATAATTGAAGAAAAACTTAAACCCGGTAACCATTAGTTTGGGAAGAATAAGGTAAGTAGCCAATAACTCAACTTGCACCAGTGCACTAATGAGTAATCCCCCCAAAAACAAACCGATTAAAGAAAAAGATATTGATAAGCCAAAAGCGGCGTATTGGTTTCGTTGGAGGTGAAATACAAAGCGTTTCTGAAGGATGAAATTAATCAGCATACCTACGAATCCGGAAATTATTTCGGCCTCAAATACCGGCAAAAACCGGGTAAGAACAAGCGTAAACAAAGCAATATCGGCAACTGTTGCAACGACCGAAGACGCACCGAACTTAGCTATCGACTTTAAAAAGCTTTTATTAAAAATTTGTTCTAACAACCTATACCGATCAACTATTACTCGCCTTTATAATTCGGCTTTCTCTTTTCTAAAAAGGCGTTTACCCCTTCTTTGTAATCGTAGGATTGCCCGGCCATAGTTTGCAATTCGCCTTCCAAATCCAATTGCGCATTCAAATCATTGGTAAACGATGCGTTTAACGCTCGCTTGGTAAGTCCCAATCCAAAAGTTGCCATGTTAGAAAGTCGAGTAGCAGTTTTGGTTGCAGTATCTAATAGTTCGTCGTCTTCAACCACTTTATAAATCATACCCATTTTTTCTGCCTCTTCTGCTCCAACTTTATCACCCAACATCATGAGTGCAGTAGCTTTCTGCCATCCAATTAACCTAGGCAGAGTGTACGTTCCACCACTATCAGGTATTAATCCAATTGCCGAAAATGCCTGAATAAAAGCGCTCGACTTAGAAGCAAAAACAATGTCACAAGCCAAAGCTATATTAGCTCCAGCACCGGCGGCTACGCCGTTTACTGCACAAACTACTGGCTTTTCAATTTCTCTGATAAGCTGAATTATTGGATTGTAATGTTCTTCTACAATTTTGGTTAATTCGGGTCCATCTTCTGATATCGCTTCTGCTAAATCTTGTCCTGCGCAGAATGCTCGACCCTCTCCTGTAATTAGAATTGCTCTGACGTTCTTATCCGAAGCACATTGCTTCAATCGTTCTTGGAATTCCAAGGCCATTTCTCGGATAAAACTGTTCAGTTTATCTGCACGATCTAGCTTTATAATTGCTAGGTTTTCAACTTGTTCGAATTGAATTAGACTCATTTGTTTGTAATTTCAATGAGGGATAAAATTAGACAAACGATCAATAGAAGACTAACTAGTCCAGAATACTTTTTAACTCTAAATACACTTGAAATAATCAAAGGTCTCGCCGCAATTGGAACAGGTATAAACTGCCTTGCAGGCTGTTGATCCAAACTGGCTTAGGAGTTTAGTCTCGACCGATTTACATTGCGGGCAAGGAACCTCCTTGGGGCCCGAAGCGAATAAAACGCCTTTGTCGTTCGTTCCCCTTTGAGGTGGAGCAATTCCGTATTTGCGCAATTTTTCGCGAGCTTCATCGCTCATCCAATCAGTAGTCCATGCAGGAGAAAAAACGGTTTTGATTTTAACGTTTGGGTAGCCTTTTTCGGTTAGGGTATTTACAATATCGTCCTCGAATTGCTTCATGGCAGGACAACCGGAATACGTGGGGGTTATTGTGATTAGGGTTTCATCTGAAGTTGCCTCAACTTTGCGGATTACGCCCAGCTCTACAACAGATATAACAGGAATCTCCGGGTCAGGAACAGACTCCAGTATTTCCCAGATTTTTTTGTTTTTTTCTTCAGTAATTGTCACTTCTTTAAAATTGTATCACGTTTAACGTACAACGTTTTTATCCTTAAAAACAAAGGACGTAGTACGTAATACGTTGTACATTTTTAAGACCAAGTTGACTCCGGATATGTTCTAGGAATAGACTGAAATTCTGCTAAAATGTGCCCTAAGTATTCGCTATGGTGCCCTTTTCGCCCTCCGGTAGCCTTCCAACCTTCCGCAACTTCTTCAATGGTAGCTCTTGATAGTACCTCTTGAACAGTTTCTTCAAATTCCTTTTTAAACGAGGCCGAATCTGGAATCAATCCTTCAGCAATCAACGTCTCTTCTACTTCATCCTTTTCAAACAACTCGTGTCTGTAGCTCCAGATTTCGTTTAACGCGTCTTGAATTCTCCAATGCGATTCTTCAGTACCATCGCCCAAACGGACAATCCATTCGCACGAATGACGCATGTGATACGTAGTCTCTTTTAAGGACTTAGCAGCAAATGCAGCCAATTTTTCATTCGGGCTTTTTTGCAACTCTCTGAACAACAAATAATAGTAAACTGAGTAAACCATTTGCCGTGCCATAGTGTTTCCAAAATGACCGTTAGGCTGCTCAGTTAGCAAAACACTTTGAAATTCATCTTCACGCCTTTTGTATGCGAAATCATCTTCCGTACGACCTTTACCTTCTAATTCACCAGCAGTGGTGTACATCATGCGCGTTTGACCAAATAAATCCAATGAAATATTGGTCATGGCTATATCCTCTTCTAAAAAAGGACCTTTGGAACACAACTCACTTAAACGATGACCCAAAACCAATGCGTCATCACCTAATCTAAGACAGTATTTTATTAATGCTTCATTCAATTCCATAACTAGCTTTTATATATGCTTAGCGCCTTCTGGCATTGTGTAGTAGGTTGCAGCTCTATAAATTTTATCCTCTGAAGGATCAAAAAATGCATCAGAGTCATCTGGGTTTGAAGCTACGATTTCGTCTGTAGGAACAACCCAAATTGATGTTCCTTCCATACGTCTGGTATACAAATCTCTGGCATTCTGAAGCGCCATTTCACCATCGGCAGCATGCACATTTCCTGCATGTTTGAAGGGTAAACCCGTTTTACTTTGAATAAATACTTCCCATTGTGGAAATTGATTATCAGCACTCATAATAGTATTGTTAAGTGTATTAAGCTACTTTCTTTTTTTCTCTTTGTTTTTGGGCGTAAGCATTTGCTGCTTCTCTTACCCATGCACCTTCTTCGTGTGCTTTTCTGTGGTGATTTAGTCGTTGTTTGTTGCAAGGTCCACGTCCGTGAATCACTTCTTTTAACTCCGACCAATCGATTTCACCAAAGTCGTAGTGTCCTCGTTCTTCGTTCCATTTTAAATCTGGATCTGGAATTGTAAGACCAATTACTTCAGCCTGTTGAACCGTTTTATCAATGAATTTTTGTCTCAACTCATCGTTTGTTTCCCGTTTGATTTTCCATTTGGTTGCATTACCCGTATTCGGCGAATCTGCATCATGTGGTCCGAACATCATTAACGATGGCCACCACATTCTGTTCAGCGCGTCTTGTGCCATTTTCTTTTGCTCTGGTGAACCCAACGCCATATCGGCAATGATTTCATAACCCTGTCTCTGGTGAAAACTTTCTTCTTTACAAATACGCACCATTCCTCTACTGTATGGCCCATATGAAGTTCTCTGAAGAGAAACCTGATTCACGATAGCAGCGCCATCAACTAACCAACCTACAGCGCCCATATCGGCCCAAGTAAGTGTTGGGTAATTAAAAATACTCGAATATTTTGCTTTTTCGGTGTGCAGTTGCTCCAACAACTCGTCTCTAGAAATACCTAAAGTTTCACATGCTGAATACAAGTACAAACCGTGTCCGGCTTCATCTTGAATTTTTGCCAACAACACCACTTTCGCTCTAAGCGAAGGTGCTCTGGTAATCCAATTCCCTTCAGGTTGCATTCCCACAACTTCAGAATGCGCGTGCTGAGATATTTGACGCACTAAGTGTTTTCTATAATCCGCTGGCATCCAATCTTTTGGTTCAATTTTTTCTTCTCGGTCAATTTTTGCTTGAAAAGCTTCCAGTCTATTTAATTCTTCCATGGACATTTTATTTTTTCATTTACAAGTTTAACGAATTATTCAGTTCAAAAAACTAGATAAAACCAACTATTAAACTGATAATAATCATTCTGTGCTACTCTATATATAACCATTGATGGAATCAATTGTTTTAAACAGTAACAATACTATTTTTGCACACCTTAAAAACAGTTCAAACAACGGTTATGTTTTACAATATCAAAGTTCAAGAAATCAACAAAGAAACCTCAGACACAGTATCGGTAACTTTAGATGTGCCTGAAAACTTAAAAGAGCACTTCAGTTACAAGCACGGTCAGTATTTAACATTTAAGCAAACCATTAAGTCGGAAGAATTGCGTCGGTCGTATTCACTTTGCAGCAGCCCTAAAACCGATAGCGCGCTTCAAGTTGCTATTAAAGAAGTTGAAGGTGGTAAGTTTTCTACTTGGGCCAACAACGAACTTAAAGTTGGAGATGTTTTAGAAGTAATGACACCTGCTGGTAACTTTTATACAGATGTAGAAGCCGGTCAAAAGAAAAAATACGTACTCTATGCTGCGGGTAGCGGTATTACACCAATTCTTTCCATTATTAAAACCATTCTTTCGGTTGAAGCCGAATCGGAAGTGGTGTTGGTATATGGTAACAGAAGTAAATCCAGCATCATATTTAACGATGCGCTGAATGATCTTGTAGCTACCTCCAGCGGCAGGTTTAAAAGAATAGACGTACTTAGCCGTGAAAATACCAGTGACCCGATATTTTCTGGAAGAATAGGAAAGGAAAAGTGCATTGAATTGGACTTAAAGCAATCCAAGCTGTTGGATGCCGATGAGTTTTTTCTTTGCGGTCCTGAGAGCATGATTATGGACATTAAAGGCTGGTTGGAGTCAAACAATATTGCCAAAGAAAATATCCATTTCGAATTATTTACAACTCCTGTTGCAGCGGCGGAAAAAACAGTTGACCCGAATGCTGAAGTCAATTCGCACGTTACCGTAATTATGGACGACGAAGAATTTGAATTTGATCTTTCAAGCAAAGGCGACAGCATTTTAGATGCATCTGTTGATGCCGGTATTGATGCACCCTACTCTTGTAAAGGAGCCGTTTGTTGTACCTGCAAGGCCAAAGTTGTTGAAGGTTCTGCTCGAATGGAAATGAATTACGCTTTGGACGATAAAGAAGTGGAAGATGGTTACATATTAACTTGCCAGGCGCATCCAACTTCTGTGAAGTGTGTGGTGGATTACGACGTAATCTAAATTCTTAAAAAAATATTGAAATAAAGAACGCCTCGATTTCGGGCGTTTTTTTTTACGCTTTAATAACGAAAAATAATCAGCGTTTACTTTCAGCATCACAGACTCTGCCACTTTTCAATATGCTGAAGCACGCTATGCATGAAGGCAACTCTTTACTTCGGTTCTTTCCAATAAAACTCTGGAGTCATTTCTTTTTCCTGAAACGAAATTCCATAGTCTTCCAATTCCTTCAAAATGGGTTCATAAATTGATGAATGAATTGGTCGGTGAATTCCGGGTTCAAAAATCCTTCCCTCCAAAATCATTTTAGCCGCTATACCCGTTGGCAGACCTACTGTTTTTGACATGGAGGTGTAGGTTTGGTCATCGCCCTTCACAACCATAGAGGACGTCATCATTTTTTTCTCACCGTCAGCAGTTTCCCAACCTAATTTATGCCACATTACGATCATGTCTTTATCGGTTGGCTCTAATCCCCATTTTTGCTCCAAAATGTGCTGCAGAATTTGTGCTGGACTT
>CBFIBQ010000041.1:0-24536 GCA_965660875.1 Salibacteraceae bacterium | reverse complement strand
GGTCGTATTGGTTTCTCGGTGCGTGCGGTTATAAAACGCATTGCGGCAGCCGTCGTTGCAGAATTTTTTATCGATACGACCAAATAGGTTTTTACCGCATTCTTTGCAGGTATTTGTCTGTTCTTCCATACTGTGCAATTGGGTTCTAAATTACATAAATAATGAAAACAAAAAAAGCCCACATCATAGACGTGAGCTTTTCAATACATTACCAAAGGAAAGACCTTACTGTTGCACTATTTTCACTGTTTCTGTTTCGTTGTTATATTGAATATTAACCAATACAATGCCGCTACCTTTTATTTCAATTTCGTCTACCATAGTGCCTTTTTTCAGATTACCGTTATTGAGTAATTTTCCTTGAATATCAAACACTCGGTAATTCAAATCACTTACAGCGGGCTGGTTAAAATGAATCGTGTAGGTACCGTTGTTCTGAACCAGTTGATAGCCAGCAGCCTCTGACAATTCTTGAAGTCCGGTGGCTTCGGCAACTTCTAGTGACTGCTTGTGCATAACGTTACAATCCGCATTGCCATTACCAACGGTTAATACTACATCATAGACTCCCGGAGTTGTGTAAGTGTGTGTAGGGTTTTCTTCTGTAGCGGTCATTTGATCGCCAAAATCCCATAAGTAATCTGAAATGCCACCACTGGACAAGTTTTTAAACTCTATAGCCTTATTTGTTCTGAAGGACAACAATTGATTCGCAAAACCAAAACCCGCTGTAATCTCTGACGGTTCGTGAATGGTGAAATATTCAGTAGCTATTGGACAATCTAATTCGTTGCTCTGAATTTCAATGGAATAATTTCCAGGAGCTAAATTCTCCGCGCGTTCTGAGATTTCAGCAAAAGGACCGCCTGCAACATACTTTCCATTGGCGTCATACCACGTTGTAAAGTAACTGCCATGATTGTAAAAATTAAGTTCTGCACTCCCAGCACTATCTCCAAAGCAAGTGGAATTATTTACGCTAAGTTTTTCAACCGTATTGTACACGTGTAGGATAAAACGAGCACCTTTTGTGGTGTCGCTCAAACTAAA
The DNA here is from genome assembly GCA_965660875.1 of Salibacteraceae bacterium. Classification (GTDB taxonomy): domain Bacteria; phylum Bacteroidota; class Bacteroidia; order Flavobacteriales_G; family Salibacteraceae; genus UBA6770. Next base: position 23,486 of record CBFIBQ010000041.1, on the reverse strand, counting down.
ACTGTAGGTCGAATCCACAGCCGATAAACCTTTGGTTTGACCCGTGTAGGTATCTTCCAATATCAAACAACCCTCCATAGATCCTAAATTCGCAAAGGACAATTCGTAAGTACCAGAGGTGTAGCCGTGTGCGTTGATCGGAATGGCAATGTGCCCTTGTTCAGGATGGGTTACGTAGCGGTAAGTATTTTTACCATCGTCGGTTTTCATGCTCACATTGGGGTATGGAAATGGATTACTTGCAAACATTTCCTTGTCCCATAAGGAGTCAAATCCATTGCTGGCATTTTTATTGAAACGCAAATAGGTGTAGTTGAATTTGTTGGGATATAAGGGCGTACTCAACTTGACTTGAATTTCCTCTCCTGCCTTAAAATTCTTTTGATACACTTTCTGAGTCGTTACTTTGTCCGACTCGTTAAACACTAAACTAGCTCCACTACCTACAAGCTTCACAAAGAATGCCTGAAATGGAGGAATGGTATTGTCGATGGCGTAGCCTCCGTTGTCTGCTTTGAACAACCAGGGATCTTTATCTACGTTATTTTGAGTAACCGTTGCAAAATTTATCGTGGAAGGGAAGGGGTTGCCCACCAAAGCCCAGTTGAATTCTGCTCCACTGCCACTGGCCGTAAAATTGGCACCATTGGCTGTGTTGATGGTATATGGGCCGGTATTTGCTGCGCCCGTAACATCAATTTCATAAGAGGCTGCCGAACCCGAACCCGAACCCGGTCCAATATACCACGTTAATCCTTGTTGAGGTGAAACGGCATTGCTGGTGTTGGAAGCCATGGTCCAGCCTTCGTCAAAGTCACTGGCCACACTTCCATTGTTGTAAGAATAAGTGGAAGCTACACCACCCGAAGAAGGGGTGTTGGAGCCCGTAAACCCATAACTGTAAAAACAATTAGGGCAGGAAGATGCATCGAAATCTACACTACCCAAAGTCTGACCCGAAACGGGTACGGTAAACATACGGTATTCTATGTTGGATAAAGTTTGCGTGCGGAATTCACAGGTTAGGTTTCCGGAAATGGAATGTGAATTTAAATTACCTAAGTACGCCATTCCACTCCCGTTATCTTTTAAAGTGAGTTTTCCTCCGGTAGTCAATGCTGTTGCCGCTGCAGTAGTAAATATTACCCCTTGAGTTATATTCACATTTCCTGTACCAGAAATACTAACCCCTCCAGACGAATTTGAAATATCGAGAGTAGTTAATGTCAAATCATTTGAACTTGAAATAGTCTGCGCTGAGTTTCCGTTGAATACAAGATTGTCACCCGCCGACATAGACATTGAGCCATTATTAATTAAATTTCCGGGTAATGAAAGATCAAAACCACCCGTTGTTAAAGTGGTATTAGACGCAATTGTAAAATTATTGCTGTAATTAAGGGAAACGTTTGAGGATAAAGTAGAACTGTTTGATAGAACAATGTCATAAAACTCAAAATCAACATCATCTATTAAGTTGATGAGATTATTAGTGTACACAATGCTTTGGTTTGCACCAGTGGAAATAGATCCGCCATTAGCACTCTCAGTAATAGGCCCATCCAATTTTAGTCGAGCGCTTGCGTTGTTCATGTCCAACAAAACATTTGCTGCTATTGCTGTTCCAGCAGCTTGAAACAGCATACCAGTTTTTACACTTATCGAATCTTTCAGAACAAAAGAACTTCTACCAGAACTATTTGCAGCATAATGATAGATGCCTTTTTTAAATTGCCCAGTTACCTCCCAATTTAATGTTTGGGAACCTCCTAAAGTACCCCAAGTGTTCAAGTTGTTGTTCAAAATGGCATTACCTGATCCATTTACAGTGAGAGTTAAGTTGCTAAACCCTTCTGATTTGTAACTGAAGTTATTTGCATTAAGGGTGCCGTTTACTGTAATGGTATTGGTCTGAGAGTTTGCTGTACCAGTAATATTTAAGTTGTTTAAGGTTAGTGTGTTAGAAGAAATAGTTAATGAAGATGCATTATCTTCAATATTTAATGTGGTTGCACTTCCTACAGCAGAAATAGTTACAACATCACCATTTTCAATAAAAACTTCATCACCAGCAATCGGTACGCCATTACTCCATGTTCCAGATGTATGCCAATCTCCACTACTAACAGAGCGAGTTGTTTTTTGTCCATAAGAACATATAAAACTCAATAAAAATAGCTGAATTAATAGTCCAATGATAATTTTCATAGCTTGTAAAGTTTATTGAGTCAAATGTACGGAGATTGTATTAATTATATACAAATCTTGTTTGCTTTTTGATTACTTTCAATACAAATTGTTAAGTGGAGGGTCTAAATTGAATGTAGATAGAGGTTAATTGATAGACTCAAGTATATTTGCGCATCTTTAAAAGTAAAATATACTATGTCAAATAATTCCTCTAGAATTATTGAGTTAGAAGACCTTAACAAGGTTGTAAGTTTTCTTTCATCAAATTTTATTGTGTTGTTGATCCTGCCTGTATTGGCATACTTACTTGCCATACTATACATACATAGACAATCTACAGTTTATGCTTCACAATCGCAAATACTGCTTAAATCGGAAGAGGTTTACGATTATCAAAATAGCATTTATAAGGGTTTAGGGGTTGGTAATACTTATGCTTCTTACGATAAGGTTGAAAGTCAGAAAAGAATATTGTTATCGAGTGGAATAATTCAAACTGCATTGTTGAAATTAGGCGTTGATGTTTCCTATTATATCGTTGGTAGAATAAAAAAAACAGAAGTATATTCAAATTTACCTTTTAAGGTCATTATTGGACCAGAAGGGTCAGCTTTAAAAAACTCTCCTATTACATTTAATTTTATTGATGAGAATTATTATGAACTTCAGTTTTCTGTATTGGGGCAAGAAGTTCGAAAAAGATACCGATTTGGTGACGTGGTTCTAGATTATGGTTCAAACTTTAAAATTGAAAATGCTCCTTTTTTGAATAAACAAACTTTGTCTAAATTGGTTGACATTAATTATGAGTTTGTTATAAATGATATTGGAAGGCTGGTTAATAATTATAAAAGAAACCTTTCCGTCACGAGTTTGGATTGGACAAGTATTCTGGAGTTAAGCTGCAATGATGTTATACCAGCTCGAGCTTCTGCATTTTTAGATACATTGGCTTCAGTATACATAAGCTACAATTTGCAGAATAAGCTCAATGTTAACCACAATACACAACAATTTATTGACAATCAAATCAACGATGTTATTCAAATATTGGATAAAATAGAGCGCGATTTAGAGTCCTACAGAGAGTCCAAATCCATATTGAATCTCAATAAAGAAGAAACGGAGTACTTTAACCAATTACTCGAGATGGAATCACTTCGTAGTAATATCAATATTAATTTGAGTTCCATCCGCGATTTGAGGACGTATATACTGAATGTAGGGGAAGAAACGTTACTACCTCCTGCTTTGTATTTGGTTGAAGGTGATAATTATTTAAACAAGTCTGTAAATGAATTTTATGCAATTCAAATTGAAAGAAGTGGACGTTTATTTAATTCAAAAGAAAACAACCCCGCCATACAGCAGTTGGATGGTAAAATTGAGCAATTGAGATCAAATCTATTGACTTATCTAGAAAACTCTGAGAAGGCTTATACCGAGAAATTAAAAAATGTTGATAAAGAAATCAAGCGCTTTGAAATAAAACTGATGGGCGTACCAAAGGATCAGCGACAGTTACTCAACATTGAAAGAAGGCTTCAGGTAAATGAAAAACTTTACCTTTTTCTCTTAGAAAAACGTGCGGAAACCATTATTGCTGAAGGTGGTATAGTCTCTGAAGTCAAGGTTTTAGAAAAAGCAAAACCATTTGGTATAGTTTCGCCAAACAAAGGGCGGCTTAAAGGTGTTTTTACAGCAGCTGGGTTTTTATTAGCTTTTTTAATTGCTCTGATAAAGGAGTTGTTTTTTAAGAAAGTAAAAAACATTAAAGAGCTTAATGTTATTACCAAGGTGCCTGTATTTGGAGGAATTCCTTTAGTTGATGAATGGGGGAGATATGGTAAAGTTACGGAGTCGCTTAAAAGTAATTTGGCAGAATCATTTCGGGTAGTGCGCTCAAATATCCGTTTTATGATTAATGAAGGTAACATTAAAACAGATTCCAATGTAATTTTGGTAACTTCTATGTTGCCTGGTGAAGGAAAAACTTTCAACTCTTTTAATTTATCATTGATTCTCTCTGCGGCGGGTAAAAAAGTTCTTTTGGTGGATTTCGATTTGCATAAACCTAGAGTGCATAAAGCTGTTGGAATCGAAAATGTAGTTGGTACAAGTAATATGCTGATAAAACAAAAAGAACTTAGTGAGGTAATGCAGAAAACTAACTTCGAGAATCTTTGGGTTATTAGTTCGGGCCCGATACCTCCAAATGCATCGGAGTTAGTTGTAAGAGACAGTGTTGGAGAGTTTTTTCAGAAAGCAAGAAAAGAGTTTGAATATGTCATTATCGATACACCACCCGCTGGATATCTGACTGATGCAATAGCTTTAACCAGTCATTCAGATGTTACTTTGATTGTTATAAATCAGAAGAATGCATATTACAGAAGTATAAACAGTATTTCTGAATTCGTTCAAAAAAATAATTTGAAGAATGCCGGATTTGTTTTAAATGGAATAAAGCCAAGTAAATTAAAGTATTATTATTCAAAATACGGATACGGATACGGATACGGATACGGATACGGATACGGATACGGTTATGGTTATGGTTATGGTTATGGAGAAAAGCAAGGCGATGATGCATAAAACACAAAACGACCGTTGGGATAATATCATAGACTCTAATGCACAGCATTATTCGTTTAAGATTAGTCTAGTTTGGAAGTATAAAGATTTACTGTTATTATTTGTTCGAAGAGATTTAGTTTCACTGTATAAACAAACCATTTTAGGCCCTTTATGGTTTTTAATTCAACCTCTAATGACTACGCTTATCTATGTTTTTATTTTCGGTAATGTAGCTAAATTGAGTACGGATGGAATACCTCACACCTTGTTTTATCTTTCTGGGGTAATTATATGGACTTATTTTGCTGATTGCGTTACACAGACTTCTGGCACTTTTACCAAAAATGCAGCTCTTTTTGGTAAGGTTTACTTTCCTAGAGTCATCACACCATTGAGTATTTCGATAACCAATTTAATCAAATTGGGTATTCAAATGCTTTTACTTTTCGTCATAGGTTTCTATTATCAATTTTATGTAGGTACTGAGTTTTCTTTAAATATTACCTTGCTTGGCTTCCCTTTCTTGGTTATTCTGATGGCAATTCAAGGTCTGGGGTTTGGACTCCTAGTTAGTGCGTTAACCACTAAATACCGAGATTTGCAATACTTAGTGCAGTTTGCTGTGCAATTAGCCATGTATGCTTCCACTGTAATATTTCCTTTATCCACCTTAGAAGGGAACTTTAAAACAATTATTGCATTGAACCCTATGAGCCCCATTATTGAGTCTTTTAGGTATATGTTTTTCTCTACAGGAGAAATTCCTTTTCAGTATTTATTGATAAGTACGTTCGTAAGCATGGTATTATTTATTTTTAGTGTTTTAATTTTTAATAAGGTTGAGAAAAACTTTATGGACACGGTATAGTAAGCCTTATGAGTAAAGTACTGAAATTAGAAAACGTTGGAAAGCAATACCGTTTGGGTGAAGTAGGAACGGGGACCCTGTCGCATGACTTAAATCGGTGGTGGGCAAGAGTTAGAGGAAAAGAGGATCCTTTTTCGAAAATTGGAGATACAAATGATAGAACGAGCAAAGCAAACTCCGAATATGTTTGGGCGCTTGAAGATATTAATTTTGAAGTTGAGGAAGGTGATGTAATAGGAGTAGTTGGGCGTAACGGTGCTGGTAAGTCAACTTTGCTTAAAATCTTATCTCAGGTTACGGGACCGTCTACTGGAAAAATATTTACTAGAGGAAGAATAGCAGCTTTATTGGAAGTAGGTACGGGTTTTCACCCAGAATTGACTGGTAGAGAGAATGTGTATCTTAACGGTGCGATACTCGGCATGACTAAAGTTGAGATAAAAAGGCAGTTTGATGAAATAGTCAGTTTTGCTGGAGTGGAAAGGTACGTAGATACTCCGGTAAAACGATATTCATCCGGAATGTTGGTGCGGCTAGGGTTTGCTGTTGCCGCTCATTTAAATCCTGAAATTTTAATTGTAGACGAAGTTTTAGCTGTAGGTGACTTGGAGTTCCAAAAAAAATGTTTGGGTAAAATGGAAGATATAAGTAGTTCAGGGAGAACCATAATATTTGTATCACACAATATGAAATCTGTTCTCAGTCTTTGTAAAAAAGGGCTACTTATAGACAAAGGAAAATTATTGGAGCAAGGTGCAGTTGGTGACATTGTTGCAAAGTATATTTCCTCTCACGATAATAAGGTGTTTGCAACCAAAATATTGAACTCTGAAGAATCAAAAAGTACACAAGGTTTTTTAAGGTCAATAAATCTTTTGTCTGAAAATCAAGAAGTTACCTCACTTTTTAAAGTTGGAGAAAGTTGGAGTATTAGTATTGAGTTTTGTATTTGTAAAAGACTGAAACATGTAATCTTAGCAGCTGGAATCCAAGGTGCATTAGGTGATTGGGTTAATACAACATGGAGTTCTCCAAAAGACTTGGTTGATGGAGTATATAGGATGAGTTTTAGATGCGATAATTTTCTTCTTGAAGCGGGGGACTATTTTATCACGGTAGGACTTTCTAGTAGTGAAAGAACAATTGAGTACCATGAGCAAGTTTTGGGGTTTCGAATAACTGAAGTACCAGTGCATAGATTGGATACTAGAATAATTAGGTATAATGGTAATGGAATTATCCTCAGTCAAATGAGCGAAGAATTAGAGAAAGTATAATGGAGTTAAAGAAGTACGAAAAAGATATTACTTCACAAAACGGTGAAGATGGAGTGATTAATGAAATCTTTAATAGGATAGGCGCAGGTGAGAGGTGTTGTTGTGAGTTTGGTGCCTGGGATGGTATTCATTTGAGTAATTGTTGGAATTTATGGAATAATGAAAGTTGGAAAGCAGTTTTGATTGAGGGAGATGAACAACGTTGTTCAGACTTGAAGTTGTCTACTGAAAAAATGGACAATGTTGAAGTAATTCATTCTTGGGTGGAAATTGAAGGCGAGAATTCAATAAGCAATATAATTGACCGTTCGAAAATAGTAAAACATCTTGATTTACTCTCTATAGATATCGATAGTGATGACTGTGCGATTTTTGATGCTATGCGCATAAGGCCTAGGCTTGTAGTTATTGAATATAACCCTAGTATTCCTCCGCACATTAATTTAGTGCAAAAGCCGGGAGAGAATTTAGGGAATTCTATTTCTTCAACAGTAAATGTTGCAACGAAAAAAAAATATAAATTGGCGTACATAAGTAAGACTAATTTGTTTTTCGTAACAAATGAAGAATTTGCTGCTTTGGGAATAGAAGAAGTTAATTATTTGAAGGAGTTTCCATATGAAAACCTAACTTGTATCATTAATACTTATGATGGACGTTCTATGCTTTCCCAGCCCATGCCCCATGCACCGTACATTGAACCTGTTGAAAAAGGATTTAGGAATTATGTGGCAGGAAGGTTGAGTAAGAAAAAGCAAAGTGAGATCAGTTATAGTTCTAATAAAGAGTTAATTCCAATCAGAATAATGAAAGAGTGAAAACTTTAAAAGTAGCAAGTAATTTTGGGATTAATTATGATACAATGGTACTTGTATGATGTAAACTTATAATTAGAATATAAAATTAACGTTTATACATGTTCATGTGTACATTGCAATATAGAGTTTAGTTGATTGTCTTAATAGTATGGTAAACCATAAAATTGCGATATGCAGTAATACCTGTATGTGAAGTAACCATTTCAATGCGGAAGGTAAAATAATAATAGATGGGAGAGATAATAGTTTTTCAACCCACAGTATGCACAATAATTCTATACGTCAAATGAAATTTAGACCAGATAATGTTTATTTTTTAACCATGATAAGAATTAAACTACAGGTATTTTAATTTAAATATCTCTTAAAAATAGGTAATGATAATTGTAAGGCTATCTGGCGGGCTAGGTAATCAAATGTTTCAATACGCTACTGGACGATCTATAGCTATTAATCAGGGTTGTGAACTCTATATTGATCCCTCATTTTTTGACAAGTCTGTTTTACGTAGGTTTTCTCTAAATAATATGAACATTAAAGTAAAGTACGCAAGCAAGACAGAGTTGGATTTTTTTAAACCTAATTACCTTCAATCATTATTGCGTAAGATTGGTTTAGCTCAATCGGCAGAATATATTATTGATAGAGAAGAAGGGTACAACGAAGGTTTAAAAAGTTTAAAAAATTCTAAACATTATTATTTTGAAGGTTGCTGGCAATCCTATAAATATTTTGAAGAATTCCGAGAATATCTATTGGAAGATTTTGTACCAATTCACGAGCCTTCTGATCATGATAAAAAGGTGTTAGGTTTTATTAATGCTCATAATACCTGTTCCTTGCATGTGCGGAGGGGTGATTATGTATCAAATACAAAGACTAATACAGTTCATGGAACATGTGGTGTTGAGTATTATCATAGGGCAATTGAAATGCTGCTTTCTAAATATCAGGACTTAAAGTTTGTAGTGTTTTCAGATGATATTGTTTGGGCAAAGGAGAACTTAATTCTTAACGACCAAGCACTTTTTGTTGATCATAATAATTCAGATACAGCACATCTCGATTTAATGCTAATGAGTTCCTGTAATCACAACATTATTGCTAACAGCACCTTTAGCTGGTGGGGAGCTTGGCTAAATACCAACCAAAATAAGGTAGTTTGTTGCCCAAGAAATTGGTTTGCTGATGAGAAATTTCAGATAAAGGCGGTACATTTGTTGCCCTGCGAATGGACAAAGTTATAGTTATGAAATATTATTTATTTATTTTAAGTTGTGTTATATCTTACTCAGTTTCTTGTCAAACGTGGAAACGGTTTGAAACAATTAAAGGTCTAGGAAACGATTACGCTACTGGATTAGAGACAGATAAGAAAGGAAATATTTATGTTTCAGGTCGTGTAAAATTTGCTGCCACTTTCGGAGCGGGATCAAATGCTCAATCTCCTCCACAATATGGTGTAGAAACCGATGCATTTATAGCAAAATATGATTCTACTTTCCAACTGAAGTGGGTGCAAAGAATGGGAGGCGATATGCCGGATTGGGGACATGATATAAAAGTAGATACTGAGGGTAATGTATACACGATTGGAGACTTTTGTGATAGCGCTAAATTTGGGACCAAAGTGTTGGTTGGTAAAGGGGCGGACCCTCAAGGCGACCCCAATAAAGCAGTAAGGAATGCTTACATCATGAAATTAGATTCTTTAGGGAATGTACTTTGGGTAAATGGTATTTTAGGTTCAGAAAGGCATATAAGAGGGTATGATATTGACCTAGATAGCTTAGGTAATGTATATGCCAGTGGTTTTGGTGTAGGAGAAATGACTGTTGGATCGAGTAAGTTTGGAACTAGTGGTAGGGGCTGTGGTTGGATAGTTAAATACGATCCAGAAGGTAATTTAATTTGGTTTAAACAACTTAAAAGTAGATACGGAGCTAATGTAAATGATATTCAAGTTCATAAAGGCGTTTTGTTTTGTACTGGCGGGTTTAAGAAAGAGTTAGAGATTGGGTCGAATAAATATATTGGCGAAAATATTACATGGGAAGATGTTTATGTAACTAAATTGAACATTTCAAATGGAGAAGAAGTAAATACTAAAATTGGTATTGGAAGATTTCGTGATGCTGGAAGAGGTGTTTTTGTATATGGTGATTATTTATACTTAACTGGTAATTTTTCTCGAGATTGCTCCTTTCTAGGATTAGATACAATTTGGACTAAAACAATGCCAATCAACCCTACGCAAGCTATTCAAAGTGAGAATGGTTTTCTGGCGAAGTACACATTGGATTTAGACCCATTATGGATACGCTCGTTTGGTGGTAAAAAATCTTTACTTGTTGAAGATATTGAAATATTAAATCAAAATTATATCCTTATTTCTGGAGAAAGTCATGATTCTGTGAACTTTGCTGGAAATTGGAATCTTAATATAAGCGGTTCTCAGAATCCATTTCTGTTGTCTTTCAATAGTGAGGGGGATGAAGTTTTCTGGTTAACCGGTGGAAGTAGCTCCACTGATAGAGGATTTCAGGTTGAACCGTATTTTGGAGATGTTGTTTTTTCTGGAGCGGTGCAATCTGGTGCTGATTTTGGGTCTATCAACTTGGGTGGAACCAGAGGCGGTTGGGATGCTTTCTTTGCACAAATATCTATGCCTTATAGTTTAGAATTTGAAATTCCAGACGAAATATGTGTTGATCAATTACCAGCTAGCTTTGAAGTTGAGGCTAAGTTTTCAGGATTATTAGATAGTATGGTTTGGACGTATAACGGCATAAGTTCAATCAAATTTGGGTCTTTTAGTTCTTCCAAAACTTCATTAGGTAAGGATACACTGGTTTATAAAGGCTACTATAAAAATTTACTTGTTTTTGATAGTACCATAATCAGTAACCTTGGAGTTGGTGTTTCTCCTAAACTTGACCTTGGACCAAATCTAACAATATGTTCAGACTCATCAACTGAGTTAAAGAATACTCTAGCTTCTAACCATTTTAATTTGTGGTCTACGGGTGAAACCAATCAAACTATAACCGTTAATAAGGCTGGAATATACTGGTTGAATACCTCAAACGATAGTATTTGCTACAAAAGGGACACGATAAATATTCTGATAGACGAATGTTTATCAGTAAATGAAAGTTCAGATATAGATTTGTTGACTGTGGCTCCAAACCCATGCATTAATGATTTGATTATTAATACCAACTTAATAAAGGGTAACATCAGTGTTTATAGTTCAACTGGAATTCAGGTGATCGAACCTATACAACTAGATGGTTCATTGATTTTAAACCTAAGCGAGCTTAATCCGGGTATGTATTTCCTAAGGTATGCTTCTCCAAATTGCGTCAAGTCTTTAAATTTTATCAAGCAATAGAATAGTGCACCTGGTTAGTATTATTATGCCCAACTTTAATGGTGGGGTACATTTATCTTCGGCTATTGATTCCATCCTTGCTCAATCTTATCCTAACATAGAATTTATAATTGTTGATGATGCATCAACAGATAACTCCTTGAGCGTTATCCAATCATACAACGACAAACGAATAAGTTTAATTGCTAGGCAAGATAACGGAGGAATTGTCGCTGCTCTTAACGATGCCATTCAAGTAGCGAAAGGTGACTATCTGGTTCGTATGGATTCAGATGATATTTCAAAATCGAATCGCATTGAAAAACTCATAGAGTGTGCCTATCAAAACCCAAACTGCACAGTGATAAGCTCCCAAATTGAGGTGTTTGGAACTGATAGTTATATTTCCGATTTTCCTGAAAATACAGCAGGAATAAAAACGGCATTATTGTTTGGAACTCCTATTGCCCATCCGGCAACTATGTTTAAATCAACTGTTTTTAAAAGTGGACTCCGATATGAAGATAAATATACTCACCAAGAAGATTATTGGCTATTCTCAAAGCTTTTAAAGAAAGAAAAATTTGCAATGGTTCATGAAGCGTTGTATGCTTACCGTGTGCATGAGCAAAACATTACCAAAATAAATGCAGATTCTTTCAAGGAAAGAAGTATTTCTATTCAAAAAGAAATCATCAAAAACCATTCAGGTTTAGAGTTTAACGATAACTTTTACGGCGTTCATTTTTTAGTTTCTAAACATAGACCAATTGATAATGCAATACAACTGACCGATTGGCTCTATTACAGAAAATCCTTAGGTTCAATACTGAACTCATCAATGTTTACAGCACCTGTTGATTTTAATGCAGTTAATAAGAAAATTGAATCATTTTTTTACCGATATGCTGATGTCAGTATAAGAAGTTGCTTGGCTCTTATGTTAAGTACCGGGGATTTAAATTACCGTGTATTAAAATACGTTTTAACAAGGGTTGTTAAAGGATGAGTAGGGAGGTATTATACATTTTCAGTGCTGAATTCCCTTATGGTTTCGGTGAGACTTTTTTGGAAAATGAACTTCCAATTTATGCTTCAAAATTTGATACTATTTATCTGTGTCCTCTAAAACGCTCGAATACAGTGGAACGGAACTTTAGGCTGCCTCCCAATGTTTGTGTCAAACCCTATGATCAAGAAAACTCTGTACCTGTACCAACATATAATTTATTGACAATTTTTTTTCTTGAATTTCTGAATCAAAGCGGTTCTAAGAAAATTGCGCTATTAAAAAGTTTTAGATTCTATATTGCTGTTCTAAAGCATGCATTTTCGGTTGCAAATTGGTTAGAGTCTAATATCACTTCACAAAGTAATGAGCGCTAGTATTTATACAGTTGTTGGTTAAACGAATGGGCTCTGGCGCTATCTATTTTAAAGAGAAAGCAACTGATTCAAAATTTCATATCTAGAGCTGGAGGCTACGATATTTGGGATGAACGTTATCCAGGCAATTACTTACCATTCAGGTATTTTTTATACAAATATTTGAGTAAATTGTATGTAAATAATTTGAAAGGAAGAGATTACTGTCGAAATTTTGGCTTTTTTCCTGAAAAAATAGAGTTAGCTTATTTAGGAACAAATGCAGTACATGGAGTAAAGAGCGAAGGAATAGAAAATGAAGTTGTTATTGTTTCTTGCTCTCACTTAATACCCTTAAAAAGGGTAGATATTATTGCAAAAGCATTATCTTTACTTAAGGTCAGTTTTCATTGGCACCATTTCGGAGATGGTCCTGAAATGAGTAATATTAAGCGCATAATAAAAGAAATGCACCTTTCTAAGGTAACCCTGCATGGAACAGTTACGAATAAGGCTATTTTAGATTTTTATCAATCTGAGCCGGTGCATATTTTTATCACGTGCAGCGAAACTGAAGGATTGCCAATTTCTATTCAAGAGGCGTTAAGTGCTGGAATACCTATTATTGCTACTCCAGTTGGAGGTATACCTGAAATGGTAAATAATGAAACAGGTGCTTTATTAGTAAAGAACCCTTCAATTGAAGAAGTGGCAAGGGCAGTTGAAAAAATAATTGAAAAAGTTTTGAATGGAGATATTAAAAAGAATGGAATAATTGATTTCTGGAAAAAGCATTTTGATAGAAAAAAAACATACGTCGATTTTGCACAAAAGATAGAAGCACAGGCAATAAATTTCGAACTTTAAACTTGCCACTTGTAGAAGGTAGATTAAAGCCTAGTGTTGTTACTTCCAGTATTATTGTATAAGAAGATGCGAAAAATTGCTACCATATTTTCAATTGAAAGGATTACAAAAACTTCGCTGATTGCTTTAGCTACGATTTTGTTGATGATTATGTTTGCACCTCTTGCCTACAAGGTGCCTTATTTCGATGATTGGTATTTTGCCAAAGAAATACTTTCAAAAGGGGTATTTCATTTCTGGAGCGACTTTTACTTTAATTGGAGTGGAAGGTATACATCTGTCTTTTTACTAGCTATAACCTCAGATGATCCAGATTCGCTGTTTTTCAAATACATGACGGTTTTTATTTTCATTTCTAATGTATTCTTTTGTTCGCTGGTTTTTCACAAAAACAAATGGTTTAATATGACTAAACAGGATTCATTTGTTTTAAGCACGGTATTCTTTGCTTTATATTATGCAAACTTGCCGGAGCAATTCTCAGGTTTGTACTGGCATTGTTCAATATTTTACTTACTACTTCCTACTAATTTAGCACTACTTGTTTTTAGTATTCAAAACTACAATTACAGCAAGTGGAATATAGCATTTGTATTATGTGTTATTGCTTTCAACGCAGGTATGATGGAACTATTGATTTTTATGCAGTGTATGATTTTATTGTGGTTAGTTGTTTACAATTGGTCTAGTTCACAAATTAGAAATCATTTTAGCTTTTTCTTCTTCTTTTCAGTAGTGATGGGCTGCATTAATTTATTTTCACCCGGTAACTTTGGTAGATCTGCTGTTTCTAGTGCTGCGAGCACCGAAGGCTTCTCAATTATTTCAACATCATTCCAAACAATCTATTACTTTTTTGTTATGGACATAGGAACTGTGTTAATGACTAAAAATGCTCTATTGTTGAGCATTTCGATTTTACTTTTAATGCTTGGATGTGCTCAAAGGAAGGTTGTTGCACCAAAGATAAACACTGGAACTGTTATACTTGTAATGTGCAGTTTTATTGGTGTTTTTGTAATGTTGCACTTTTTGTTTGTGGCTGTTGCGGGTTATCCTATGGCTGGCAGGGTACTTAATGCGGTTTATTTCTTTTGGGTAATTCTAATAGTCGTCTTTTTATACTTTATTTTAATCCAGATAGAATCAAATTTCTTGAAACGCGATTTCAAAAAAATTGCACAAATTCTTCTAGTTGTCTCGTTAATATCAGAAATTTTTTCATCAGAAAGTAGAGCGTTAATAAAGTCACAGATATATGAATTACCAGCTTTTACAGCGCAATTTGATAATTTGAAATCTGATATCATTGAAAAGGGAGCTGGTGATAACTTATCATTTCAACCAAATGCTTTCAAACTAAATTACCACCCAGATACCATAAATGATTTTAATGATAAACAGTATCGATCTGAAATGAAGTCTTTTCTTGATTTTAAGTATCATTAAAATACAGATTTGTGTTATTTTGCTACTTCTAGTGTAAGTGCATGAAGTAATAGAAAAAGTAATAATTTGATCAGTATTATAACACCCATATATGGGGATCATGAATTAATTCCTGCGTTTGTCGATGCCTTTAAGAAAGTTGAAGGAGTTGAGTTAAAAGAAATAATATTTATTTGTGATGGCGGTGGTCAGGCAGATGAAGTTTTTCTTGAGGGATATTGTAAGAAAGAGCGCTTAGTTAAAGCGGTTTTCTTGTCTAGAAACTTTGGACAACATATTGCCTTGTCTGCAGGTTATAATATGGCAAAAGGAGACTTAGTTTGTATGCTTAATGTTGACCAACAAGATCCACCTCAAGAAATTTTGAAGCTTTTGGAACTAATGAATAATGATGAACTTGATATTGTATACGGATTACGTCAAGAACGCCACGACAACTGGTTTAAAGTAATGAGTTCGCGCGCTTTTAATTGGACAATGAATAAGTTAACGGGTGACGATACTCCGTTAAATGTTTCTACTATGCGACTGATGTCAAGAAGGTTCATTAATGAATATAATAAACTGACGGAAAAAAGTAGATATCTACCGGGGCTAGAGCATTGGATAGGTTTTAAAAGAGGGTATGTAGAAATTGATCATCAATCAAGAAAAAAAGGGCAATCTTCCTATACTCTAATGAAACGTCTAAATATGGCATTAAATTCAATTATTGGATTTTCTGATTTGCCTTTGAGGTGGACCTCATACTTAGGAATTGCAATCTCATTATTCGGATTCTTTTCGTTAATTGTTTTAAGTGGACTGAAACTATTCTTGGTGGATTTTAGACCGGGTTATATCTCGACGATTGCTGTAATTTTGTTTGTTGGAGGAATACAAATTTTAGTAATAGGTTTGGCTTCTCTTTATATTGGAAGGATTTTGAAAGAGGTACAAAATAGACCACTTTACGTGATAAAAAAGCAAATTGATTTCGATGTTTGATAAGGAGAAATTCATAAGAGAAATAGGCACCCAAGGATATTCCATCGTGCGTAATGCATTACCAAAAAATTACATAAATAAGGCGAAACTGGAGTTGGAGCGTGCTATTGAAAAAGAGGTAGAGTATCATAAAAGTAACGATTTTAGTGATTATGCGATGGTTCTGAATTGCCCATTGTATCATAAAGTTTTTGCTGATCTTTTTGATTTACCATTAGTTTCAGAACCTCTTGAAGCGGTTTTAGGTGAAGGATGTATTGTTTACGCACATACGTCATCTTCCATGCCTCCTAATTCATCAAATTATAGTAATCGAGTTCATGTGGATTGCCCTAGAATAATACCAAATTACATCACGAATATGGGTGCTACCATTTTACTTGATGATTTTACTGAAGAAAATGGTGCGACTTGGTTTTTACCCAATTCGCAAGAACGCGAAAATGAACCAACGAAAGAAGAGTTTTATTCTAAAGGAAAAAGAGTTATCGAAAAGGCAGGTACTATTTGGTTTTTCAACGCCAGAGTTTGGCACGCAGGCGGAGATAACAGAACCGACAATTGGCGTCATGCTTTAACCGTAAACATGGTACGTCCTTGGATGAAACAAAGATTGGATATACCAAGGTCAATGAGCCATATCGATACGTCAGATTATTCTGAAAAAGCACTTCAAAAATTGGGTTTTTATGCCCAGGTACCCGCGAATTACGATGAATATTACGTGCCATTTGAGCAAAGAAAATTTAAACAAAGAACGGTCTAATGAACAATACAAATAAAGAGTACAAAGATGCTATTCAAGCTAATATTGATGTGCATTCAGCAATGGCAAATGATTACAACACGATTGAGCCACATTTTAGAAAAGAGAGTATTGATCGGGTTAAGGGTATCATTGAAGAGTTAAACAAGGAACACAGTTTAGAGAAAGTATTGGATTTAGGTTGTGGTACTGGATTTATGATCAACATCTTAAAACATCACGCATCTGAGATAAAGGGAGTTGATGTAACTCAGGCCATGCTGGATAAAGTTGATAAGTCAGGTGAATGTACTATAGAATTAGTTAATAGTGATACTGGATCAGTTGAATTGAATGAGAACTATTACGATATTGCTACGGCATATACATTCTTGGACCATTTACATGACATGAATCCAACATTCAGGAATTGCTACCGCTCATTGAAAGAAGGAGGTGTTTTTTACGCAGATTTAAGTCCCAATTCTTACTTCTGGGATGAAATAAAGCATTTGCCAAAACATCTAAGTTATGATCCGATTATTGAAAGAGAAATAAAGGCGGTCACTAAAAAAGATGAGGAGATTGAAGCAGAGTTTGGTGTAAAGAGCGAAACGTTTGTAAAAGCGGAGTACCAAAAGCATGTAGCAGGAGGATTAAACGAAGAACGAATTGAGGCACAATTAAAAGCGGTTGGATTTAAAGAGGTTCGTTTTATTTACCATTGGTTTTTGGGGCAAGCTCAATTAGTGAATGATGCTTCGAGAGATAAAAATCAAAATTTAGAGTATGCGCAAATAATGCATGATGTGCTAGTGAAATCTTTGCCATTGTCTCGCCATTTATTCAAGTATATCGGATTTGTCGCAATCAAATAGACGAATAGCGGCCATAGGTTTTGGGGAGCTCGGCATCCAGATTGAACTTATTCTGCAATCGAATAATAAATTTCACTTTTATTTTGATGATTTGTTGAATGAAAATGGGAGCCCGCGCGCTTTTCCATTTAGAGACTATTCAAATCATTTTGAGGAAATGGATTTTGTGTGTTGCCTTGGTTATAAAAACCTTGGTCTAAAAACAAAGATTGTGTCTGAATTATTGGAGAATAATTCTTTAGCTAGATCAATAATATCTACGAACGCAATTGTTTCCGAAAACGCAGAAATTTTAAAGGGTGTTGTGATTTACCCTGGAGCAAACATTGATAAAGGGGTGCGTATTAACCCTGGAGTATTAGTTAATAATAGTGTTGTTATATCTCATGATTGTATTGTGGGTATGTCAACCTACTTAAGTCCGGGCGTAATCCTTTCTGGTAATGTTGAAATTGGGAATAACTGTTTTTTAGGTGCCGGTGTTGTTGTTTCGAATAATGTTACAATTGGAGATAATTGCACTATTGGTATTGGTACTGTGGTAACTAAGGATATTCCTAATGACTCCACAGTTATTGGAAATCCAATGAAGTTTTTAAATAAAGGCTTAATTCTTCAATAATGAAAGTAGTGGTACTTCAATCCAATTATATTCCTTGGAAAGGTTACTTTGACTTAATACAATCGGCTGATGTTTTTTGTTTTTATGATGAGGTAAAATACACAAAAAACGACTGGAGAAATAGAAATAAAATTGTTGGCCCCAATGGCGCATACTGGTTGACTATACCTGTTGAAAAAGAATCGGTGAATAAGAAAATATCAGAGGTTGAATTCAGGGATACAAATTGGATCAACAAGCACGTGATGTCAATAAAACAGAGTTATGCTAAAGCTCCCTTCAGACAGGAGGTTATGGAAATGCTTGAACCAATTTATCAAGATGCGAAGGGTAATACGTTATCGCAATTCAATAAAATGCTTGTCAAGAGTATTGCCAACTACATTGGTCTCACAACAAAATTTGATTGTTCCTCGAACTATGAGCTTAAAGAAGGTAGAGTAGAACGATTAGTTGGATTATTAAAGGAACTTAGAGCTACAGAATATATCAGTGGACCTGCTGCAAAGGGATACCTAGCAGATAGTCATGGAATATTCAAGTCAAATAATATTGAGCTTGTTTTTAAAGAATACGGCCCATATAAGGAATACGACCAAAATCTAAATAAATTCAATGATTTTATTAGTGTGATAGACCTTCTAATGAATGTACCTCGTACGGAGATAAGTGAATACATTGGAATGAAATGATTCAGTTTAATATTCCATACCTTACCGGCAATGAAACGGCTAATATTGAGCAAGCAGCCTCTAATCTCCAATTATCTGGTAACGGCCCATTTACTAAAAAATGTCAAGCCTTTTTTGAGCAAACATTTGGCATAAAAAAAGCACTACTGACCAGTTCGTGTACGGATGCGTTGGAAATGTGTGCCTTATTGTTAGATATTCAACCCGGAGACGAGGTCATTATGCCTTCCTATACCTTTGTTTCAACTGCTAATGCATTTGTTCTACGAGGAGCAAACATTGTTTTTTGTGACTCACGCGAAGATCACCCAGGAATTGATGAATCTAAAATAGAAGGCCTAGTTACCTCGAAAACAAAAGCCATCGTTCCCGTGCATTACGCGGGCGTAGCCTGCGATATGGATGTTATTATGGATATCGCCAATCGTCATGGTGTTTTTGTGGTAGAAGATGCAGCTCAAGCAATCGACAGTTATTACAAAGGAAAACCATTGGGTAGTATTGGACATTTAGCAGCATTTTCCTTTCACGAAACCAAAAACATTATCAGCGGTGAAGGTGGCTTACTTGCAGTAAATGATGAATGTTTTGTAGCACGTTCCGAAATTATTTGGGAGAAAGGTACCAATCGTTCTGCATTTTGGAGAGGAGAAGTGGATAAGTATGGCTGGGTAGATGTTGGCTCTTCATTTTTACCTTCGGAATTGACAGCAGCTTTCCTTTGGGCACAATTAGAAGAGTTAGATACTATTCAGAATAAAAGAAGGGCTATTTGGAACAATTATTTTAATGAACTCACAGTCAAACATTGCTCTATTCAATTGCCTCAACTACCAAACTATGCCACAAATAACGCGCATATGTTTTATCTGATATGCAATTCTGGAGCACAGAGAAATGAATTGATTTCTTTTTTAAATGGAAAAAATATAAATGCAGTTTTCCATTATCTAAGTCTACATAAAAGTGAGTTTTACACGCAAAGCAATGGTTCTAGTAACCTTCTCATGAGTGATAGCTACACCGAAACATTAATACGTTTACCTTTTTATTGTGATTTATCGTTATCTGATCAAAGGCAAGTGATACAATCTATTCTGGAATTTGATAAAAAGTAAACTAAAGTTTGTTTCTTTTGCTTTGGTCTTGAATAAGCAGCTTATGCTTATGACTTAATTAATAATTTGTTTAAGATCCTATGTTAAAAGTAATATTACTTGGTTGTGGCCGAATAGGCAACCGACATGCAGAACACATAAATCAACAGGCTGCTTTGGCTGCTGTTTGCGATATTGACCCGGATAAGGCAAGGGCTGTTGGTGAGTTGTACAATGTTCCTTTTTTTACGGACTTTGAATCATTATTATTATCGGGTGTTAAAGCAGATATCGTTGCCGTTTGTACCCCAAACGGTTTACATGCAATACACTCTATCACTGCTTTAAGAGGCGGTTATCATGTGCTATGCGAAAAACCTATGGCTTTGTCCGTGCACGATTGTGGGGAAATGATAAAAGAAGCAGAGAAAGCAAATAAGCGTTTATTTATAGTAAAACAAAACCGCTACAATCCTCCTGTTGCTGCTGTAAAGCAATTGGTGGATGACAACAAATTGGGTAAAATACTATCTGTACAGTTGAATTGTTTTTGGAATCGAAATTCAAATTATTATCAGAATACATGGAAAGGGACAAAAGATTTAGACGGAGGAATTTTATTTACTCAGTTTAGTCACTTCATAGATTTGTTGTATTGGATAATAGGTGACGTAAAGAAAGTTTCTGCCTTCAGTCGAAATCAGAGCGGAAGAAGAGATATTGAGTTTGAAGATACTTCTGTGGTTACATGCGAGTTTTATAACGGAGCTGTTGGTACTATGCATTTTAGTATTGCGGCGCACGGTAAAAACATGGAGGGCTCCATGACTATTTTTGGTGAAAAAGGCACAGTAAAAATTGGTGGACAATACCTCAATGAGTTGGAATATCAAAACATTGAAGGTCTTGAGATTAAAGATTTGCCAGAAGGTAACCCGCCGAATAGTTATGGAGAATATAAAGGCAGTATGAGTAACCATGATAAAGTTTACCAAAATGTGGTAGAGGTGCTATCAGGCAGTGGCTCCATTGCCACCAATGGATTTGAAGGACTAAAAACGGTAGAAATTATTGATAGAATTTACCATGCCTCTTAATCTAAAAAAAATCAATATTGCCGATAATGTTCAATTCGGCGATAACGTTACTGTAATGGAGCCTGTAAATTTGTACGGGTGTACCGTTGGAAGTAATGTTTTTATCGGACCTTTTGTTGAAATCCAAAAAGGAGTTATAGTAGGTAACGAATCTCGCATACAAAGTCATTCTTTTATATGTGATGGAGTGACCATTGGGGAGCGTTGTTTTGTAGGGCATGGAGTAATGTTTATAAACGATACTTTTTCCACGGGGAGAAGAGCAATGGGCGACATTTCACTTTATAAAACTACTCGAATTGGAAACAACGTGAGCATTGGCTCTAACGCAACAATCCTGCCCGTAACCATTTGTTCGGGTGTCGTCATTGGAGCAGGAAGCGTAGTTACCAAGGACATTTATCAAAAAGGCATCTATGCAGGAAATCCTGCAAAACTATTAAGGGTGTTATAGTTTGGCTTTTAAGGGTTTATTAGTTACTTATTGGTTTCCACCAGTAAATAGTGTAGCCGCAAAAAGAATGGATGCTTTTGCACGCTATTTGAACGACGACGCGAATTTTCAGTTGGATGTAATGTGTCCAAATCGAGGAGGTTCAACTGAGGACTATAATTTTCTTTTTACGCATCAAGAGAATTCTACGGTCAGTTATAGTTCAACTAATAGTGAAGTAAGAAATTTTAAATCCATAGTAAAGGATTTAATTGTCAGTAAAACTAAATATCATCAATTTCTTTCCCTTCAAGGCGGTGTAATGTATCAATCTGTAAAAGAAGGAAAATTTGACTTTTCCAACTACGATTTTGTGGTTTGTAGTAATGGGCCTATTGATGCTTTTCACATAGGGCTGTATCTAAAACGAAAACATCCAAAAATTAAGCTAGTATTGGATTATCGGGATCACTTGACTTTAAACCCTATGCATAATTTAGGTTGGTTGAAGGGTAGTTATCTTAAGTTCGAAAAGTCTATTTTGATTGAAGCCGATTTAATAGTTGGGGTCTCTAACAAATTGGTAGAGAAACTGAACAAAACCTTTCATTTAAAAAAACCGGCTCAAGTAGTTTATAATGGTTTTGAACCAGCAATCGCTAAACAAATTACTCCTAAGGAAAGTACAAAGCCATATTGGGTACATGCTGGAGCATTATATGGTGGTAAAAGAGATGTTGTTCCTTTTTTGTCTCACTTTTCTAATCAAAAGGATTCCGCTAATAATGAGTTGGTTTTTATTTTGTTTGATGAGGCTGATAAACTTTATTTGAGACAAATCAAACAAACCTTTTCCGAATTGCCGATACAGGTGATAAACGATTTGTCTCATGAGGAAACGCTGAGTTACATTGCTGGGGCTCATGCCGGGTTACTATTTCTTGCGCCTGATGGTTCGGATGAGGAGTATTTACCGGTAAAAATGTATGAGTATATGCAGTTTGACTTGCCGATTATTTTCTCAGGCAATAAACAAAAAAGTGAAGCTTTTCAATTGATTGATGAATTTGGTATAGGTCAACATTATAAAGATTTTCAATATAATGCAGATGTATCTTATGATTTTTCTGAGGCGAAAAAGAAATTTACCCGAAAGCACCAGGTGGAAACTCTTAAAAAGAAACTGCTAGAAATGCTCTAAAACACTTCAATTATTAGTTTTTTTGCATCATAAAACACCGTGGTGCGTTCCATAATCTATGAAACAGCTTTTTATTGTAGTTAATAATCCAAGTTTACAAAATCATCAGGAGAATTCTGCGGTATATAATTACTTGTTGTTCTTACAGCGGATTCTTTTGGGTAATGGCGTGAACGCTGCTATTTATCCGAAGCCGCTTCAACCCCCATTTGATCAGCCACTTAAGGGCGTTCAAAAGCCGAACTATTTAAAGCAACAGTTGAGTAAGTACCCTTACATTTTCAATTCGTTAAAGGGCTTTGTCTTGTTTAGAGCCAAACAACGGTTTGCCATGGATTTTGAAGCGAACACTCCAAATGAATCAATGGTTTGGGAGTTTTATACCTACGGTTCCAACTTAATGAAAGCAATTCCAACCCGATCAGTGACCTATAATATGGTTTACGATGCTCCGATAGAGGAACAATTTCGAGATATGCATGGTGCCGGTTCTTTTTTATCAAATAGGGCTCTAGCATATGAGCACAGGGCAGTAAGGGCAGCACGGCGTATATTGTGTTATTCAAATGCGGTAAAAGATTACCTAGTTGAAATGCATAATGTTCCCGCACAAAAAATTGAAGTGTTTCCCTGTTTCATACAGCCAAAAGAGCCGATTCATCTGGATATATTAAGCAAACCGGAAACCACATATATCGGCTTTATTGGTTCGTTTTTGTCTTGGCACAAAGTGGATCTATTAGTTCAGGCCTTTGAAAAAGCAATTTCTTCATTGCCGGCATCAGCGAAATTGGTCTTGATTGGTAAAGGGCAAGAGTGGGAAAGCGTTAAAAACCAGGTGGGTAGTAGCCCTGCCAAAGATCGTATTGAAATGACGGGGTACGTCACTGATGCGGAATTAATGGAGTGGAAAAAGAAAATAAAAATTGGCGTTATGCCGGGTTCCAATT
>CBFIBQ010000040.1:0-25464 GCA_965660875.1 Salibacteraceae bacterium | reverse complement strand
GCAGAAGTTCATAACTCTCCACTTTCTGTACAAGACGCTACTGCCTTGCGTTTTACTTCAACAGATTCTGTACACGTTGGTTCTGGGTTGCTTCAACAGGCCTACACAGGGGAAGGAGTTGTGGTTGGTATTATTGATTCCGGAATTGATCCAACTCATCCTGATTTTAAGAATGACGATGGTACAACAAGAATTTTGGCCTTTTGGGATCAAAACAATTTTGATTCGACACTTGCCCCCTACGGTTATGGAAATGAATATACAGCCTCTGAAATTGATGCGGGATTGATGGCCAATTATAGAGATACTACCTACAATGGTCATGGAACTGCTGTTACTGGCATGGCGGCTGGAGGTGGAAAACACAGAAAGGAGATAAAAGGTATGGCTCCTGATGCTGATATAGTTGTCGTTGGTATTCGTCCTTCTGATTTAGATTACGTTAATCGTACGCCATCTATGATGAAGATAGTGGACGGTATTAATTACATATTTAAGGTTGCAGAAGCTGCTGGCAAGCCGGCTGTTATTAATATCAGCCTTGGTGGAATTGAGGGAAGCCATGATGCTAAAGACTTGCCAACCCAATTAATAGAAAAAATGCTGGACGATAAAAATGGACGTGTATTGGTCGTAAGTGCTGGGAATTCTGGAGCAGTTAGGCATCACGTCGGGTATGAGGTAAATAATGATACAGCTTTTACGTGGTTTAGGCCTATGGTTTCAAATACTTCGGTTTGCAAGCGCGAAACTGGGGCATACATGAGTTTTTATGGTGATGAAAATAAAGTCCAGAATTTGAAAATAAATATTGCGGCTGAAAATCTTAGCCCTTGCTGCACGGCAATAGACGAGACTGGATTTAGGCCTTTTAAGCAACCAATCGGCCAAAAGATTATCGATACCCTCAAAAATGGATCAACTATTATTGGTGTGGTAACAACCTTCGTTGAAAAAATAGGATCAACTTATGGCTATTTTGCTGAAATAAAAACTAGTGATTTATCTATGTTTTGGCGTTTTCAATTTTCAGGAACTGGAAAGGTTGACGGATGGGCGGGACCTACTTCCAGGCGGTCTTGTAATTCTGACTTCATCTATAATCCATTAGCATTCGGACCTCCTGAAAAAACAAGAAGATTAGGTAGGTATGTAGAACCCGATTTTTCTCAGAACATTGGTAACGCATACGCATGCTCAGAAAAGGTAATTACAGTTGGAGCCTATTCAGTAAATACCGCAATGTTTGATGTTGATTCTATTCGTCGTACCTTTTCGGTAAAAGCGAAAGAACGAGCAAGTTTTAGCAGTATAGGACCAACCAGAATTGGGATTACAAAACCCGATATTATGGGCCCAGGAAGTAGAGTAATTACCACTCAGGCTGGCCAAGTGTTAGCCACAATGGCTACAAGCAATCGTCCTAACCTATATTTAGGTGGCCAGCATTCGGTTACGGATGGCACCAGTTTCTCCTCACCGGCCGTGGCCGGTATTGTAGCACTGTACTTAGAAAAATATCCAACGGCTAATTATTCTGAAGTAAAGCAAGCTATGATTATGACAGCTGACCAGGATAGCCTTACTGGTAGTGCAATACCAAATAATGAGCATGGATATGGAAGAATTAATGCTTATCAAATGTTATTATATCAAAATCCTGCTAGCGTTGAAGAAATACAAGAGTTAGAAGCACTTATTTATCCTAATCCAAGTTATGGACAGTTTTACATAGAACTTTCTAGAAAGACAAAAAGCCGACAATTCAATTTAAAAATTATTGATTTGCAAGGGCAATTGGTCTACTCCAGTGATTTTAGTGGTAACTCTCATCAATTCAACATCACGAATTCGGGAATTTACTTGGTTGAAATTATTGATCAAGAAGGTATTCAACTGCGTAAGAAAATAATTGTTCAGTAATTTTTAGCAAAGAAGCCGAAGGTTCGCTTCATTAACCTCCAGCCTCTTCTGTTTAATTCTATGTTCAGATTCTTATTTTACAAGGTTTTCTGAATTATCGTTTCCAACCCTTTGATTAATGATAAGCAAATGGCATAACAAAGATTGAAACTCACTTATTTTTTCTCAGTCATTATCATTTTCTATATACTTCTACTTTAGCCAAGTAATAATTTGAAAAGGAGAATTCATTTGCGTTTAAATCATTTACCTAGAAATCACGATTTTCTTGTTATAAACATGACCAACATTCGTTTTCAGCTGAATAAAGTATGAGCCAATTGGAAGTTTATCTACGGATAAATTGATGTTGTTTTTCTTTTTAAGAAAGGACTTTTCGTAAACAATACCCCCCATTATGTTAGTGATCCTTATTTCATGAATGCTTTGGTTGCCAATCAAATTAATGTTCAGTTTAGTTGAAGTAGGAATCGGATATGCAATAACTTGTTTTGATATATCAATATTTTTAATTGATGTAGGAAAGGTCGGCATGGTACCATCGCCTACATAAATATTGTCTAAGTACAGATTGTTACCACCATCGGTAACATTTACAAATTTAAGAAGAACCCTGTTTTCTGTTCTAAATGGTGACAAATCAATATTTATGTTTTTCCATTCGCTTGAATCGGGAACAAATGGTGTTGTTTGAGTCATACCGGTTGCCAAAGCAGATTGAGAGCGATTAAAAATTGGGATGTAGTTTAGGCCACAATCAGTGCTCATTAGCACAAGTAATTGATCTGAAAATGTTGGATCTGATTTTGCGTACGCCCAATCAAATTGAAGATACAGGCTTGAATCAATATGAATGCTGGAAAAATCAACCGGTGGAAGAACTAATTCATCAGCAGAACCATAATTTGTATTTATTAGGTTATTAATTTTTATTGAAAACCTACTCTTTCGTCCTACAGTGGAATCAATTTCCCAAGTAATACCACTGTCAAGATTATCAATTCTTAGCTGATTCAGGGATTTCGTTTCAATTTCAAATCCTTCAAAAAAAGGCAATTTATTTCCGCTTTCTTTAGGCACCACATTGATATAGTTATTAAAAGTGATTGAATCTATCCCATTGCTATCGGCAACCGTCAAAGAAACCTCATAACCACCAGTATTCGAATAGAGTATTTCTGGGTTTTGAAGAGTTGATGTTGAAGGAGTTCCACCTTCAAATCTCCATTGCCAAGAGATTACCGTATTTAAAGACTTATCATGAAATTGTATTTTGCTTCCTAGGCAAATCGTTC
Source organism: Salibacteraceae bacterium (assembly GCA_965660875.1). Lineage (GTDB taxonomy): Bacteria > Bacteroidota > Bacteroidia > Flavobacteriales_G > Salibacteraceae > UBA6770. The sequence goes on along the minus strand of CBFIBQ010000040.1, from coordinate 22,246 downwards.
GATTGAGCGATACAAAATCTGCAGTTGCATTACAAAAACGGGGGGCTATATAATTACTGTCACAACCTGTACTAATCAAATTTGAAGCTTTCCAAATGTTCGTTCTAATATTATCTAAAGTAGAGTGGATTCGGTCAGATTGTCCTTTCGTAAAAGAATTTTGACAATTATCACTTGTGTAATCCATGTAATTTTCAATTTGATCAGGAACATCCGGAAAATCATTGTTACAAGAGTTGGCGCCTACAACACAATTTCGATTTGGTAACGCAACTGGTGGCGTATCGCATACATAATCACCATCAGTGCAAGTATCTGTTCCACATCCATTGTTAAAAGTATGGTATAATCCAAGCCAATGCCCTAGCTCATGAGTAGCTGTTCGTCCTTTAGTGGAAGATGTTCCTATTGTTCCTACTAAGTTGTGCCTAACCACAATACCGTCTGCATCATCGGGCGCGCCTGGAAACGAAGCATATCCCCCTACATTACCATTAATAGAGCCTACTATATAAAAGTTTAAATAATTTTTGTTATTCCAGAAGCTTAAGTCTTTTAGCTTAGCTCGTTCGTGGCTCTTATGACTAGATAATTTGGAATTAACCCTAACAATACCGTCAGTGCAATTTCCAGAAGGATCTATTTTCGCTCTACAAAACCTTACCCTTGTATCTACCCCTTTTCCATCTCCATTACTACCTTTCTTTTTCCCAAAGTCCTCATTTAAAACCTTAATTTGACTATCTATTTGTTCTAAGGAGATGTTTTCCCTCCCCCCTTGATGTATTACATGAAACACAATCGGAATAACTTTAATAGGCCTAAGGTTCTCCGTCCAATTATTTTCCTGAGAATCAAACTTATTGGTAATGATAATTTGATTTATAGAGTCTAGTTCACCTCTATTATACAGCTGATCGAACAAGCAATTATCAAGAATCTGTTGGGACTGTCCGTTTAAAGAAACAATTCCAAACAATGCGATTGCAATCAAGCACCAAATTCGACTTTTCATCATACTTCTTATTATACTTTAATTACTAACAAAGTTTATATTTAAGGTTGGCTTTCTAAAACTTTGATTCATAACTATTTTTTAAAATGCAATTTAGGAAGATTGGAAAGCGCAAATACGACTATAAAAAAACTAAGTGAAATTTCTAACATGACAACAGTTTTTGCTTCTAAGGAAACAGGCACTAGATCCCCATAACCCACCGTTGAAAAAGTAATAAAGCTGAAATAGAAAAAGTCAAATAGGTTAGTATATATACTATTGCCGATAAACCCCTCAACCTTAAACGAATTACTTTGCACTTCAAACAAACAATTAAAATCTAAAGCAAATGAACTTATTGTAAGAAAAATTAATACTGCAAACACCAGTAAAATTTGATTTATTGAATGACACGTTTCAATTAATTGAGTGCTCTTTTTGAGTGTGGTATTTGCAATAAGATATGACTTTATTATAGCCATAAAAACCACAACAAAACTGAAATACTCGGCTTTGTGATCCATAAAAGACATACTGATTGTGTAAATGATTATGCTTGCGATTAGACCAATGATACTGTGTAAATTGAAATAAATTAATTCAATAAAAAATATATATGACTTAAATCTTTTCATTTTAAAAACCATAATCTAAATGTAAACCAAACATGTAATGAATGACAAATTGTTCAAAGCTTAGCCCATAACCCCTTTTCTATTATGAACCACTGTATGGTATTCATGATAAATGTGGAGTTCAAATACCCTATACCGATGTAAACATCTGAATAAAGTCAATCCAATCACACCAGAAATTACGCAAACATTCTCAACTTTCTCGTAGGTATTATTTCTTTAACGCTTTTTCTCGGCTTCTCATTTTTAACATTCCAAACATTTTTACCTAATTAATGATTGCTTTCTCCTGAATCAATAATTATTGGCAAACCATCCTTACCTAGTGGAATAAAATAGAACTTCGCATTAGGGCTGGTAGACAATTTGTCTTGTACTTCCAATGATTTATATTGTAAATATTTACTGGTGATGCTAGAATCTATAATGGTTTGAGCATCTTTTTGTCCCCTTGCTAGAATCCGTTGAATTTCCGCATTTTTTTTTGCAATTTCAATTTCATAGTCTTTTTGCTCAATATCCTGCTCAACAGCCAGTTTCCTATTAACTGCAGAACTAACCATGTCAGGATAGACAATGTGGTCAATTGTTATATTGTCGAACTCTAAATGTTTCCCTTTGGTTTTATCCAAAAGGGATTTGAGTATTTCTATTTCTATTGTAGCACTGTGAGGTGAAACGTTTGCATAAGAATGTCCAGCAAATATGGTTCTAGTTGTACTAATAAATTCTGGTCGAACTACGGAATTATAATAATCGCTGCCAATTTCTAATTCCAATTTGGGGATTTCGTTAAGTATAGGTCTCATTGTTACTGAAACAGTTAGATCAATGTGAAGTTCATCCTTTGTTAGAACAGAAACCTTTTCTGTGAAAGTTTGCCATCGTATGTTATAATCAATAACCCCTACCCACGGCCAGTGCCAAACAGGACCATCTTCATATATTTTATCGGTAACTAAGCCTTTACCCCATGGTTTCCATTTCATGGCCTTGTAGCCAGGACGAACAACAGTACAACCAACCATAGAAAAGATGACGAATCCTAAGAACACAATTTCTGCTTTTTTTATTTTAACTTTTTTCATGACATTTTATTTTAAATTTTAACTTTTTTCTAATGTTTAATTCGTTGATATCGTAAAAAAATCAGCATACCATTTTAATTGAATGTCCTTGGTGTCTATAATCACGGCAATTATCCTCTCTAACTAATATTTCTTTTTACCCATTTACAAATTGTTCAAATACCCTCTTTGGTGATGATAATATAACCCATGATTCATGCGTTTGTATTCGCTACATATTACTAGATACTAGTATTAACACTTAACACTGGAATTTCTGAATGGTTCACCAAACTCTCAGTGATACTTGGTGAAATCATCTTAATGAAACCTGTTTTTCCATCAGTTGTGACTGCAATAACATCAGCACCAGTTTTTTCAGCAAACTTTTGAATACCTCTTTCCTCGTTTAGTGCGCTGTAGGTGTTGATGGTGAATTTACCTTTTTGATTATTTTTTGCAAAAGCCTTCATGTTAGCTTCCGCTTCATGAGTTTCTTTAAATTGAAACGGCACGTTAACATTCAACAAGTGAATTTGAGCGTTTATTAAATTTGCAAACTCTATGATTTTGTAAAAGGACTTATAAACATCTTGTTGAAAGGCGGAGGCAAAGATTATGTTGTCAATCCTAGAAATCTCCAGTTTTTTCTTCACCACAAATACTGGAATCGCGGAATTGCGCACTACACTTTGGATATTCGTACCAATTAGTGTTTTATTACTACTTTTTCCATTAGAACTCATTACGATAAAGTTGTGTTTATGATCCACTATATGATTATCAATTTCCTCTTTGCCTTTGTCGAAAACCAAAAATTTCTGAGCTTTTACTCCCATCTTATTAGCTTTCTTTTTTAATCTCAGTAATTCACTTTTGGCTTGGTGATTTGTTTTTTGTTTCTGGGTATAATTTTTCTTTTTCTAGTGAAAGTTTCACCCAGTCTACAGGAGTCATTAATAAATGCAAAAAGTGTATTTTCGCATTGGCCTTTTTAGCGAATTCCAACGCAATATCTTCTGCCGCTTTAGCACAATCGGAGAAGTCCGTAGGAACTAGTATGTTTTTCATAGACTTATGATAAATTATAAATTAAATTTTTTATTATCGAAATCAAAAACCAATAGAAGCTTCTATTACAGCTCCATTAAATCTACCTTCTTGAAAAACTGTACCTAACCAGCCATCACCTGAATAACCTTGATTTACATATTCGGCTTTTAACATTACATTATCAGTTAGAAACCAACCTCCACCTATATTCAATCGATCAATGGTTTTACTTTCGGCGCCACTCGTATCTATACCTGAAACCATGTTATATCGTCCTCCGATAAATAGTTTTTCATCTTTTCCTATTCTATAGATTAATTCTGCGCCAATTTGAGTATAACTACCTCCAGTAGCCGTTTTGCTCTGGTCTCCACTTACTAACTCGTAAATGCCGAAAAATTCAACGCCTCGCCATTTGACAAATGGATTAATTTGAAGTGCCGTAAACTTCCAGAATCCGGGAGAAAACCGGCCACTCCTGAAATTGTCTTGTGCATCATGCAATTGCATAACATTATAGTAACGCGCGCCGGCCCGGTCACCACTATACAAGTATTGCCCGTTATCGTACCCTGGGGAATTATAAGCCGAAGTAGTCAGGCGAATCCTGAGATCTTCCGTAAGTTGTCTATCATAACCCAGTTTTCCATAAATAGAAGGCTTTGGTTCTTTATTTCCATATACTACCTTTTGATTCAGGTTGCCATTAGATAAACCTGCCATAACTAGAAAGCCGTATTTTTGAAAATAGAGCTCACCAAAAGCCTCCGTGCTAAAGGCATCCATAATATAGTTTCCTACAAAAGGATTATAAATTGCTCGTGCATTATCTGATCTTCTGAAATGTGCATCGCCATAGTTTATTTCATCTAAACCGGCCTTAATGGTTACCAGCTTCATTATATTTTCCAGAAAACCCTTTTTAATAAAATCCAACTTATCTAGTTGAATGTAACCTCCTTTTACCCACGCTTCGGGATGGTTTCTGGAAGAAAGATAGGTAGTCAAATTCATTCTTAAACCATCCGCCAATTGTACATCTAAATTAAGATTGGCGGTAGGCAGATTAAAATTGTTACCCAAAGTTGCTAATGTGTCTGCGCTTCCTGTGCTATGATCAATGGCCTGAAATTGCAAGGCAAAGTCTCCACCAACTCGTACTTTTACTCCTGTGAACAGCACTTTATTACTATCTTTAGTAGTTTCAAACTGGTTTATTCCCTTTAATCCAGGAGTTCTGAAATATTGAAGGTCCCTTGAATTTTGAGCCATGATTTCCCCGTGCATCCCAATAGTAACTAGTAATAGGATACTGATATAAATTTTAATTGTCTTCATTTTTTTAGAGTTTAATTATTAATAAGTTATTTAACTATTCCTGCAAAACATAAAGTGAAATACGATGGTGATTTCGTCACCAGTTCTAAATGAACCGAATAAAAATTCTGGTGGTTTAATCTTAAAATCAGACATCTTTAATTTCACCTCTCCATCTACCTTAATGTGTTTTCCAGCCTCAGTTTGCGTTACTTTAGTTTCTATCTTTTTGGTAACTCCTGCAATTGTCAGGTGACCTTCGGAGGTTATGGTTCCATTATGAATAGTATGGCTGTTAATCCGATAGATTATTTCTGGATAATTAGCCGATTTTAATGCTTCGTGCATATTCTTATCCATTCCTTCTTTTCCACTTCTCAAGGAGTTAGTAGGTGTAGAAATTCGTAATGCGTAAATTTTTACGAGGTGATTGTTTTCCACCTCTGCTTCCAACGAACCTTTCATTTGTTCTACCGAAGCAGTCCAGTCATGGAGAGTAGAAGTGCCGTTGACATAGATAAAACTTACCTTCTCATCCAACATATATTGTGCACTAACGGAATTAAAGGATAACGCCGTAAATAACAGTAATGCCGTAACTTTAGAAAGCCATTGATGTCCATTTTTCCTTAAATGTTTCATTTTCGTGTTTCTTTCATTCTGATGAATACATTGAAATTCACTCTCGATAATATCTGCCAGATTTCTAATTTGAATTGCCAGAACTCTTAAGCTAAACCTTGATTTTAGGTTATGATAGATCCATTGAAATAACATCATTGAGTATTGATAATCATGGTCATAAGGAATCGATTTCGATAAATTTGGTTGCTTGCCAAATTGCACTAACCTTACTTTTATTTCTTTATGTTTAATGACCATTGTGTTCAATATTATGGGAGCTACGCGTTTACAATTAATTGACTTTCAGTAACCTTATTTGACTTCAAGGTATTTTGTCTCCATTTATTAAATACCATACAAGCGGTCAAATCTCCGGTTACGTTAATTGCCGTTCGGAACATTCCTAATATTCTTTCTACACCAATAATGATAACTATGCCCTCCGTAGGAATACCTGCACCTTGCAATACCGAAGCAAGTATGACAACTCCACCACCGGGAATGGCTGGTGTCCCAATTGAAGCCGCTACTATGGTTACCATTACGATTACGACATTGAGTACGCTCATTTCCAGTCCATAAGCTTGTGCAATAAATAGAGTGGTAATGCACTGGTAAATTGCTGTTCCATCCATGTTTATAGTTGCGCCTATTGGAATGATGAAGTTGCTTATAGATGGATTGACTTTGAGCTTATCTTCGGCTGTTTTTAGTGAAAGTGGCATAACCGCTGCTGAGCTAGTTGTCGAAAAGGCTAATAACTGCACATCACGTATTTTTTTAAGGAATTCAAAAGGGTTGGTTTTTCCAATAACAGCTACAATGAGTAGGTAAATGCACAGCAGCAGAAAAAGCCCTAGCAACACTACAGTAAAGTAAAGACCTATACCGGTCAATGAGTTTACTCCAATACTTGAACTTAACTGAGCCATTAGCCCGAATACTGCCAAGGGCACAATTTTCATAGCCCACCGAACTACGGTCATACAAATTTCCTGTATTGCACCCAATAAGTCCATTATTGGTTGTTGCATGGATTTGGAAAGTGTTGTAAGAGCAATTCCAATAATTATGGTAAAAATGACAATGGAAAGCATTTCCCCGGTCACCATTGAGGCTAGGGGATTATCGGGTAACAATTCTGAAATTGCGGTGGGAATATCGCCCCATAAAGGAGAAGAATTACTCCCCATGGTAGTGTTGGACAAAACCGCACTATGTTCTTCTTTTGATTGCTCATGAATTAAGTTACCGGGTTTTATGAGACTCGTAATTACCGTTCCTATAATGATGGATATTGTAGTGGTAAAAACGAAATAGACCACAACACCTAACCCCATTTTACGAAGTTGGTCTTCATCATTGCTGGCTATTCCCCTAATGATGGACGCGAATATCAGAGGAATCATAATCATTTGTACCAGTTTTAGAAACAGCTTGCCAGGTAATACTAGCCAGCTTCCTATTGATCGAGATAAACTTTCCGTAACCCAACCCATACTGGGACTAATCAGTATTCCAAAACCCACACCGATTATCAGCGCAATTATAACTTTGAGCCATAATTTGCCTTCCACCAATTTTTGTAGGTAGATACTAAGAGATTTAAGGGTTCTTTTTTCGGTATCAAACATTTTCTTATATTGGTTGAACTTTCCATCGAAAATCGCACACGGTTGCTCCGCCTGCGATGCTTCCAACTCTTTCCAATTTTGTATTCCACATTTCTGCTAAGAATCATTTATATTCTTAATCATTCACTCTCTTAAGCACAGCGTGTATTATTTCTACATGCACCTTATCATCTAAATTTTGTAATTCAATATTCAGACCTATATCCATTAAACTTATATGAAAACTCATATTTAGAATACATGAATAAAAATCTCCGAAAATGTGTTCAAGGCGCCCCCTACCTAAGATACCTTCGTTATGAGGAGCACATATCAAATACCCTTCTACTTCAAAATTTTGGGTTGGGTGACTTTTAGTTTCTATATAATCGATTCCAAGATTTCCTTTATAAACAAACACATCATCCTCTAATTTTTTTAGCTTGCTGTCTAACGAATCTACACCCGTTGTTAGAGTAGATTTTTTTAATTTTAGTTCAAATTCAGCAGTTTCGTGATTGAGATAAAAAACTAATTCTTTGCTCACAGCAGTTATCGTAGAATCATTCAATACACCCATGATTTGTATAGTACCCTGACTCGTTCCATAAAGCTCCTGAGCTTTACAGTTTGACCAAATATTTAGCAATAAAGCAACAAAAGCTATGAACTTTATTTTTATTGATACTTTCGTAAATGTGTCATTTATTCCAATAATTGGGAGTGATTTAAAAAAATGTGTTACCTTAAACATCTTTCGAAGTTATTCCTCATTCTAGTCTTTGTCATTACCATTTATGCTTTTTAAGTTATCATATTTTGTCAAGTGGTATCCTTTTACTGATACCTTCACTTCTGTACATTTTCATGGTTATTCCAGTCTCTCTTTTAAATTGTCTCGATAAAGCTGATAGATTCTGATATCCCATTTGGTAAGCAATTTCACTGAAGTTGAATTCACCATCCTCTATTAATTCTTTGGTTCGTTCCATCTTAAGTAAAATACTGTAACGCTCTATGGTTTTCTCAAATGTGTTTGAAAATGCTCTGCTTAGCGTCTCATAATTTGTGTTGAGTTTTTTTGTTAGATAATCGGAGAGCTTTTCCTTTTGTTCTGTTTTCCACATATAGATAATTATCCATCTTTTTATTTGCTCAGCAAGAATACTTTCCTTGTCCAAGATGATTTCAAACTCGTTTTCCTGAATAATTTGTTCAATCAAAGACTTATCTATTTTGGTAGGGCGGTAACGAATTACAATTTTGCCAAGTTGTATATCAACAACTTCTGCCCCTGTTGCTTTTAGCTCTTTGTCAAGAACTTTCAGGCAACGGCTGCAAATCATTCCTTTAATCTTAAATTCTTCAGTAATTAAATTTGAGTGTTTCATAATCCATCTGTTTTGCTGAGTATGAACGAAGGAAATGACTCCAACTAACAACTGGTAGATAAACTGGTTAAAATAATTTCAATATCTAAGCAGTTTAGGAGATACTCCCGTTTTTTCAACCTGTCTTCATCCTCTCGATTTATATTTCTTCTTTTACTCTACCACAATGCAGCATTTTATCTCCGAAATATGGGTTTTTGACTTGTTTTTCATCACTTAGCCAATAAGCCCCTTTGTTGTCCATTGCCATTGGACAAAATTGCCAGTATAATTTACCCTCATTTGCCCTGGTTGCTTTTATTAGGGTATAAATGTTCTCTGAAAGTGAATTGAAATGATCCCGCTGATGACCTACATCATTGGTTTCGGAAATATGCTCTGCATCTAGGCGTATTTTCTTTGCCAATTCGCCCTTTTTATCACCCAATATTCTAACTAACTTTTTGGCTGAATTGCTTGCATCTTCTCCGTTTGTTTGTACTAAGGCTTCTTTTATTTCCAAATAATAGTTTAGTACTTTATTAACTGACTCCTGGTTAATGTCGGTATGTTCAGTTAGTTCTGATTGCGAGTTTACCTGTGCATGAACGTACGGTGCACTAGTTGCTGCAAGCCCAATTGCAAATATCATGGCCAGTTTTGATGTGTTTTTTCTCATTGTTTCCATAATGTATTTGTATATTTTAAAATCGCATTTACTACAATACTTGTTATTATATTTTCTGTTTTACCTCTCCACATTCTAACATTTCTGACCCGAAATATGGATTTAATATCTTTTCCGAGAGGCTTAACCAAGAGGCTCCTCTACCCTTATCTGCCATTGGACAATGCTGAATATATATTGTATCGGTAAGAGGATTAAAGGTTTTCGAGATTGCCAACATGGAATTAGATATAAGAATGAAACTCTTTCTAAGCGCAATAATGTCGCTAATGTGTTCTACATGTTTTAAATGATTTATTAAAGAGGAAGAATGTTCCATCCATGATTTGTGCGCATCTCCTCTAAACAAGTTCATGTTTACCTTCCCCAACACTGTTTTCATGGCAATGGATGCTTTTTGAGCTGCTTCAAAATCATCCTCGGTTAAAGCATTCTTCATTGCAAAATAATTGTCAAATATTGGTTCAAGAGCTTTCTTCGTTTCGGCATTCGTCTTTATAACCTTAATCTTGGTTTTGGTTTTGGTTTGTGTTGGTGTAGATGCTTTAGAATCATTAGAACCACCATGGTTGTGTCCAGTCATGGCAACTCCACCTTCAGGATTCATCATGCTCGGCTTGCCCGCTAATTGAGCCGCGGCATCAATACTAAATGTACCATTGGTGGCAATTTCTTCACCCGCTTCTAGTCCTGATTCTATTATATAGCTCTCCCCTAGCTGCGGACCAAGGTTTACTTCACGCATCATAAAACTTGCTCCTTTAGAGTTGTTAGACATGATGTAAACGACGGAGCGTTTACCTGTCCACATAACAGCAGTTTTTGGAACGGTTAAATATTTGTCTTTGCTAGCCACTTTGGCTTTAATCGTACCACTGGCAAACATTTCAGGTTTTAAAAGTAGATTCGAGTTATTATATTCCAAACGTGCTTTTGCAACCCTGGTTTTAGGGTCAATCACAGGATCGAGATAGCTTATTACCCCATTAAAGGTTTTACCGGGAACAGATTGTACCGTAAATTCTACTGACTCACCGCCCTTAATCCAATTTATGTCCGATTCATATACATCAAATAAAACCCACACTTTGGATAAGTCGGCAATTTCGTAAATGGATTGACCTTGTTTGATGTAATCTCCAAGATTGACTAACTTTTTGGTAACATGACCTGATACGTTAGCAAGAATCGGAAACTGTTCTACCACCTCTTCAGAAGAAATGATATGTTCAATCTGTTGCTCAGAGAGTTTCCAGTTTTTTAATTTTTCTATCGCTCCCTGATACAGACTTGGTTGGTTTTCTTTCATTTTCCTTGCCTCAAAGAGTTCTTCTTGAGCAGTTACCAACTCTGGTGAATAAACGTAGGCTATAACCTGACCCTCGGAAATAAGCTCTCCAGTAAAATTCACTTCAAGTTTTTCAATTCTACCAGGAATGTGTGAGGCTTGAGTGAATAACAGTCGCTCATCGGTTTCCACTTTACCATTTAGTCGTATTGATTTAAGTGCATCGTTTTTACCTACTACCATTGATTGTACTTGAGCCAATTGCATGGCGGTTTGCGACATACTAATTGCCATTGGGCCTTGTTCTTCACCCTGTTCTGAAGCTAACGGTATTAAATCCATTCCGCAAATGGGACAGTCGCCGGGTTCGTTTTGCCGAATTTGAGGATGCATAGAGCAGGTCCAAACGGAAGCTGCATCACTCGTTTCGTGCTTATGTTCTTCTTTGACTTTGTCGTTTGATTTTCCAAATAACATCCAGCCAAGAGCAAGACCAATCGTCAAAGTGCATAGTGCAATGATTACTGTCTTCTTATTTATATTTTTCATCTTATTTTTTTATTTGTTTTTTTAATAATTGAGCGTTTATGGCCACTATTACCGTGCTTAAACTCATTAATACTGCGCCAACTGCTGGGCTCAGAATTATTCCTACACCCGCTAATACTCCTGCAGCTAGAGGAACCGCAATAATGTTATAGCCTGCAGCCCACCAGAGGTTTTGCATCATTTTCTTGTAGGTAGCGGTGCCAAATAGAATCAAATTGCTTATATCTTTAGGATTGCTGTTAACCAAAATGATGTCTGCGGTTTCCGCAGCAACATCGGTACCTGAACCTACTGCAATACCTACATTAGCCTGAGCAAGTGCAGGAGCATCATTAACTCCATCGCCTGTCATTGCCACAAATTCACCTTGGTTCTGTAGCTCTTGAATAATCCGTTGCTTATCCTCTGGAAGAACCTCAGCGTAGTAATCGTCTAATTCCAGTTGCTTGCTAACTGCTTTGGCAACCCGTTGATTATCTCCGGTGGCCATGAGTATTTTTATCCCTCTTGACTTTAGCGTTTGAACCGCTTCAAGAGATTCAGAACGAATCTCATCAGCCAGGGCTATAAAACCCGAAAGTTTATTATCGATTATTATAAATACTACTGTTTCATCATCGGTTTTGAACGATTCAGATGGTGGTACAATATCCAATTCTTTCAACATACCAGGGCTTGCGATTTTAATTTCCTTACCATTTAAGTTCGCCTGAATGCCTTTACCTGTAATGTTTTGGAAATTTTCCGGTTCTTTCAGCTTGAGCCCTTCCGCTTTTGCTTTTCTAACGATACCTGCCGCAATGGGATGTTCTGAACTGTTTTCTACAGAAGCTGCTATTTGCAACAACTCATTATTCTTTATGGTATCGCTTGTTGATTTATATCGAGTTACACCGAAATCACCTTGAGTTAAGGTTCCCGTTTTATCGAAAATAATAGAAGTAATTTTTCGGGCATTTTCAAATGCAGTACGGTTTCTAATGAGTAATCCGTTTTTTGCAGAAACAGCCGTAGAAATCGCCACAACAAGTGGTACTGCTAATCCCAAGGCGTGTGGGCATGAAATAATCATTACCGTTACCATTCGTTCCAAGGCATATTCAGAATCTGCTCCAAGCCCAAGCCAAACTATCAGTGTACTTATTCCCGCACCCAGTGCTATGTAAAACAACCATGCTGCCGCTTTGTCGGCTAAGTTTTGTGTTTTAGATTTAGTTTCTTGTGCTTCTTTTACCAACCCAATAACCTTTGAAAGATAGGAATCGTTGCCAGTGTGTTTAACCTCAATTTTTAAAGTGCCCTTGTCATTGACTGAGCCTCCTATCACCTCATCTCCCTTCTTTTTAGATACCGGTTTTGATTCCCCAGTAAGCATTGATTCATTTACGTGGCTTTCCCCCTCTACAACTCTGCCATCTGCTGGTACCTTTTCTCCGGGCCTTACCAGTATAATGTCATTGCTTTTTAAGTCTGAAATAGATACATCTTCATGTTCTCCACCTGCACTTATTCTTCTTGCTGTTGAAGGCATCATTTTCGCAAGCTCTTGTAGCGCATTTGAAGCTCCCATAACAGATTTCATTTCAATCCAATGCCCCAACAGCATGATGACAATTAAACTAGCGAGTTCCCAGAAAAATATTTTACCATCTATGATAAATACAACTGCAGAACTGTAGAAATATGCAACTGATATAGCTAAGGCAATTAAGGTCATCATGCCCGGGCTTTTCTTCTTCACTTCATCAACTAATCCTGTTAAAAAAGGCCAACCTCCGTAAAAAAATAGGATTGACGAAAGCGCAAATTGAACATATCGATCACCGTTAAATCGAAGCTCATACCCTAAAAATCCTTGAATCATAGGAGCTAGCACCACTATTGGAAGCATTATGAATAACGAAACCCAAAAGCGTTTTTTAAAATCTTCAATCATATGCGCATGATGATCATGGTGAGAGCCATCATTATGTTTATGCTCTGAATGTTTGTGTTTATGTTCAGCGTGTTCCATGATTACATTGTTTTAGCTGTGATATAATCTAGTTCTGCTATGGCCGTATTGTAATTTGCCTCAGCAGAAGCTCTCAATTTTTGATATTTCAAAATTTGTTGCTGCATCCTTAATACCTCTTCAAAATCTTTCCCTGAATTGGCGTAAGCCGAATAAAGAAGATTCAGTGACTGTTTAGACTCTTGAATTTGCAACTCGTATAATTGGATTAGTTCAAGTTGTTTTTGAATTTTAAAGGAAACCATGTTATACGAAGCAATAAGACTATTTGATACTTCTTCTTTTTGCAAAGTGTATGACTCTTGCATAAGGATGGCTTCTTTTTGGGCCGATTTATATTTGCCTCTGAAAATGGGAATACTCATAGTAGCCATAGGCATGATAACATCCTTTCCATTGTCGGGTATTGAAACATCAGTTCTTTTATCGACCAAAACATAATCTAATCCAACACCAAATTTTGGAAGCCCTTGTTTATTTGAAGCTTTTTCCTGCGCCTCGCTTGCTTTTACTTTTAAGTTTAGTTCCTCTAACAAAGGGTGAGAAACCAACATTGAGTCTTTGCGGTAATTCTCATCAATACCCGATACTTCTATTGAATCTTGAATTTGTACAACTTCATTTTCATTTCGATTTAACAGTTTATTGAATTGGGCTGTTAATGGCTTTTTTTTCTGCTTGAGAATAGACAAATTGGTAATTGCATCTTTTAGCATAATATCCACTCTTAGAACATCCACCATGGACCCCTTATCGTTTCGAAATTGAACGGTAGAAATGGTTTTGTACGATTGTAATATTTCCACATTCTCGTTTTCTATCTCAATTAACTGTTGCAATTCGTAAAGTGGGTAATACGCAGCTGAAACTTGATAAAATAGCTTGTTACGGGCATCCAAAAACACTTGAAATTTTGCTTCAGCAAACAAGGTAGCTGCATCTTCTTGTGCTTTTAGTGTTCCAAACCACGGAAACATTTGAGTTAGGGAAAATCGAGCACGTTGTGGGCCTACTCGTGTTTCAACTGGAGATATAAAATACCCAAAGGAAAGGTTTGGGTCAGGTAAACTGCTCACTTGAGTTACACGTTGCATAGCAGCTTCAAAAGACTTGTACTTGGCCTGCAAACCTGGATTACTATCTGCTGCCATTTTAAAATAGTCGTCCAGTGATTGGGCACTTACCGAAAGAGTAAAACCCAAAATTGAAAGTGTAAATAGAATATATTTCTTCATGATTGAGCTTTTAAAGTTTTGCGCTCCTCTCTCCAACAGTAGATTACGGGAACAATGAAATAGGTTATGGCGGCGAATAACATTCCACCGAATGCGGGAATAGCCATGGGAATCATGATGTCTGAACCGCGACCTGTTGAAGTAAGAATAGGTAACAAAGCAATGATGGTAGTAGCCGACGTCATAACGGCAGGTTTAATTCTACGTTGCCCCGCCTCTACTGTAGCCGCTCTAATTGTTTTTAAATCATTGGTTTTGTTTCGTTTAAAACTTTGATCTAAATAGGTTGCCATAAGCACTCCGTCGTCGGTGGCAATGCCAAAAAGAGCAATAAACCCTACCCAAACGGCCACGCTCAAATTGATGGTATGAATTTGGAACAGGTCTCGGAAATTGGTGTCGAACATATTAAAGTCGGCAAACCAACTTTGACTATACAGCCAAAGAATAATAAAACCACCACTAAAAGCCATTGCAATACCAGTGAACACCATTAGGGAAGTGGAAACCGAACCGAACTGGAAATACAAAATGAGAAATACAATACACAATACAAGTGGAACTACTATAGCCAACCTTTTTTCTGCCCTAACTTGATTTTCGTAGCTACCAGAAAACTTATAACTAACCCCAGAAGGAACAACTAATTCACCAGATTCAATTTTGTCCTCAATTGCTTGTTGTGCCGCATTTACCACGGTTACCTCTGAAAATCCATCACGCCTATCAAATAGTACATAACCCACTAAAAAGGTTTCTTCACTCTTTATAGCTTGGGGGCCTCTTACGTATTCGAACTCCACAATTTGAGATATGGGTATTTGAGCTCCAGTTGGTGTTGGAATCAAAATTTTGCCAAGAGTTTCTGGATCATCTCTTAACTCTCTCGGGTAACGCACTCGCACAGGAAAACGTTCTCTTCCCTCCACGGTTGAAGTGATTTTCATACCACCAATAGCTGTTTCAATGGTTTGCTGCACATCTTCTATGTTTAATCCATATCGAGAAATTTCATCGCGATTGATGTTGAGGTGCAAATAGGGTTTCCCAACTATTCTATCCGCAAATACAGCTTCTTCTTTTACAGAAGGCACCCCTTTTAGAATCTCTTCCAATTGCAATCCAAAGTTTTCAATGGTTCTTAAGTCAGGTCCGTACACTTTTATTCCCATTGGTGCACGCATGCCTGTTTGAAGCATAACCAAACGTGTTTCAATGGGTTGTAGTTTTGGTGCAGAGGTAATCCCAGGCACTTTGGTTACTTTGATTATTTCATTCCAAATATCATCAGGTGATTGAATTTTGTTACGCCAGTTCCTATAATACTTTCCATTGTTATCTTCAATTAGGTCTTTGGAAGTAATCCCTTGTTGCAATCCTTCTTCATTACCCAGAGTGTCTCCTGACACAGTTATAAAACGATTGTTTTTATCGACCTTAAATCTTTGACGGTGTCCTTTCTTATTTAGGATGTATTCCGATTTATAATTAATGATGTTTTCGTACATGGAAATAGGCGCTGGATCCAATGCAGACTCTACTCGACCTAATTTTCCAACCGTTAATTCAACCTCTGGAATATTGGTTAATAGCATGTCTAACTGGCCTACTACCTTCCTGTTGTAGGCAACTCCCGAATGGGGCATTGAGGTAGGCATGAGTAAAAAGCTACCTTCATCCAAAGACGGCATGAACTCCTTACCTATTCCCGGAAAAATTTGCAAAGCCTTGTTCCAACCGGAAGTTTCTGCTATGCTCCACCCCACTTTGTTTAATCCATTAGACACAAAACCAAATACAGTGGAAAAGCCCAACCAAATGTTAGCCGCTAAAAGAATTAAAATAGTCGGTAGTAATAAAAACTTGATTTTATTTTCAAGGCACCACCTTAGGATTCTTTTGTATTGGTACTCCAACAAAGAGAATCCACCAAGAATTAATCCGACTAACATGGTCACGAATAGAAAGTTGAGAAAGAGCGATTGCGAAGCACCAAGCGGCAACCAATACTTGGCTAAAAGCCATACTATACCAATCAGAACTATGATAAGTTCTGCGTAATTGTAGAGGAACAATAAAAAAGAGTGAAAGCTTTCTTTTTTGGACTCGAAAAGACCCTTTAGTATTCCGATGATTCCAAAGAGAATGAGCAATATCCCTCCCCAAAATTGCCCCGCTAAAAGGCCAATGATGCCAATTGGTATTAATGTATAGCTGCCGTATTTACTCAAAAATTTATTCTTGATCTTAAAACCAAAAAACCAATGGGCAAGCGTTGGCATGATGATCAAACTCACTATTAAAGCCGCAATAAGGGCAAACGTTTTTGTAAAAGCGAGCGGACCGAACAGTTTTCCTTCAGCAGCCTGCATAGTAAAAACGGGAATAAAGCTAACAATGGTGGTGGAAACAGCAGTTAGAATGGCTGTTGCTACTTCGGAAGCTCCTTTATAAACTGTTTCTATTAATTTTTGACCGGAGGGAGCTGTTTCAATGTGCTTAATGATATTTTCGGAAAGAATAACTCCCAAATCAACCATGGTACCAATTGCGATGGCAATTCCTGAAAGTGCCACGATATTGGCATCGACACCAAAATAGCGCATAGCAATAAACACCATGAGCACTGCAATGGGTAAAATGCTGGATATGAGGAATGAAGCCCTTAGGTTATACACCATTACAATAACTACGAGTATGGTTATTAATACTTGAAGTGAAATCGCTTCTTCTAGAGTACCCAGTGTTTCATAAATCAACTCTGAACGGTCGTAGAAAGGAACAATCGTTAATTGACTGACTCTTCCATCCTTTAATGTTTTCTTGGGTAAACCTGGCGCTATTTCTTTAATCTTTTCCTTGAGGTTATTAATTACTTGTAATGGATTTGCGCCATATCGAGCTACAACCACTCCACCAACCACTTCTGCGCCATCTTTGTCAAGAATACCTCTTCGGGTTGCCGGCCCAAGAGAAACTACACCTATGTCTTTTATTCTAATTGGAACATTATCTTGAACAGCAACAACTGCTTTTTCAATGTCTTCTACCTTTTTGATGTAACCCAAACCACGAACGAGGTACTCCGCTTGATTGATTTCTATCGTTTTTGCACCGACATCTTTGTTTGATTTTTTAACCGCCAACATGACCTTATGTAGAGGAATGTCATAAGCTTTTAGGGCATCAGGGTTTACATCAATTTGATACTCCTGAACAAAACCACCTATGGAAGCAACTTCTGAAACACCAGATGTAGCGTTTAAGCCATATTTAACGTAAAAATCTTGCACCGTGCGTATCTCATGCAAATCCCAACCCCCTGTTGGGTTGCCTAGTTCATCTCTTCCCTCGATAGTATACCAATAAACCTGTCCCAATGCCGTGGCATCCGGCCCTAAGGCCGGTTTAACTTCACTAGGAAGTAAATCAGAAGGTAGTGAGTTAAGTTTTTCAAGGATTCGAGAACGAGACCAATAGAATTCAACATCTTCTGAGAAAATGATATAAATGCTCGAAAAACCAAAAATGGAGGAACTTCGAATCGACTTTACTCCAGGGATTCCGAGCAAGTATGTCGTCAATGGGTAAGATATTTGGTCTTCAATATCTTGAGGAGACCGACCTTGCCATGAGGTGAACACAATTTGCTGATTTTCACCTATATCTGGGATTGCGTCTACTGGGACAGGGTCAGATGGCAATGCACCGACTTTCCACCCAAAAGGTGCCGTAACAATACCCCATGTTACGAATGAGATTAGAATGAGTACTGTAACCAGTTTGTTATGGAGGAAATATTTTATGATTTTGTTAAGCATATTATAATTGAATTAAATGAACAAGAAGAAAGAGTTCATGGGTGTAAGTCACCAATAAATAGCACCAGTTGCAAACAGCGCTATCAAATTATAATATGTGGCCTATATGAGAAAAGTCTGGAAAAGGACTTGAACATCCTTCTCGTCTGTTGGCGGAGGGTCTATTGAGAATTGAACCTGATTTTTATCGGTAAATACCTCTGGATTTAAGAATACGCTAACAAAGGCAACTATAAAAGTTGAAGAAGCATTGGGGTGTACGTCGTTAATACTGAAGTTTTCATCCAACTGCAATATTGTATGTTCGTTTTGACAGCAAGTTTTTGAAATATTCCGTTTCTCACGACAAGGAGAATCCGAATCTTCCATTCCGCAGTCTAATTCCTCAAGGCCGAGTGTAAAAGAAGATTCAATGGCTTCGCCTACACAGTAATGAGTATTCACAGCAAATCCCATGTTCGAGAACAGGAGCAAAAAAGCAAGAGATATGGATATTATTTTTTTCAACCGAACAAAAGTAGGATAATTTTAATCCATCAGTTTATAGTATTTTGTTTTAAAGTTATAAAATTACAAAGGACTTAAAAAAATGTGAAGTTCATTTCTCTCGAAGAAATGATTTAAATTAATGTGATTTTAAAGTAAAAAAATCAATCTAAAAATGTGCTTCAACGACTTAAAATGCAATTTTTCGATTGTGTAACATATATCACTAACTAGATTAAGTCAGACTTTAATATTTGGGAAATAATTCTTTATTAAAAAGTACTGATGAAAAAAATAATATTATCAATAACTACTTTTTTGAGTCTCTTTGCTCAAGCTCAAAATGCCCTACTTATTCCTGATACCATAACTGGAACAAGTGTTAGTCTTTCTCTACAAAATGGCACACATCAGTTTTATTCTGGAAAAAATACGACTACTATGGGAGCTAATGGTAATGTGTTGGGACCAACCTTAATGCTTAATAAAGGAGACTTTGTAAACTTTAGTGTTACTAATAATATTGATGACACGACAACCATACATTGGCACGGAATGCATGTTTCTGCGGATAATGACGGTGGGCCGCATACCACCATTCCCCCAAACACCTCCTGGAAACCAAGTTTTGAAATATTAGATAAGGCTGCCACTTATTGGTACCACCCCCACCTGCATAAAAAAACAAACCACCATGTTTCATTAGGTATTGCGGGTTTGATTTTAGTTAGAGATACTGACGAAGCAAAGTTAACTTTACCACGAACTTATGGAATTGATGATTTTCCTGTGGTAGTTCAAACCAAAGATTTTGATGGTAGTTACCAAATTGTAACCTCCGGAAACTCAGATGATGTAGTAATGGTTAATGCCACCATTGACCCATTTCTCGACGTTCCAGCACAAGTAATTCGATTTCGAATTTTAAATGGCTCATCACAACGTGCTTTTAATTTTGGGCTTAGCAACACCACAAGCTTCTACCAGATAGCCTCTGACGGCGGCTTGTTAGACAAGCCTGTAAAGCTAACTAGAATGATGTTAGCACCCGGTGAAAGGGCGGAAATACTGGTAGACTTTTCTGGAATGAATGGCACTTCAATTAATTTAATGAGTTATGCATCTGAGCTTTCAAATGGAATATATGGAGCTAGGAACCCTGGCATGGGTGCAGGGATGACGTTAAACGGGTATAACCCTAATCCATTAAACGGCGCAAACTTTGTTTTATTAAAAATCAATGTAAAAGCCCCAAATTCAAATCCAATTACATCAATTCCAAGTGATTTAGTAAATGTCACCCCGATACCTGAAGCTAGCTCACTAAAAACCAGAACGTTTACCTTTAATCCATTAACAATGGGTCCAAATCAGCTAAATGGTGAGTTTTTAATAAATAATGCAGCCTTTGACATGAAAATAATTAACGAAAAAATACCTTTGAATAACATAGAAATATGGGAATTATCAAATTTTTCAGGCATATCTCACCCGTTTCACATACATGATGTTCAGTTTTACATTTTATCTCGAAATGGATCAATCCCACCTCTTAATGAACGAGGCAGAAAAGATGTAGTGCTCGTCAAACCTCAAGAAACAGTTCGTTTTATTGCATATTTTGATCATTTTTCTGGTAAAACACCATACATGTATCACTGTCATCTACTAACTCATGAAGATGGAGGAATGATGGGGCAATTTATCGTTGAGGCTCCTTTATCTTTAGAAGATAATGACAAATATGATAATATAAATATATTTCCAAATCCATCAAACGGTTCAGTGTATGTTGTTCTGAACAAGGATTACATGTACAGTAACTTGGGAATTTATGATCAGTTTGGACGAAAAGTTGAGAATTTAGATATAAGTATTAATAGCAAAAATATTATTATTGATAATATTCAACCCGGTCTCTATTTTTTAAAAATAGGCTCCAGTAAAAATACTCTGGTGAAAAAAATAATTGTGAATTAAATTGAAACCTTCATTTGCGTTGTAAATTAAGAAGGATTCTTCCGATACTTTAATATCGCATCTGGCAGGGTCAATTTCAATTATTCTGAAACCTCCTAGGTAGATTTTTTAATAATAAAAAAGCATAATCACCGCCATAATAACCATACTCACATCCTCTATTATGGTCACCGTACTCATTGGCAGGTTGAATATATCTCCAAGGCAAGCACATTTGATTTTGCTCTTATTTAAGTTGCTTTGAATTACGCCAATGCTACTCACACCTAAAAGTAAGGCTGTACTTAAATTGGTAAAAACAGGATTAAAATCAACCAAATACATAATCCCTAATGTAAGTTCAATGAACGGATATAAGTACCCCCAAATGTTCCAACGCTTGGCTAGGATATCGTACATTTTGTAGGAATTAGCAAACCCTTCGAGATTGAGCAGTTTGAAAAAAGCAAAAACCACAAAGAATCCGGCCATAAAGTGGCGCATCCATAGCATTATTGAGAACGAGCTAAAGGGAAACTGTACCAATAGACAAACTCCAGCTATAAATGCAATAATGAGGATAAGTGGCTTATAGGTTGAAATTGATTTTTCCGCCAGTATTTCTTGTTCATCTGCACGTGTATTTTCAATTTCCTTTATTTGATATTTACCGTCTTGACCCAATAAATTTTGAAGCGATGTCAAATCCAACTCCTCTTTAAACTTGATTGTCGCTTGTGGTGCTTCTAATTGCAATGTAGCCTCCGCGATGGCATTGGACTGCTCTAATTTATTTTTTACGTTGGAGACGCATCCCATGCAGGTCATTCCTCCTATCTTATATTCCTTTTCCATATATTAAATTTATGAGACAAAAGTGATTGGAGGAAAGAGAACATCTGTTATACGATTTTGTCTAACCTTTATAACATTATGCTGTGCTAGATTTCATCAAGCCCTCTGCGCATTGGTTTTGATTGAATTTTAAATTGTGTAGGTGTCATTCCTGTTTCTTTTTTAAACTGGGCAGACAAATAAGCTACGCTGCTATAATTCATTTCATAAGCTATTTCGGATAGTGTTTTTTGATTGTAAATAATCAACTCCTTTATTTTTTCGATTCTTTGGAGTGCTATGTATTTTTCAATAGTAATGCCTTCAACACTTGAGAAAAGACGACTTAGGTATGAGTATTCATAATGAAGCTTATCAGATAAATAAGTTGAGAAGTTTACGTTGAGCGTTTTCTCAGGGTAATGAATTTGTTCAATAACAACTGTTTTTATTTTGGAAATAAGCGCAGATTTCCCAGGCTCAAGTAATTCAAAACCGAGCTCATTTATCTTCTCAGCAAATAATTCTAGTGTTTGACTATCTAATGATTTGGATGTTTTGATCTGCCCTAATTGAATGTCCTGAAAACCTATTTCTAGTTCTTCCAAAACATTGCATATCGCTTTAATGCATCTTGGACAAACCATATTTTTTATATACAGAACCATTTTTCAAATATACTTCACACACAACTCT
>CBFIBQ010000039.1:0-29528 GCA_965660875.1 Salibacteraceae bacterium | reverse complement strand
ACATTCACAATCATAGCACTTTGCACAGCCAGAACATAAGATTGCCAGAACAATAATTTTTAGTTTTTTCATTTTGATAGTTTTTCGTTTGAGCAAATATATTCGTTTTTTCCTGAGTGCAAAATGGCAACTTTTTTGAGTTTTTCGTTTTTCTGGTTACTATTTTAACGGGAAACCACGTTATACCTAGTTTTTTGTGTTTTAAAAGGTTATTTGTTTAGGACGGGCGACCGTCCTATTTGAGCGTGTTACTAGACGAGCTCAAATCAAAGGTTATGGAGTTAAATTGTGCGTTTATTTGGGCGTTTTAACCTGCTATTCGCTATATCTTTCTTTTAAGAAGAAAGGATGCCGCTGCTATCAGTAACGCTTAGGAAATAGCCTAAAAACAAGTTTTCATAAAACCAATTTTTACGCTATTTCAAAAAAAGGTTTTGCGGCAGTTCTGAAAAAGAACAGCCGTTTTATCAAAATCAAAGTCTTATTGGACTTCGATTAAGCCTTCGGCAGATAGGTCTTTGCGTTATTCATTTTTTTTTGAATACACTAAGGATTTTGTGTTTTCATATCCCATTTGCAATTCTAGATCAAGAATCCCAGACCAAAATAAAAATCTGCTAAGAGTTGTTTTCCTTCGGACAACTCTAACACTATTTTCATTTTGTTACTGAAATTCTTGATCGTGAATTTAAAGCAAAGGGATATGAAGAACTCAAAATACGCTAAGTGTATTTAGAAAAAAAAAATGAAAAACACAAGTTAAAATTTGAAAAGGGAAAATGAGAATCTTAAATATCTATGTGTTTTTCTAAACGTAAATAATTTTTAACCCTTAATACTATCAAAATACATTATGGACTTAACAGAAAAAGCAGTTAAAGCATTAACAAAAAAGCTCGAAAGAACAACACTAGTAGAGTAATATATAAAATGGTCAGTTGATGTATCAATGCACGACCGATATATATGGCAATTTAAATATTTAGACAAAAAATATACTTGGTCTTACTACTTTGACAGTGGTAAAATTTCAGAAGGTGTAGAAAATATTAAACCTAAAAAAATTTTGTAATGAGAACACCAAAAAACGAAAAGGAAAGAAAATTTGTAAAAGCAGTTCAAGACGTTGAAAGGACAGTTATAAAGGCTTCAAAATGCAGAAAACGGAGAGGTTTCGTCAGTTGCTTACAATGCCCAATTTTAGAAAGTTGCAAATCATTTAACTATGATGAAAAACTTGAAAAGAAAAATGCTTTAGGTGAAAAAATACCCAATAGTTGGGAAATTGAAAAACGTATTAGACAAAATTTTTAGCCATGGAAAAATTGACGAAACAAGAAAAAATCATTATTGCCCTAATGAGGGGGCAACACTTGAATAAACAAGAACTTGAAATGGCAAAACAACAAATGCAGATTTTGAACTTAAATATTAAATCAAGGATACAATGAGAAAATTACGTATAGAAATTGATGAAGTTGTAGTTTCTTGCCTGAAGCAAGAAACGAACGAAAAAACAGCGTCAAAGGCAATGGAAAAGTTTTTAGGCATGTACGACAATCTTCGACAAGATTTAGGACATGCAAAAAATGAACTGGAAAGGGCAAAAGATGAAATAGAAGAATTAACACACTTCAAAGCTCAAGCTATCGCAATTGAAAATTCAAGAAAAAAACTTTACAATTATTAATTGTACGAAAATGAAAGCTCCGGGACCAGATCAGAGCAGCAAAATGGTACAATTTTGTTTTGCCCTGGTCCTGGATCCCATGGTACCTGAATTTCTTTTTTGTCCATTTTTGAGGAAATCCCACCCCGAACCCCAATACGAGAACCGAGAAAAAAAATGTAATCCCACCCCGAACCCTAATATACACACCTTGTAAATCGTAATGGATAACCCACCCCGTACCCTAATATAAATACCTATGAGATACGAGTTTACATACAAGAATAAAGTTCAGATTTTTGAGGCTAATTCATTCGTTGAACTACTTAAAAGATTAGCCATGGAAGATATTGAATTAAAAAATTGTTCAGATTTTAAAAGAATAGATAATGCACATTCATAACATTGATAAAAGTTTAGTCGAAAAGGCTAAAAAACACTACAATGAAACAACGGGCAAAAAAGCGGTAGAGGCTTGTTTACTTGATTTGTTTAAGCTCGAAGAAGCATTGAAGTATAAGGAAGAAGCAATGAGATACAGGACGCTTAAAAAGCTACTTAAATAACGATAGCGGGACTTTCGTCAATATCTTGTGGGTTACCTTCACCAGAATTATACAAATTTGATATTTGAAGTGGTGTTAATTCTGTGTTGTAATATGCGCCCATATAAAAAGTACCATTAAATTCAAAACCAGAAGAAACATAACCAGCACCCAAACGATTAAAACTCTCTCCTAATGTCATAGGTTGAGCACCACTTGAAGTCATTACATTGTTTACTAGACAATAACAGCCCGTTGATTTAAATACAAATGTGAACATTATTCTACTATTCAATGAATATGATGCCACGTTAAACGTATAAGAAGAACCCCCCGCAGTACACAAAACAATAGTAGTTGAACTTTTTAGCTGTATGAAAGGACATGATACACCAGATTTATGGAAAACCAATTTGTTATACGAATAGTTTTCCAACCACAAATTTAATGTTGTTCCGTCTGAAATATCTATAGAAGGCAATACTGTAGAATCAGAATTGCCATAAACCGTACCTTCCGGGAATTGCCATATTGGTTTATTCAACTTTAAATTGAGATTACTATTCACTTTCTTTCTTTTGGAAAATTTCAGAAATAGTAATTGCAAGTACGGGCAGAATTCCTAAACCTAAAAGTATTAAACCATTTAAATCAATTTCTCCTTTCGTTTCAAAGTGATAAAGCGCATAAGTAACAATTGCACCGCTAATTGTTCGTCTGGAAGATAAAATGCCCTTATTTGTTGATTTAAGAAGCCCTAAAGCAGTGTCCAAAGGTTTTGTAATGCTACCTATGTTTTGCAGAAATTTCATTTCGATTGTTTTGTTTTAAGTATTTTATAAATGGTAAAAATTGTGATCAATATTTGACATACAATTTTAACCCCAAATTCAATATTTGTAATTGTAACTATTTCAATCGTGAGTAACGAAAGAGGTATTTTAAGAGCCAGAGGAATATTGTGCAGTATATTGTCCATTTTACAAAAGGTAACTTTACTTTATCGTCATTATTAAACCAAAGTTCAATTGTTTCAATTAAACTTTTTTTTTTGTAAAATCCCAACGAGCAAAACGTCCGTAATCGTCTACATGCTTAAGATTTTTAGTTTGTTCTCTACAATCTAAATGAATGAATGTATTGTATAGACCAAATCCATTAATGCCACATTCTCTTAAAAGTTTGAAGTTTTTTCCATTGGTTCTTAAATCGGATAAAAGTGTTTTGTATTCAGAATCTGACAATTTCGGTTGAATATCCAGAGCAGAAGAAAAACCTTTTTTGAAATAATCTGGACCAATTAAATGTTGACTATTTGTTGTACCACCTACTGAAATATTGTGTAATTCAGTTCGTCCAGCACCCGAAACCACAATTGGTATTTCTCGATTGAATTGCAACGTGAGCGAATCCCTTAATTTCTGAATTGCTAAAACAACGTCCAGAGAATATAAATATTCTTTTGGAGCGTCAATTGATTTTGAAAAAATTTCACTTTCAGTAAAATTTCTCGTGATTTTTTGTTTTGAGCCTTTTTTTAGTACAACGTATTTTCTCATTTCATTTCTTTTTGAACCATTCGCATATAACTAGAAAGTTTCGGTTTCTTTTTTTGTTTCTTTTTTGGAGTATTAAATAATTCTATTAAAGAGCCTATTTGCCAATATGTACCAAAAACAACCCCACCAATTAGAAGAAATACAAGTATTCCTAAAATCAGTGGAGTCGCTAAAAACAAACCAAAACCAAAAGCACATATCCAGATAGCTTTGTTAATCATTATGATGTCAATGTAATTTTATACCCGACAAAATAATAATAGGAATCATTTCCATTGGTCGCAAAATGCATATTCGTAAAGAGTACGTTTTTAAATTCCAAAGCACCTTTGTTCATGTCTGAGTTTAGAAAGATACCTTCTTGCACACTCAATGATTTTTCCCATGTCAACTGGTCATTTTTACCTATATGGGCTGTTACGTCTCCATACAAAACAACTTCTTGCTGTTCGTCCGTTGGCAAAGGAATCCCTTTTAATAATGGTTTATCAGAATTTACCACGCCAAAGTATGGTTCTATTCGAACCACTGATTGAGCATAGTACATAGATACTATTCCTTCAATAAATTCTTTTTTTTCTTTTGATAACGTTCTTAATTCCATACGTCAGGAAATTTGTTTTTTAAGTAGCCTAAATGATCTACCATAAAATTTGAATAAAGCTCTTTGCGAAACCACTCAATCAGGTTTAAATCTTCACTGAACATTCGGTTAGTGGTTTTGCCGCCCGTAGACAATAAAGGAATACTACCGTATTTCCTTAAACCGAATTTATTGATTACTGTTTTGAAGTCATTTTGCGTTAATGGGTCTAATAATTCTTTAATAGTAGACCAATCGTACCCCGTAAAAGCTGTATTCAAACCGTAATCGGATAGAGCAGTTTCCAAACTATTTGCAATTACAGTTGCTTGAGCAACAGTTATCGTGTCTGGAGACACATTGTAAAATCGTTTTAAAGCGGTTTCCTTGTCTTCTTTTGTTTCATTCCTAGTGTCTTTTAATAAAACGTACAGACGCTTTATTATCGGACTAACAAGCAGCAAAACGAATAAATAAAGAAACGTTTTAACGTCTAATTTTTTTCTTTTTGCCATAACCTTTCGGAAGTTTTGATACACTACCGCCAGAACGTTTAGCCGCTTTTTTTGCAGCGGTTTTAGTATAGTGCTTACTAATACGTACGCCTCTAACTTTTACCTGATACTTTTTTTTCCTTTTTCTTGGTTTAGACACAAGGACTAAATCGTACAAGGGTGCTTTTACAGCACGCAATACTTGACTAATCATTTTTTGACTTTTACTGTTAATTTTTGAATTGCATAACGCCCCTGAAAATTCACAATTATTAATTTGTAAGGAGTTTTGCTTTGCTTAGCTGGTAGAATTCTTTCCAAATTCAACCTATTTCTATCCATAGCAATAATATCCTTTCTGCTATGCTTCAATTTCAGTTTTTGCTTCATTTTTTTAAGTATTACTACCAATTAATTTTTTTCAATTTTCTATAACGATTAGTTTTTTTGTTCAACTTTGAAATAGTACCAGAATATCCAGATTTTAATCTCTGATACATATTTTTTCCTAATATTTTCAATTTAGAAGGACTTGAACTTGTGTAGCTAGTAACAAAACCACCAGCAGTTTCATGAGTTACTCTATAAAGAGATTTAATTTTTCTTTTTTGAGTCTTTTTTCTTTTAGACCTAGTTTTCATTTTTATTCAATTTAGAATTAAAGTAACTGTCAGTTTTGTAGAATTTCCAAATGGTTAATAATGAAGGAATCAAAGCCAATAGAAACATTGCTATGTAATAGTAGTTTTGAAAGTATGGCCTTTTATGCTTCATTATATTTCGTTTTCGTCTTCCATGGTTTCGCCATTGAAATAATCCCAAGCGGCTTTGTCTACAAAAGGCCATGCAACCGCAAGGCCTAACCTCAATAACCAATTTTGACCATGTTTTGCCCAAAAAACAGCAATAACACGTTCAATTTTATTCATTTCCTTCAGGTCTTCTTCGGTATGATTAGAAATTTTAGCCTCCCATTTTCGCATACCGTCAATTATTACATTTTTGTCGTCTTCCTCCATGGGTGTCACTCGTGACGCTATTTTGTACAATCCATTCCAAGGTTTCATTTTCGTTTGTTTTTAATTATTAGAATAATTACAGCGATAATGGCTAATACGCCATATTTACTGTTATTTGAATTATTGTTTTCTGTCTTTTTGCCAGAAGAATTACTTTGAGGATTTGAATTAAAAAACCGAAAATTGAAATTTTCTCCTTTTATATCTCCTTGCAAGGTTTTGTTAAGACCAGACCACATATTCTCGAACCAATTACCTTCGTCTTTTGGCTTATCTTCAATTGTAGAATAACTCCTATTTATTGGTGAATCAGACATTTATTTTCGTTTTAATTTCTTTAATGCAACCAAAAAAGCTAATACGACTATAATAACAGCCATTGCCTTTGATGTAGTTTTTTTCTCGTTTTCCTTTTGGTTTTCTGTTTTTATTCTCGAGTTAAAACGTTTAGCCTCTTCAATTCTTTTTTGGTCGTAGGTTTTTCTATTTTCTTTTTGTATTGGAACTTCAATTTTTTTTCCCGTATTCAAGTCAACATAATAATACGTACCCTCCTTTAATTGGGTCATAATTCTATGGTAATAACCGTCTTTGCCTATTACACCAAAAAAATAAATTGGAACACCTTCAATTTTCTTATAGAAATACTTGAATTCCGTTGATGTTTGTTCTGATATAAAAGAAACATACCACTTTAAAAACGCTCTTTCATGCAGCTTTGTATGTGTGTTCAAATAAAGTTCAACAAACGGTTTAAAAGCCGTTTTTGACCAATCAACAGTACTTTCAGAATTGCTTTTAAAAGGATCGACTTTTGGTAAATAGATAAAAAACCCGTTGAACGAAACTTTTTTAAACTTGTAAAAGTCTTTTAATCGAATTGGTATTTTATAAAATTTTTTACCGCCATTTTGTTGTTTTGCCCATACAACAAAATCATGCCATTCCTTTAGACGTTTTGATTCCTCTAAAGATGCTCGTTCATAACGTTTCACCTTTTGTTCTAAGGTTTCAACGTTTTCTGAACCTTGAGGTCCTGAAAATTGATTATTTGTTGTACCGTTTCTCATTTTTTGAACAAGAAAAACAAAAGAATTCCTATTACTGTATAGTTGACTTTGTTATTAGAAAACAAGTTTTCCGTCAGTTCCGATAGTTCTTTTTTCTTTTGTTCGTCTATTTTTTTTCTGGTTTCAATATGTATTTTGTTGTCTTCATTTTGCTGTTTTAACGTGTCTAATTTGACACGTTCAACCAACTCAATTTCTTTTAAACGCTGTATAGCTAATTCAAGTGCTTTTGAATCATTTAGTTTGTACGCTTTACCTTCACTATCAGCAGCAGCGGCAGAGCCTTGAAAAGACAAAGACAATCTTTGGGCTTCTTCTGAACTCATAATTCCGTAAGAATCTAAAGATTCTAAACGTGCTTGTAACATTGCGAAATTTGCAGAGCTAATAATATAGCCAGAACCTTCCGCATTAATCCAATCAGCCCAATTTTGAAAGTCTTTTATTTTGTCAGTGACAAATTTTAAGACGGTTTCTTGTGATTTTATTTCACCCCTTAAACTCATTTTCTACCGAACAAGAAAAATCCAATTACGGCTACAATTGCCAATGTTTTAACGCTCAAACTATTTGTGTTCGCAGAACTGGTACTTTGACCGTTCTTTCCGATAACAGTTTGAGTTTGTGGCCTCCAAATTCTTGTAACATTATCCGATACATTGGAAATTCCAGCCCACATACTCGCAAAAGGGTCTATTCCATTTTCATAAGCAGTTGAACGAGAATCGTATTTATTCGCTCTATCTAATGATTTATAACCCCTATCAATAGAATCATAACGCCTTCGTTCATTTCGGTTATACATTCTTTGGTCAGAACTTAGACCGTCAAATAGTGAAAAGATGTTCAACATATTTTTTTTGTTATTGTTTAAAATGAAAAAACGGGGCGGGGCGAACCCCTTACCCCGTTTTACAACCTACCAAAATGTTTCTTTAAATCGTTGGGTCAATTCCCAGCGTACTTTCTGCATGCGCTCTCATTCTGCTTTGTAGCTCTTCTGCACGAGACATAATTTCTACAGTAGAATAAGATTGAGCATAAATTACGTGAGTTTGGTTTGCACTCAAATTTGAAATAATCTTGTCAAATTCTGGAGCGCAATTGTCTAATTCCATACCAGAATAAACAATCATTGAATGACCACGCTCATATGCGCTTGTATTGTCCAGCCCTTGCGGTAAATAGTTCTTTGTCAGAACTTGTATCGGATTTAAAACAACGTCCAAATTCGCACTTTTAATTGCATAATCTGAAAACCGTTGTTGAGCAGCAACATAATCGGTTACCTCATAATCCATAACCGCTAACAATGTAACATTGTTACCCAAATTACGTTGCCACTTTGTTTTTGACATATCGACAGTATCGACATTAAACAACAGTACCCTATCTTGTATACCGAAAGTTGGAACCCCCTCACATTCGATATAACTTGCAGACGTTGCGTCTCCTGTGAATACAGTTTCAGCTCGAACTTCAAATTCAATCTTGTCTGTACCTAGCAAATTGTAGGTATTAAAAAAATTGAACTTCAATGGCAAAATAAATTGGTCGCCGTCTGTCAATAGAGGCTTAGTATCGTCTTGCTTTACCTGCGAATGCAAATCTCTGTTTTCAAAAGAAGAAAGCATTAACATTGGTTTCGCATTACCAGAGTACAATGTTTTTCTTTCTCCACCTTGATGCAAGGTTACACGAACATTCAATTTGCTAATGTCAATATCGTCAGGCGATGCAGTAGTTCCGCTAAACGCAATGATATCCATATTCACACTATCAAACGTTCCGTTCGATAGTACGATTTTTTCTGTCTTATTGTTTAAAACTTGTGTCTGCATGATTTAATCTTTTACTGAATCAATTTTTTCTTTGATTTGTGGACCAAACTTTGTATAAAGCGCCACGCCCATACCGATAAGAATACCGATAATAATTGAGCCTAATTTCATTTTTTTTCGCATAAACTTTTTTTTTTTAAAAGCTAGGATTCAAATGTACCGTCAGGTCTCAATGTTTCGGAATATTGGTACATTTCTGACTCACTTCGTTTAATCGACCTAACATTTGATACCATTTTTTCACGTTTTAATGATTTTCCAAACGTTTGTTCAATGTAATAAGGTTCCAGTGTATGATTAGGAGTATAAGATTTTCCCAAATTGTCTACATTGTTCCAGATACCCACTTTTTTCATATCTCGTCTCCAATCGTTTAACGTTGATTTTGGATACAATTGAAGTTGCTGTATTTCACTAAACGTTCTGGATTCTAGCATGAGCATTAAAGAAATCAACTTGTTTCCGTTGATTTTTTTTGAACGTCTTAATATTGATTTTTTTTGTTTATTCCACCTTTTTAGTTCAGCTGAAATTGAATCGTTTATTCTGATTATTTCGTCTTTTTTTTCTTGTAATTCCAACGAAGAATGTAAACGATTTAATAACGCATTGTGATGCATTTCAGCAGTTTTTAATTCTCGTATTCTTATGTTTTCAGTATTAATATTAAAATCTTCAATTTTCGAAAGACATTGTTCAATATCCAATTTTTCTTTCGTCTGAATTTCAAAGTATCTTTCTTTGAAGAAATTAAAACACTCTGAAAATAATTTTTCAGAGAACCTTACATTACGATAATCAAATAAATCATTTTCGTTTTGTTGATATTTCGCCCAAATATCATTTTTCATTTTAGCACCTAGCATAAACGTGAAACGTGTTCCAATTCGTTTTTTTATTTCCTTGTAAATTTCTTTTTCAGCGGAACTAACTTTTATTTCAAATTGAAAGGTTTTACTATCAATACTTAATTGATAATCTTTAGAATTAACCTTATTTGTATCATAAAGTTTTTTCATTCGCCTTTTATGTTTTTTAAACTCAAGATTCCTATATTCAGTCATTCGATGTTTCCAGAGTTTAAAATCTTCTGTACTATCAAAATATTTTCTGTATTTATTTTTTGATTCTGGTTTTTTAATCTCTTCGTACAAAACAGATTTTCCCGTAATCGTTCCGTCTAAAGTAAAAGCCCGAACCCGTTTATAAATTCGCAATTTCTTTTGATACTCGCCACATAAGGAACGGAAAACTTTGGAATAATAAAGATCATTTAATTTTCCTTTTCTTAATGTTATCTCATAGCGCAATATTCTATTTGCAAAATTCTGCATTGAATTAATATCGTACCTCTTGTAATTTTTATAGTGTTTCGAATAGTATTCATTCTTTTTTTGCAGAATTGGAGAATCGTCCTTTTTAAACTCCGGTCCCTTCATGTAAACTTTGAATGAATAATCTTTGAATACCCACATTATGGTTTCGTTTCCATAGGTAGATTTTTTTTCGGCCGTAGCACCTAAAATCTCACGCCTTTTTAATGTTTTAAAGTATGATTCAGTCTCGTTTTTATGACTAAACACCTGATTGAAACATAAATCAAGTCTAGAAATTTCTATTAAGTCCTTTTTAAATAAGTAATCCTTATTTGAAAATTTAGGCTTCAGATTCTTTTTTAAGTCCAAAAAAAGAAGTGTAATGTGATCGTATGCGTAGTTTATATGAGAACTAAGTTTTGAAGCTTTCGAATAATCAAAATCTGGTTCATATCTATTCTTTACTAATTGATTTAAATTGTTACCATAAAAGTACTTTGGTAGTGAAAGTTCAATATTTATATAGTCAGCGACTTCATTTATCTTAAACGTACAAGCATATTTACTTGAAGGAGATATATATTTATATCTTGCTGATACCCGTTTTTTTACAAGTTTCGAATCTTTATAGTTGTGAAATATATGTTCACGCTTTGCTGTGGTTTTTTGCTCGTATTCCATAAGGGGAAGATGAGACACAAATGTTTGTACTCCATTTTTTGAAATTTCATTTATTAATGACATATGCAAATCTTCATGTACTTTTAAGTCATGAACCTTGAAACTTATAGTGTCTATCATTGTTCACTAATAAATTTATCAGCTTCATGTTCTGTATGGAAACTTGTTAAATATTTTGTTACTTGAAACGAGAAAAACCAATAGGTTACATAAATATCCCATTCTGTTATGTCAAAACGTTTTTGATAGGTAGTTCTAATCATAATTGTCTGTATTTTGAATATAATTTCATTGCTCTTATTATTGTCGGTGAGCAGTCCAAATCTCCTGCAATAAACTGTTGATACGTTGGCTCTAATTGTCCCAAATCGACAATCATTTCATTGTCCCGTTGCATTAATACCATATCTGGTATTAAGGAAGAAATATCGTTTTCAATCAATAGTTTAATCGTTTCTCTCATAGCTTTGCTTAAAAGGTTCTTTTATAATTTTATTCAATTGTATCATGTTTTCCATTCCGAAAATGTATGATTCACTGATATTTACTTTCATTTTATACTTACCTAAATCAAGTAGTATAAATTCCATAAAATGGTTTTTCTCGATATATGATAAATAGGTGGCACCAAATATTTTGTCGCCATAAAACCTAATTAGAGTATAGGTTTTTAATTTGTATTTAACTCCGTTTAATTTCAAAGGAAATCTCCTATGAATTAATAACGGTAATTCAAACTCCGATGCAGTCAATAAATTCATGATGCTAGAATTTTGATTATCTGTTTTTCTTGTTTGCCAGAATTAAACGCAGCAGTAATATTATTACGGAAATTTTCTTGAGTTAAAATTTTGAGTAATTGTCTATTTTGTTTTTCGCTTCGTTTGATTGAAATATCAGTGAGTACTTCAATTAATTGATTGATAAATTGACTCCGAAATTGAAAACAACTAAACAACCAAGAATTGTAATTTTCTGAATTAATCAATAATCGTAATCTAGTGTATCGGTTATAATATGCCGATAAATCTTCATTAATCCAGAGTAATGTTGATACTTCAATATACTGCTGGTATGAGTTATATATTTTGATTGCACTTTCTAAAGTTCTGTTTTGTTTCACAAAACATAATTCAATTGACTTGTTGATTTTTGATTGAAATTTTTTGGCTTTTTTCTTTGAAGTGAAACTGACATGCAAATCATTATTAAGTTTTACATGATACCTTTTTTTGTAGGATTTATGCTGTGTTTTAATCATGGAAATTTTCATATAAAAAATGCCCACATTCTATGGAAAGGTTACCAGAACTGCAAACCTTGATTCATATAATGTTAATTATAGGACAAAAGGGCTGGATTTGTTATTCTTGGTAGTATTCAAGAATTCCGCTCAGCTGTGCTGATTAATATAAAATCAGTTCTAGGACAGCTTGCTGTACTATAACGGCAGATTTTATGTTAAAGGAATTCGCTCCATTGGTTTGATTAAAATTTCTAGCGCACAGATTCTTTTGTCAACTATAATATACATTATGTCTGCGTTCGTTCCTCACTTGCTTGGCTCTCGGCAGCCAAGTAAATAGCTCGCACATTTCCCACGCGCATCCGGCAGGTTTTAATATTCTGCACAATTATCCAAGTTCACGTTAAATATTGAATTCTCGTAAGCTTTAGATTTCGTCTCCGATTAACGATGTCCTATAATTAGTCATTATATTAAGTAGCCCCGCGGCATTTGCGCATTTTGATAATCAGAGTTCTTTTTCTTTAAAAGAAAAAAAGAATCTGTTCGCTCAAAACCAACCACACTCAGCCACACTTCAAGGTTCCGTTTCCAATTAAAGTTTAGTACTAGCTTTTAAATTTCGTAAAATTCTCTCTCTCTTGGCCAACGCACGCATAAGTATTAGCAAATTCGCTCGTATTCTCACTCAGTTTGCCATACACATGCTCTTCAGGCGCTCTTTTGGATTACGTCGTTAATTATTATGTTAAGTAGACTTTTGAAATTTGGTTGATTGATTCTTTCATTTTGGTTACTCCCTGTGGTCGTGAGAACGCTGGGCTCAGTTGAAACAAAACGAAACACGGCGAATCTCCTGTGGAGATTTGAGCGGGAAATGTGGGTGGCTTTCGACTTTCATTTCTTTTGTCTTGAAACAAAAGAAAGAAACAAAGAAAAGTTCAAGAAGAAAATATGCTCGGCGCGCTCTAGTCTTTTTTAAACGTCTTCGCGTTGCATCCGCTCAGTCTAAAAAGCCAATTCACTCCTGCCCTCGCCCGCATTTTCTTCCGGCCTACGCACTCAGATTAGATTTCAAATAATCACCTATAAAATTTGGGATACCACCTTATTTAAGTATTTGCTTAAATAATAAAACATGAGTAAATTCGCAGAATGGAAAGTAATACTTGTATACGGGTTTATGCGGATGTGGAGCAAATTAACGGCTGTAAAGAGGAACTGGTAAAAGCTCATGATTCCATCCAATTGTTGGCAAACGCACTCAATTTGGCAGGAAATGAAGTGAGGATGAAAATTCTCTATCTGCTTTGGAAGCAAGAGCAATTATGTGTTTGTGATTTGAGCGATATTCTTTTCATGTCACCACCAGCAGTTTCTCAGCATTTACGAAAACTAAAGGACGGTGGAATAATTGTCAATAAGCGTGCGGCTCAAACAATTTATTATTCCCTTAACACGCAATACGAAACGCTTCTTCAAACCTTCTTTAAAAAAATTGGTCAAAATCAAATTTTTGAAACAATATGAAGAAGGACGGAAATAAAGCAATTTTAAGCACTGGGCTCTTAGCAGCTCTCGCCTCTTCTCTATGTTGTATAGCTCCGCTAATTGCCATATTTGGAGGCATTTCTGGGGCGGCTTCTACGTTTGCTTGGATAGAACCAGCCAGACCCTACCTAATTGTAATTTCTGTTTTAGCCTTAGGTTTGGCTTTTTACCAGGCTTACAAACCAAAACCTGTTGACGATTGTGGTTGTCAAGTTGAAGAGAAGAAAAGCTTTTTGAACTCGAAATCTTTTTTGTGGACAGTTACCAGCTTGTCGATTTTGATGTTTTCATTCCCTTATTATTCACACCTGTTTTATAATCAGAACAATACGCCAGTTATTACTAATGACGGAAATATGGTTGATTATAATGTAGGTATTAGTGGGATGACATGTGGAGGCTGTGAAAACCACATTGAATCTGCTTTATTGCCTTTAGAAGGTGTTCTGAGTGCCGAGGCTTCTTATGAGAAAGGAAACGCGATCATTCAATTTGACAGCAGTAAAACTTCTAAAACAGCCATTCACAAGGCAATTCAATCTACTGGTTACGAACTAGTTGATAGCCCTTTTAAAACTGATTTATATGAATAATCCTAGCCAAG
Organism: Salibacteraceae bacterium; assembly: GCA_965660875.1. GTDB lineage: Bacteria > Bacteroidota > Bacteroidia > Flavobacteriales_G > Salibacteraceae > UBA6770. The sequence goes on along the minus strand of CBFIBQ010000039.1, from coordinate 15,350 downwards.
AGATACAACTCAAATCTGTTATTACATGTCCTAAATGTGGACATAAGAAGGAGGAAACCATGCCTACAGATGCCTGCCAGTATTTCTATGATTGTGAGAATTGTAAAGAAGTTCTTAAACCCACAAACAACGATTGTTGTGTTTACTGCTCCTATGGTACTGTTCCATGCCCTCCTATTCAAGAAAATGGGTCCTGCGAGAGTAACTGCTGTTAATCTTCTTTTTTAAAAATTAATCTTTTGTATTGTGCCTGTTTTCATGAGAATATTTCGCTAATCAGAAAAACAAATAGTAGTGCTTGTACCGGCTCCTCATTTAGCCAATTTTAATATTCTGAAAGCACCACGTAACACAATTAGAAATACAATCGAGCCAATTATGAGATCTGGAAACTGACTATTCGTAAAATAAACTAGGGCTCCTGCTAGGATAACGCTAATGTTTATGACAATATCATTGGAGGTAAATATTGCTGAGGCTTGCATGTGAGCTTCTTTGCTTTTAGACTTTTGAATTAGGTACAATGAAAGCGTATTGGCAAGTAGTGCTAAAAATGAAACGATAATCATAGTTTGAAATACTGGCATTTCTTCCGAGCCAATAAAGCGCCTAATTACTTCAATTAATCCAATGACGGCCAAAAGAATCTGGAAATAACCGCTCCATTTTGCAACACTTTTTTTACGGATAATAGATTGGCCAACTGCTATTAAACTAAGTGCATATACGATTGAATCAGCAAGCATATCGAGAGAGTCAGCCACCAATCCCATTGACTTGGAAATCCACCCAAATAGTATTTCAATTAAAAAAAAAGAGAAGTTTATTAATAGAACTGCCCAAAGAATTTTTCGTTCATTGCTGGAATCATTTAATTTGCTTGGAGACTCATTCGTTTCTGATTCTGCAATCAACTCAGTATCTAACTTCAATTCTTCAAGTAAAATCAATATATCAGCCGAATTGCCATGGTGAATAACGGATAGTTTTCTGTTGGGTATCTCAAAATCAAGGTGTTCTATGGAATCATATTCGGATAGCTTCATCCGAATCAACTGCTCTTCTGAAGGGCAATCCATTTTGGAAATATGGTATATTGATTTAAACCTCAAAGCCATCTTCTCACGCTCTTTAGATATTCTTGGTAATCAGCGCCATGAGAGTCCATTAAATATTCTTCTTCTAATCGAACTTGAACTTGCACTGTTACAAGCATTACCCAAACCAAAGTAAAAGTCAAACTATTTGGAATAATGAAGAAAATGCCAATGTAGAATACAACCACTCCTAAGAAAACCGGATTTCTAGAAATGCTAAATAGCCCTTTATTTACAAGCTCGGTTTTCTCATCATAATCAATTCCAATTCGCCAGGAATTTGACATTTGAATTTGTGCTATTAAGGTCCAGATGAAAGCGAGGATTAATAATGTTACGCCTGTGATTTTTACGTTTTCTAGTTCTAAATATGAAATTGGATTTAAAAAACTATATATGGGCGAGAAAAAAGAAAACGCCCCAATAGCAAGAGCCATGACTACAACGGTTAATTTGTAGATGAAACCTAAATAATCGTGCGCTTTTTCTGTTGAACTAAATACGAAGGGATTAACCCCTGATTGGCGCCAAACGATAATTGAACGCAATACAAAAACTATAATTAAGTATCCTACTGTAATTAACGGTGTAACTATTTGATAAAAATTCATTTTTAGTACATTTTAGTGACTATGCTCTGCTTCTCCTTTTTTCATTTCAGCCAACAAGTAATAGGCGTTATTCCAAGCGACATTTGTTCCTGCTTGAAGCGGATTCAATAGTTTGACTTCAACCCAACCATTATCATTGGTCCCAGCTATTACTTCAACGGGTTTAAATGCCCATTCGGTGACACCATCATCCATTTCTTTTTTAGCTGTAAATATGAAATGCTTATCCCCTTCCCTAACCAATCCAGCTTCTGGGAGCGCAAAACTTTGGTCATTTTCAACCATAATTCTTCCTCGGACATACGTTCCAGGAATTAGTAAACCTTCTTTGTTCTCAATATCTGCATGTATATGAATAGCCTTTGGGTTTTCTTCAAAAGATTTTCCTACGGAATAAATTGTTGCCTCAAGCTCTTTTCTTTTCATTGATTCTACGAAAAACTTAACCTTTTGCCCCTCTTTTACCTTATACATATCCTTTTCAAAGACCATAAAATCCGCATGAATATGGTCAATGTTTACAATCTCGAACATTTCTGTTTGTGGTTGAACAAATTGGCCAGTTTTTACTTCAACAAGGCGGATATGACCTTGAAGAGGACTGAGTACTGGTACTAATTCATAGATTTCTCCGCGTTGTATTTTATCGACATTGAGTCCAATTAATTTAAGTTGTGCCTCGTGCCCCTTTACCGCTCCCATCATGGAATGGAAATTGGCTTTGGTTTTTTGAAACTCTTTCCCTGACCCTACTTTTTCTTCGTATAGCTTTTTTTGCCTTTGATAATCTTGTTCCATGTACTGCAATTGGTTCCAGCTATTAATATAAGCAGTTTGGAGCTTAATCAGGTCTGGATGACTTATATATGCCAATACCTGCCCTTTTGAAACCTTATCGCCCTCAATTACTTCTATACTGGAAACATTTGCTCCTATGATAGCGGTAACCGCGGCTTCATTTTGAGGTGGCACTTCTAATCGACCACTTGCCTCTACATAAGAACCTACATTCCTTAAAGGAAGTGTATCCGTTATCATACCCATCGATTGAAATTGTTTTTCCGAAAAATGGACTTCCTCTTCATGTCCTTCTTCCCCTTCTTCACCTTCTTCTCCATGATCGTGATTATGTTCTCCCGGGTAGTCATGATTGTGCTCTCCTTCGTGATCATGTTCCTCTTTGTGGTCATGATTGTGATCTCCCTCGTGATTGTGTTCGGAAGGTTCTTCTCCATGATTATGATCGTGGCTTGTGTCATTGTTGCATGCAGCTAGAAAGAAACTAATCGTAATACATGCTGCGTATAATCTTATATAATTTTTCATTTTAATTCGCTTTATATTATTGACCAATAAGGTGTTCTAGGTTTATAATCGCCTGATTATAAACGTTTAATGTGTTTAAGTAATTGAACTTTAATTGAATGCCTTGATTTAGGTTTTGGAAGTACTCTATATAATTAATAGCGCCATTTTCAAAACTCTTTTGGGCATTAGCTATAACCAGGTCTGCCTGTGGAACTGCCTTGTCTTTGTAATAGGTTAAACTGCTCTTAAATTTGAGCACTTCTTGCATTTTTTGCTCGTACTCACCTTGAAGTATAATGGAGTAATAATTTGCATTTGTTTCGGCAATTTGCCCATTTAATTTGGCTGATTTTATATCTGCCTTGTACGACCCATAAAACAAAGGAATACTAATGCCAGCCTGAATTCCTGAAAATCGATCTGAGCCGGTCGCTACACTTCCGCTTTCGGTAGCGCTTCCTATCAACGATTGATTGAAATAACCTACAGAAATATTCGGAAGCATTTTAGCAGATTGTACCGATTTTTCAGCGTTTGCAATATCAATTTGTTTTTTGGTGTAAGCCAGCAATGGATTATTAACGAGCTTCGTTGAATCATAGACTTTATTCATATCTCTTTCGGCTAATCTTTCTGGTGAAAACTCAACACCGACTGTATCGTTCAATAAAACACTGAGCTTATTTTCTTGAATAGTAATGTCAGACGCAATTAGATTTAATTGATTCTTAATTTCCATTACTTGGGTTTCTGCAGCTGCTTTTTCTAGATAACTTGTTTCCTCCGTTTCGTAGCGTATAGTTGCTGCATGTAGAAACCTTCCATACATAGTGTCTTGATATAGAAGTAATTTTTCTTTTTCCTTCAAATAGGCCAACTGAAACCAGCTTTCGCGTATATCGCGTTTTAGCCTATTTTCTGTAGCAGCAAGTTGAATTTTACTTCCTTCAGTTTTCTCTTTTGCCAGATTTTTCTGATTGGTATAAACTGTAGGGAAATTTATCTGCTGTTTGATACTTAGGCCAAAATCTCGCTCATAGCTATTATACTGCCCATATTGTATATCTAGGTCTGTTTTCCCCAAATTGAATGCTGCCTTCTTACCTTGTTCTTGCAACTCAATATTTGTTTTCGCAATTTGTACATAACCGTTGTTCGATAAACCGTAAGTTACAGCATCCTCGATAGAAGAAATTGATTGCTTTTTGCTATCCTGTGCACTTAAATTATTTGTAGAAAAAATTGTTAAGCCGCCTACAAGTATCATCGCTGTTAACGCATTAGGAGCTGGTGCTACAAAACTCCTGTTTTCAACCCACCGATACAAAATTGGGAGGACAAAAAGTGTGAGTAAGGTAGCGGTTATCATCCCTCCTATTACTACGGTAGCTAATGGTTGTTGTACCTCCGCGCCTGCGGATGAAGAAACGGCCATCGGTAAAAACCCTAAAACGTCTGTAAGGGCTGTGAGCATTATGGGCCTAATTCGACGTTTGGCTCCTATTCGTATTCGTTCGTTTAAATTGCTAACCCCATCTTCTTTTAGTTCATTCCATCCACTTATGAGTACTAAACCATTTAATACGGCAACTCCAAATAATACGATGAATCCAACGCCTGCCGAAATACTAAAGGGCATATCTCTAAGCCATAAAGAGAAAACCCCTCCTATGGTAGCCAGAGGTATGGCCATGTATATCATTAAGGATTGTTTGACCGACTTTAAGGCAAAGAATATGAGTAGGAATATTAACCCTAATGCAATTGGAACTACCACTTGCAAACGCTTCGATGCACGTTCAAGGTTTTCGAATGCTCCTCCATATCTAATATAATAACCCGGGGGTAATTCGAGCGTTGCATCTAACTTTTGCTGAATTTCTTCAACCAAAGTTTTTATATCTCGACCACGGACATTAACACCCACATAGGTTCTTCGATTGGTATTGTCTCTACTAATTTGCATTGAGCCGGGTTGATACTCAATGTCGGCAATCTCCTTTAACGGAACTTGTAACCCATTATCTAAACTGAAGTATAAATTTTTAAGGTCGTCAATGCTTTTACGGTGTTCTTCATCTAAGCGGACAACTAGATCAAAGCGTTTTTCGCCTTCAAAGATTACCCCTGCTTTACCTCCCGCAAAAGCCGATTGTACAAGCATGTTCATGTCGGATACATGAAGTCCATATTGAACAAGTTTATTTCGGTTATATTTAACTGTTATTTGAGGTAATCCTGTGGTTGCCTCCACCTTCATATCTCCGATTCCTTCAGTTCCCGCAATTATTTTAGAAATTTCTTCGGCCTTTTCTGCTAATACTTTGATGTCTTCACCATAAAGCTTTATCGCGATATCTTCCCTTACTCCTTCTAATAACTCGTTAAAACGCATTTCAATAGGCTGAGTAAATTCATAATTTACTCCGGGTATCTTTTCAAGTTCTTCTTTCATCAACTCAACGAGCTTATCTTTAGAGTCAGTGGTCACCCACTCTTCCTTTGGAGCCAAAATGACGAAGATGTCGGCCAAATCCATAGGCATAGGATCGGTAGGCACTTCTGCCACCCCTATTCTACTGACAATTTTTTGAACTTCTGGGAATTTTTCTTTTACCGTTTTTTCTATAAGAGTTGTGGTAGCAATAGTTTCCGAAAGCGAGCTGCCGGGTTTCAATATTCCGTGAAAAGCGATATCACCTTCATCCAATTGAGGTACAAATTCCCCTCCCATTTGCGAAAAAGTGAAAATGGCAAAACCAAGCAAAAGAACCGCTGCCCCTATAACCCATTTAGCCTGTTTTAAAGCTTTAACTAATATGGGCTCATAAATATTTTCCAACCATACTACAACTCGATCGCCCCATGAGCTTTTATTGATGTTTCCAACTCTTAAAAACCACGCTGTCATCATGGGTACATAAGTGAGGCAAAGTATCATAACTCCAATCATAGCAAACATAAAAGTCAGTGCCATTGGCTTAAACATTTTACCCTCCACCCCTTGCAAAGCCAGAATTGGAATAAAAACTATAAGAATAATAAGTTGCCCGAAAAATGCGGAATTCATCATTTTACTTGAAGCTGTGAACGCAACTTCGTTTCGAACTTCTTCATTTACGGTTTGCTTTTTCAGTATTTTGTCATGAAGCAGAAAGACAGTTCCTTCAACGATAATAACTGCTCCGTCCACAATAATTCCGAAGTCAATAGCGCCTAAGCTCATCAAGTTAGCCCAGACGTCGAATACATTCATCATGATAAAAGCAAATAGCAAGGAAAGCGGAATTGTAGAAGCAACAATGACGCCTCCTCTCCAATTGCCTAGTAAAAATACTAGCACAAAAATTACAATTAGAGCACCTTCCATGAGGTTATTACTTACAGTACCTGTGGTTTTTGCAATCAGTTTACTTCTATCCAGCAAGGGCTCAATAATCACCCCGTCAGGTAAGGATTTTTGTATCTCTATCATGCGTTCTTTCACATTTTCAATCACTTCATTGGAGTTTGCGCCTTTTAACATCATTACTAACCCACCAACTACTTCTCCTTCGCCATCTTGTGTCAATGCACCATATCGAATGGCCTTTCCATACTTCACTTTTGCTACGTCTTTAACTCGTATCGGCAGGCCATTGATGTTTTTTACCAGCATGTTTTCTATTTCATCTATGCTTCTGGCAAGGCCTTCTCCCCTGATGAAATTTGCCAAATGATCCTTCTCAATGTAAGCTCCTCCAGTATTTTGATTGTTCTTTTCAAGAGCCTTGTAAACATCAGAAATGGTAATGCCAATTGCTTTGAGTTCATCTGGGTTAACAGCTATTTCATATTGCTTAATATTTCCACCAATGGCGTTAATTTCTACAACACCTGGTACCATGGCCATTTGTCGTCTAACAATCCAATCTTGCATTGTTCGTAAATCAGATGGTGAATATTGCCCTTTGTGATTGGAATCAACTTTAAGGGTATATTGGTAAATTTCACCTAATCCAGTTGAAATTGGCCCCATGGAAGGAACGCCAAAGCCCTCAGGAATTTCTCCTTTTACTTCATTGAGTTTTTCTGCAACCAATTGTCTAGGTAAATAGGTCCCCATATCGTCGTCAAAAACGATAGTAACCACGGATAACCCGAATCGAGAAATAGATCTAATTTCAGTAACATCAGGCAAGTTCGCCATTGCCAATTCTATAGGATAGGTAACGAATTGCTCTATATCTTCTGTTCCTAAATTGGGAGCTTGAGTTATAACCTGAACCTGATTGTTAGTTATATCTGGCACCGCATCTAGTGGAACTTTCGAGATGCTCCAAATTCCAGTAATTATTAGTGCTATTGTAAGCAACCCAATAATTAGTTTGTTCTTTATTGAGAACGATATTATTTGATTAATCATACTTGTATTTTGTTGAATAAACTTGTTCTTTATTTCAAGAATAAGTTCACGGCCTGAGCCATTTAATTAAACTCTTGAGAGTGTCCTTCGATGTGAAGACATGGGGGGATTCAAGCTTTGGATAGTAACAGTATTTATCAACTTTGGGGTCAATAAATTCCATTAAAAGCTCAAAAACTGACTAAGCGATTTGCGGGGGTCGCCAAATTGCACTCAGGATACCTGAAGGATAAAAGTTATCGTATATCGTTGGTGTTTTTTGGTTTGCAATTACAATCGGCGATGTGATTGTTGTGAATTCATTAATTACAACAGGTACGTTGCAACATAGACACACACAAAAAGGCGAGCAATGATCAGTACTTTGCGAATCATCTTCATGTTCGTGACCATCTGAGGAGTACTCACATACATTTTCTGTGGAAAAGTCTGAATGTTCGGCATCATCGCACGGAACACCACCAGACAAACTCAGAATAAGTGCTGATAATATGTAGCATATAAATTTCACCAGTCGCAAAGGTAAGTAATGTACATATCAAAATCAGATTATTGTTATTCAAAAGCTTTTCTTAAAAATAACTACTAAAGCCAAACAACCAAGCAGACTTTTGCACAGCAGGATTATTTTGAATATCTGTTTGCCATTGGTAACGATAATTTAATCGAAATACAGTTTGCGTAGAAGGGCGAAAACTAAAACTTGGAGTAACCGCCCAAACATGCTCACCAATTTCCAAACCTGTAGTGTTAAACTTCCCGGCATTCCAGTCGACATAGTCGAGACGAGTGGCGAGATTTAGTACCGCATTCTTCCAGTTAAAAATCTCTTTTTTTAATACAGGCTGCACAACATCAATAAAAAATCCTTGTTGTTGGTTCCCGTATTGTTGAGTATATGTCTCTGGTATATTCACCAGAATTAGTACTGCTTCACCGACTATGTAGGTTCCTGTTTTTTCAATCGTTGTATTCACATCTACAGCAAATACATCTAACCTTCTTTTTTGATCAATAATTAGCCCATCCTCTTCAAACTTATTGTAAACTCCTCCCATATAAGACAACCCAACCTCTCCAACATCACGATTTTTAATTGCCAGTTTACCACTCAATAAAGCCTTTCCACTATTATTCACTAAAAAACGATCTTCATTCAATTTGGTTGCAGGTAAGTAGGTTTTACTTTCTTCGTTATCAATAATTCGGTTGTCAAATCCATTTGACACATATGCTTCGTATCCTAAAATCCATTTGCCTTGGTAGGTTTTGCCATACAATCCAAAACCGGGATTTGACCAAGTAGCCGGAAGCATTTTTACAGCAACATCAGGGCGCTCCACAAATTCCCATTTGGGTCCATCATGGTTTTGATTAAATGCTCCAATGGGGTTCATAATAATTCCGCCCCGAAAATTTAATGCAGGATGAAAAGCAACATCAATTGCTGCAAATTCAATCCCAATCTCTTTTGTTCCACCTTCAAATTCAATTTCAGAAAGGAATTTGATTCTCTTTGTAATTGTAGAAGACATGAAGATGGTTAATCTCCTTGCCTCAAATGATAGTCCGCTAGAAACCCCTTCTTCGATAGAGTAAATCGAATTCATTTCAAGATATCCACCCAAAGCTACGGGCATCTTGGTGGTAGTTAAAAATGGTCGATTATAAGCTGCATCCATGTTCAGATTATTGCTAGACGTATCGACTGGAACTCTTGAAATAATGGAATCTAAGGTTTGCCCTTTTATACTGTTTGACAAGGCAAAAAACAAGCAAAGGGAAAATAACGACCTAAGACAAGTATATTGACACATTCTCATGATCTGTTTTAGTTTTAAATATTATTAGGTCTTTATTTGCTGGACCTGAAAGCACTTGACCTGAGGTACTAAACTCACTGCCATGGCAAGGGCAGCTATAAATTCCACCCCCCACGTTTAATTCACAACCATTGTGAGTACACTTCATTAATGAAGCGATATAGTTGTCTCCAGGTTGCTGCTTATAAAGGCAAATTGGGTATTGAAAATTGACTGGTTTTATAAGAACAAATTCTCTTGATTCAGGCTTCTGGCTTTTTATTGTTTGGAACTCTGTTAATGGAACAATAATCTTGTTTTGCCCATGAGAAAAGTTTGCATAATAAATTACCCCACACGATTGAATCAAGGCTGAACCAATCGGGATACCAATCGCCGTAAAGCAGCAGGTTTTTACGAATTTTCTCCGATTCATTTTAGAGTGATTTTAGAAATTCAATGAGTTGTTCCTTCTTTGAATTACTGAGTTGGAGGTATTGTTTTTTTGATTGTTCTGCCTCTCCTCCATGCATTAAAATGGCCTCTTCTAAACTTCTAGCCCTACCATCATGCAACAAGTAGTATTCACCGCCTTGCGAGTTTCTTGACAACCCAATTCCCCACAATGGTGGCGTTCTCCATTCAGCTGTTAGGGCGAAGCCTTCAGTATAACCATCATCTAATTCAGGCCCCATATCATGTAAAAGCAGATCTGTGTATGGATGAAATTCTTTTTCTGAAATCACTGAAATTGGTGAAAAACTTGTTTTTAAAGTTGGAGTATGACAGGCAGCACATTGGATTTCTGAAAAAATCTGTTTGCCAGCCTCAACCACCGGATCATGGGTGTTTCGCGGTATGGGAGCCTTTAAAGTTTTAAGGTAAAAGACCAATTCATTAATTGTCTGGGTACTTACTTCTGGATCAATTTCTAATCCAGAATATACATCATGGGGCTCAAAAAGAGAAGTTATGCCCATATCTTGATTATACGCTCCTGCAGTTTGATGCAATAAATCATAAATCGCAGCCTTCTTTCCAAATCGTGTTATGCTTTTATTATTCTGTTTAATTCCCCAAGGCCGCAGAGTTACATAGCTGGGAATAAAATTCCAATGAGGCCTGCCACTAATTCCATCTCCATTAGCGTCTAAAGGATCAGACAAGGCAATTAAGTCAGCATCACTTACTGCATCTAAAAATCCCAAACCAGTAACCGCTGGGGCGATTAAATCGGTAAAACTAGCTTGGTTTGGGAGCTGCTCTGGTTGAAAACCGGGTATTGCCTTGTGCTGGAGTTGAGGTCCGCCTTTGGAAAGGAACTTATTCCCTGAGGTATCAGATTGTCCGAATCGAGTAAATTTAACAAAGGGCGCTCCTTTTCCATCACCAGCATGACAACTTGCGCATTGATTCGCCACAAACACAGGCCCCAATCCTTTTTCAATTGTAAAAACCTCATTAAAAGCTACGTCACCCTTTAGGAATTGTGAATTCTGTTCATGGGTGAGTCCAGAAACAGGTCCATCCAAGATTTCATTTTCTTCTGGCTCAACAGGTCCTATTTTCTTGCAAGAAGAGAATGATACTAAACAGCAAAAGAAAAAGGTGATTACTTTATTATGGAATTTCATTATTCTAAACAATAAATTAGGCTGCAATATAAAATAAAGTTAGGCTTGTCTAACTTTTTAAGTAAATGTGGATATTCTAGCAATCCAAGAACTTCGAAGTAAAGTTTACTACGATACAACTCCACACACAACTCCTTTCGCTGCTCTACAGTCGTTAAGTGCTCCGTTCAGATGAGTAAAAGAGAGAGAATTTTGAATCAAAACCCTCCAAGGTTGGATAAAAACCTTTCACTAGCCTCTTTCTGCTGAAGCAGAATCGGCAGAGCCAAAGTCTACGTTAACATAATGCTAGTCCATTATAGGACAAAAGGGCTAGGTTTGCTATTCTTGGTAGTATTCAAGAATTCCGCTCAGCTGTGCTGATTAATATAAAATCAGTTCTAGGACAGCTTGCTGTACTATAACGGCAGATTTTATGTTAAAGGAATTCGCTCCATTGGTTTAATTTAAAATCTCTAGCGCACAGATTTCTTTTGTCAACTATAATGTACATTATGTCTGCTCCCGAAATAGTTTTTGTGGCTTTTAGAAAAAGCTTACAAAACTTTTATTCGGGATTGCCTTCGCCTTGATCGCTCAGGTAAATAGTTCGCACTTTGCCACCGCACGTTACTAGATTTTAAAATTCCGTACTGTAGTTCAGTTTTGTTCTAAATATTGAATTCTCGTTCTCTTAGATTTCGTCTCCGTAGAATGATGTCCTATAATTAGTCATTATATTAAGTAGCCCCGCGGCATTTGCGCAAATAGCTTTTTCAATTCTTTGGCTTTAAAAGCTATCAAAGAATTTTATCGCGCTATTCCAGCCACACTCAGCCGCACTTCAAGGTTCCGTTTCCAAATAAAGTTGATTACTGGCTTTTAGATTTCGTAAAATTCTCTCTCGCCAACAACGCACAAGCCGGCTCACAAAGCCACAGGTTTAATGCCCTAGCCGCACGCATAAGTATTAAAGAATTCTCCCGAAACTTCGGGATCAGTTCTTCATACACATGCTTTGCCCGTGCGCTTTTTAGATTACGTTGCTTAATATTATGTTAAGTAAACTTTTAGAATTCGTCTATTCTCTTTGCTCGTTTTGCCTTGATACGGCGAAGCTCCTGTGGAGCTTTGAGCGAGACTGTGAGCGGGAAAAATCTTATTCCTTTCGTTTCTTTTGTCTTGAAACAAAAGAAAGAAACAAAGAAAAAATCAAGGCTGCAATTTCTTTCGGTTAAAGCTACACTCAGAATAATGCAGCGCAGGTAAACTCGCTGTGCTCAGACATACCTGCTTACACAAGCCTACGCTATTATCCTTCGCTGCTTTAAACTCTCAATAAATTAAGGCCGAAATACTGTACAAAAAAAGCCGAAGGTTCGCTTCATTAACCTCCGGCCTCTTCTATTTAATTATATGTTCAGATTATTGTTTCACCAATTTTTCTGAATGTGCAATTCTTCCTTGTTGATCAATTATATGAACAAAATATAATCCACTTTGAAATTCACTTAAATCGATTTCTGAAGTCAATTGGTCTTTTCTATAGACTTCCGCACCGTTTATGTTATAAATTGAGAAGGAAAATTCATTTAAGTTTAATCCAGAAACAGAAATATGGTTGGTAAATGGGTTAGGATAAAATGAAATATTTAAGTCAGACAATTCTTCCATGCCAACAAAAGCACCATCATCTTCTCTTTTCTTCACATTTTCATTATCGATACGCACAACTTTTTTGGCAGTTTTATCTACAAACCAAATTTTCCCTTCTTCGTCAAGTTTAACTCCCATAACATCATTAAAACCAGTGAGCTTTAGTCTGCCGATTTCAGGAAAGCCACTTGCTTGGCTTAAGTCGTATACAATAATTTCATTTGTTCCATTGTCTGTAACAACAAGTCTATTAGTAGTTACATCTAGCCCACACGGTTTGTCCAAACCAGTACTAGCAACAACTTCCCAAACTACATCTTTCATATCGACATTTTCAGCTAATGTTTCGCTAGCTCTTACGGTAGATGTTCCTTTTACGCTTCCGCTAGTAATATCAATTCGCACGATTCTTCTATTGCCTATGTCGTTTACATAAAGCCACTTTCGTTGTGGGTCGATTTCCATGTGCCCTGGAATAAGTCCTAATCTTTTTAAAGGGATTTCTTGGTATCGTCTTAAACGACCATCGTCGTGCCATGAGTTGCCTGGACCATGATCTGCGGCAAAATCATACATAGCAATATGGCCGTTATGTCCATCAAATACAAAATATTCGTTTTTCTTGTACCAAGCAATTCCAACACTGTACGGACTTCCATGTAACATATCTAAGTGGCTGCCATTTGTTCCCGGACCAGCATTTTGCGCGTATATCGCAAAATCAGAAGACCATAAACTGGGCCCAGTAAATGGAGCTCTTTGACCACCAGAAAAGTTAGCGTCATAAACTCCAGGAGAATTAGCCCAATCACCACTCTCTCCAAATGCCAATGCAGTAGGCAACGACATGAAGTGCCTAGAATTACCATCTACTTTGTGGAAGGCTTGCTGATTTGACTGACCAACATTTCTATAAGTTACTGTACTCCCTCCTATTTGTTCTGAACGCATGTTAATCACCCAAAGTTCGGTTGGATCCTTTTTATTAAAATCTAGATCTACAGGGCTATGCAGGCCATCCTGCGCTGTACCCACTTCTGTAAATTTATTGGTTGCCTTTTCAGTGATAAAATCCTCAGGCCAATAGGTTTGACCGAATAATTGTTGAGTAACAGAATATACTCCCATTAACATCAATAGAGTAATTGTTTTTTTCATAGTTCTAATTTTTATTGTTCAACTTCTTTTAGTTCCATTTTACAAACTGGGCAACTCCCAGGTTTGTCATACGTTTTATCAACACCCTCGCATTTCATAGGACACTGATATGTTTTTGGTTCGTTAGATGATTCACAGCTTACAAACAGGGCTGCACCCAATATTATATATGCTATTGTTTTCATATTATACGTTTTGCTTTATAAAGATTCTAGTACTTTTTGTATTTCTTCTTCATCGCCCGAATTGAATCCGTTGAAGGACCATACAACTTCACGATTTCCATTAAGAATAAATAAATGTGGAGGTTGATTTACTCCCATGGCTCTTTTGAAGTCTGCATTCGGGTCTAGATAGTGCTCATAATCCCATCCGTTACCATTTACCATAGGAGCAACTTTGGGTATATTTCGTGCATCATCCACAGATATTGTCACTATCTTAAGTCCAAAGTCTTCAATCCAGTCATCGAAATAGTCGTCAGCAATACTTGTCATACCATCGACTGAATGATGACACCAAGTAGCCCACACAATTATCAATATAGGTTTGCCATTATTTTGAATTTCATTTGTGGAAACTTGTTCTCCACTTAGGCTTTTGAGATTGACTTCTGGAAACGAACGAATGGATTGAGAGTAGCAAGTAACACTGCACAACAGTGTAGTCGCAAATGCAACTAGGATAATTTTCATATCATTTTTTTTTAAATAATGGAAATTGTTGGTGTTTAAAAGCTGGTTAGCTTGTTCTATATGCGGTAAACTTGGATAAGAGCTAGTTGTTCTGAAACTGGTTTAGGCGGTGGCAGGCTGTAGTGGTTATCTTGCTCTACGAGGTTTATTTTAATTTCATTTGATAAAGCTAGAATAACAAGGGAGCTAAGTTCAACTTTAGTTTTATTCTTAAGTTGAAATTTTCGAACCTGATTATCTGATTTGAAAACTAAATCTTTATTGGAACAGCAGGTTTTATTATACGAATCTGCATTTTGAGGAGCTTCACAAACATTGTCAAACTCTTCCATTCCACAACTTTCTGCTTCCCCAAAGAGTGCGTAGTTAATCAACTCAGTGCCGCAGTAATGTACGTTTACAGTCCAATTTATGGAAGACACTAAAACAAATAGCGATAAAACTAAAGACAGTATCTCACCAATTTTTTTTATATGGATTAGACTTGAGGGAAATCTCATGATAAGCTTGTAAATTTACAAATATTTTTTTTAAAAATTCTATACAACGAAAAATTCAGGGATTTTTATTCTATCGGTCCATTATGATTTTTAATAATTAGTTTCTAATTGGAAGCCTTTAATGAAATCTCTTAGCAGGTTCTTAAATTTTAACACCTTTATAAAAGGCTTAAATGGCACATTACAAGGAATAACTTTTTCTATTTTTATAAACATAACTTAAAGAAATATGAATAAATATGCTCTAGTGTTTTTTTTACTCCCGATTGTTTCATTCGCTCAAAATTCTCCCTTTTCGTATCAATTGCTTAAAACTTCAGAGTCTTATGATAAAGAGGAAGTATCAAGCCGCTCACAAAAACAAATACATCTTTTTTTAAAAGGCGACCCACAGTCCATTTCTTCCTTTATTAAGAAGAATTCTGGTACAATTAAATACCATTATGACAATCTTTTTGCCATTCGAATGCCTCTCAACGCATTGTCAAAATTAGCAACACTTGAA
>CBFIBQ010000038.1:0-29719 GCA_965660875.1 Salibacteraceae bacterium | reverse complement strand
GCCTACGGCAATTACTGCAAGTTTTCTTAACATCATAATTTTTTTTATTGTTCTAAAATTGAAGCCGCGAAGGTATTAATTCTGCAAGGACAGCACATAGCTAGACTGGTTGGATATGGTAAAAACATTGAAAAAGTGACGCCTATCTTCAATCGGTTAAACAATTCATTTGGGTACTGGTTATACTTTTAACAAAAGACAATCGCATATTTCTGTAATTTTAGCGCCTGTAAAAAACACATTTATGAAAAGATTTTTATTGCTCTCAATATGGTTAACTGCTCTTTTATCTGCGCAAGCACAATCCATTATGCACAAGGTAGCCCTTGTTGGTGGCGATTGGGAAACCGAAGGACGTATCCACAAAAGTTTGATTGGAGAGATATCCCAAGAACAGCCATTTTTTGGAGTGGCCATTGTAGACGAGTTGATTTCAAATGAAAGAAAAGAGCAATTGAGTTCAGTTGGAATTTCTGTTGAGGATTATATTGGCAACAATGCCTACTATTTTTACATAAATGCTCAGGTAAGCATTGCGCTGTTGGAGGAAAATAATATTCGAGCTTTAGAAAAAGTTCCGAGTAACTTAAAACTAGATCCCCAGCTCAAATTACCAACTGGCTACCCCGCACATTGCTATGTGGATGGTTTGTTAAAATTGAATGTGGTGACTTTTCAAAACATATCAAATGTATCGGTAGAAGAACTGTTTAACGGAATAAATGCGCAGGTAATTCGCTATTCAGCGGCTGCAAACTCCTATCGAATCCAACTACCTAGTGAAAATATTGAAGCACTTTCGGATTTAGACTTTGTGCAGTTTGTCGAGCCAATTGACGAAAAAGGATATCCTGAGAATTATAAAGCTAGAAATGCGCACCGTATTGGAGGTTTAACTAAGACTTTCACAGGTCTTTCGAATGATCTTGATGGAACAGGAATCAGTGTCATGCTTCAAGACGACGGAGTTATTGGTCCACATTTAGACTACGCCGGACGCATTGGTGCGCAGTACATTTCAACGAACAGAGGCGATCATGGCGATCACGTGGGTGGCACCATTATGGGGGCGGGTAACTTGGACCCGCTAGCCGAGGGAATGGCACCTGCCTCTATATTGTATGTTTATGGTGCTGCGGGTGAAGGTTATCCAGGTTTTGACTCGATATCCAGTCATTACACAAAACACGATATTAAAATAACCAGTACGTCCTATTCAAATGGGCAAAATGCGGGATATACCTCCTTTGCTCGAGAATTGGATATCCAAACCGAACAAATGCCGGCACTGCTTCACGTGTTCTCTGCAGGAAATGCTGGAAGAAATAACGGAGGCTGGTATAACGTAACTGGTGGTCATAAAGTGGCGAAGAATGTGCTAACCGTTGCCAATCTTGATTATTTAGACCAAGCGAACGTATCGAGTAGCAGAGGGCCAGCGAGAGACGGCCGAATCAAACCTGAAATATCTGCAATTGGTACACAGGTTTGGAGTACTACAGACGTAAATGATTACACGTTCAAAACCGGAACTTCCATGTCTTGTCCAGGTGTTTCGGGTACCATGGCAGTTTTGTATCAGGCCTACAAAGAGTCAAACAATAACAATTATCCAGATGCGATTTTAATGAAAGCTATTGCTTGTAACACTGCCGATGATTTGGGAAATCAAGGTCCAGATTTTATTTATGGATATGGAAGAATTAATGCCAGAAAGGCCTATCGCGTAATTTCTGAAGGCACTCACTTCACGGGCAACCTAGAAAATGGACAGAGTGATACGGTCTCGATAAATATCCCAACAGATAAAAAATTAGCCAAAGTAATGTTGGCCTGGAATGATGTTAGAGGTGCAGCCAATGCGAATACTCCATTGGTAAATAATTTGGACTTAAAGTTAATTGACCCAATGGCTCAGGTCACTTTGCCCTACATACTTGATGTTAGCTCGACTGGTACTTTGAACAATCCTGCTACCAATGGTATAGATAACATTAACAATATGGAACAAATTGAATTGACCAATATGCAGCCAGGTGCTTATGATTTGGTTATTCAAGGTAAAGCTATTGCACAAGGTCCACAAAAGTATCATGTGGTGTATTATTTGGAAAGTGAAGGAATTGAATTGGAATACCCAGTTGGAGGAGAAACTTTTGTACCAGGTGAAAAAGAAGTTATTCGTTGGAGCACGCCAGAATCTATAGCTCCATTTACACTCGAATACAGTTTAGACAGTGGAATGACTTGGAGCAACATAGCTACTTCCGTTGCTCAGCAAGACAGATATTACGAATGGACAGTGCCCAACGCTTTTACAGGAAAGGCCATGATTCGAGTTGCTTCAAATGGACAACCTGTAGCATCCGAAACATTTACAATTTCTCCACTTCCGTCGGGAATTAATATCACTAAAATTTGCCCGGATAGTATGGAGTTGCGTTGGTCTAATATCAGTGGAGCAAGCAACTACAACGTGTACACAATGGGGCAGAAATACATGGAAATAATAGGCACCGAACCCTCATCTCCGTTCATTTTTAAAGGCATGAGTTACAATCCATCGGTAGAAATGCACTTTGCATTGGATGCCGTCAATGGTGATGGCACAAAAAGTCGCCGAACAAAATCAATTCTAAAGGTTCCTGGTTATTTAAATTGTCCATTAAGCGCGGATATTGGGATTACTCGGTTTGAAAATGGAACAGGCTCTATTGTCGATTGTGGAAGCGCTCGTGCTTCAAAAACCGTATCCGTAAGAATTGAGAATAATGAACAAGCTGCATTCAGTAATTTTGATATTTACATGCAAGTTAACGGCGGTTCTGTTACAAAAGAAACTTATACCGGAGTAGTGAGCACCGGTCAGACCATTACGTATTCCTTTACAAACAAAGCCACCTATAATGCAGGAAGTAACAACATAAAAGTTTGGCTAGATGCTGCTGCAGATCAAAACCGTTGGAACGATACGATAGTCGCGAATGTTGAAGTGTACGAAAGTTCTGGCTCAAAACCAGCCTGTTATTTCTATAATGTAGAAAATGAAGCAAATTGCTCTACAGAAAACGATTGTGGTTTTACGGTTTGTCCGTTGAGCGATGGTTGGATTAACGGTAAAAATGGTGCGGAAGATGATATCGATTGGCGCGTTGATGCGGCTGGTACTGCAACCAATGGAACAGGACCTAATGTAGACCATACCTTAGGGAATGGTTTAGGTAAATATTTGTACTTGGAAGCTTCAGGGGGATGTGAAAATCAGGAAGCTGTTTTGATAAGTCCTTGTATTGATTTAGCCAATGCAAACTCCCCCAAACTGAGCTATTGGTACAATATGAATGGCCAAAATATGGGGTCATTGCACGTGGATATTTATCATAACGGAAGTTGGTCTAATGATATTACACCAGTTGTTTCGGGCAACAAAGGAATACAATGGTTAAACAATGAAGTTGACCTTAGCGCTTACACGGGTGATTTAATCAGAGTACGATTTAGAGGAATTACCGGTGGCGGATTTAGAAGTGATATGGCACTGGATGACATTGAGTTTATCGATAAGCCGAATGCTCAGTACACTTATACCCACAATGGCAATGGTACTGTAGATTTCCAGAGTACAACACCCGGCGGAACTTCTTGGTTCTGGTTGTTTAGTAATGGCAATACAGATACTTCTGAAGCGCCTAAAAATCAGCAATTTAAATTGGACGAAATTGCACAGGCATATTTAAGAGTAGTAACGCCATGTGGCAGCGATTCGGTAGAGCTGGAATTAGATTTGACCGCTGAAGGGTTAGCAGATGCAGCCGCTACTGATTTAGTGGAAGTATTTCCGATACCTGCAAGTGATCAAGTGACGATTAAGTGGAGTAATTCAAGCCTACAAGTTGCTAATGTATTTCTCTCTGATGTAACCGGTAAGGTGGTTTTTGAGCGAGGTGTCGATAGCCAATCAAATACTTATGAATTCAACGTGCAAGGATTGAGCCCGGGGGTTTACACCATTAAAATTGAGCACAGTGAAGGAAAATTGAATAAAAAGATTGTTATTCAATAACAATCTTTTTACTCAGAATCAATTCTTTTTCACCTTGAATTTGAAGCACATATATGCCTTTGCTTAAATCATAAGCTTGAAACTGTAGTTCATTCTTGCCCATACGGATAGGCCCTGATAGCAACTCAATAGACTCTTTTCCATTTACGGCTGTGAGGTTAACAGTTACCGCTTGTTCGTGATTGGAATAAAACTCTACAGAGAATTTCCCGTAATTCGGATTAGGAAATACCATACTTGAAGTTGAGGTAGCACGCTCTTTGGTACTTACTGGGAAATAAGAAGTATCAATCCCGTCATCTGGATCATTTGCATCAAAAGGTGCTTTTACGTGTGCAATCCATGAACCCGGTTGTCGGTTACTTTTTCCAAAATACCCCGTTAACCAAACTTGTTTTGGTGCTCTGTAATTGCGCTGAATACCAAAGTAATCGCCCCAACGCTCATAGGTTCTGTCCCCATTAGACCAAGGAATGCCATCCACGTAATTATCTCCTTCTTTTATTATTTTGGGTTCAGAGTAAGTCCCATTTCCATCGTAATAAATACAAGAAAAACCAGCAAAATCTGTAGGCGAAGTGTGGTTAAATCCTATTACCGAACTCTGATTTGTTGTTTTAATCCCGGTATACGCAATATTGGGATACCCATAATCCAATCGGGTATGTCCGATAGTATTCAAGGTTACCCGTGGAGCGCTGTTTACATTCTTTATAATGCCATGGTAAAATGCAGGTCGATTGGTGGTTTTATCCATGGTATTCCCCACAAATTGTATTTCGTTGTTGTTGTAAAATCCCCCTAGTACTCTCGAATCATTGGTGAAAAATATATGACCGTCGGCTTGCCGAGCATTTGTTGGTGTTTGGTAGCTGTCGTTGGCTTTAATGGCCTGAATAGTTAAGCTCGGCGCGTTGTCTTTCTCTGCGGTAATTTCCAACAGAAATATCGTATCGTTTTTTACAATGTCTGTATCGTTCCATTCTACGGGAACTCCTCTGTTTGAAATGAAGTACATATTGGGGCCAGCAGGACCCGCACCAGTTTTAATGGGTCTAAAATAGCGTAAGGGCTTTCCTTCGTATTTGATATCGTCCCAAAGCTTCAAACTCAGGGTAGAGTCGCCGTCAAAACCCGAATGTTTATCAATTTGCCAGATAATGGTTTGGTCAAAGCCGGCGATCCAGCTTTCACCCGCCTTCAGTAAATTCACTGTGTAGAACAGTTCATTTTGAGTAAGCGCAACTTGAGGGTAATCTGTCCATGTATTATTTTTTAATGGATTACCGTCTATTTCATACACATTCCACGGATCAGCTGGGTTATTTGTAGTACTGAACCCAATGATGGTTTTGGAGTTTGCGGTATCTCTTCCACTCAGAAATAAGAGAATAAACTTGTCTTCCTCCGAATCGTAGAGAATTTTAGGATCAAAAGGTCGGTCGGTGGTGAGGTTTCCAGCAAATTGCTGAAAAGTAAGCGTGGTAAGTACCGGGTGGTTTCTAAATATAGGCGTATCGGCTTTTACATCGTGCGCATAAATCAAAGAGTTCCATGCCGTCAGTAAATTTCCATTGTTTGCAAAGGCCAGAGAGTTGTCATTAGGAGTTCCACCATTGTGCAATAGAGGGCCATTTGGTGGGTATAAATACGTTCCAAAATCCTGAATCACACTGGGCGATTCTGCTCGACTACCCGCGTGGTTTTTTATAAACTTCGGGGGATGGTTTTTTGCGTAATTGGTCTTGATTTGCATTAAATGCTCATGGTAACCTTTTCCAGAGGGATAAGGAGCTTCGTAAACTGGTTGAATGGTTGCGTTGTAGGTATTCATTGCTTTTCGAGGGTAGAAGGTATTTATTTTTTTTCCTTTGTGTTCACTCGTTTGAAATTCTTGAGCAATGGTCACTTGAAGAGAAAGCAAAACAATTAATACGCTTAAAATATTTTTCATAGGGTTTAATTTATTACTACAAATTTAGCAAGATAAAGTATGCCTTTTATGAGTGACATATTAGCACAGAAATGTTTATACGATTGAGATTGCCCCAACCAGCATTAAAACTCTTCTCCAATGGATTTTTCAAAGAAATTGTGGATAACCACAATTTGGTCGTAGCCTTTTTTCTTTCCAAAATAACCCACGGCATAAATTGAAAAAAATGCCGCAATTAAAAAGGGTAATGCCCATAATATGCTTCCGTCTTTGTTCAGTGACTGTAAGCCAAATCCCATAATGGTTACTACCACACTAGCAAAACCAACAATGGCATAAAAAAACATGAGTAAAGTCCATACCGATGGTTTTGGTCCATACAATCCCCGAATGTGCGTACCGTTTTCAGCTGCTTCAAAAGTTACCGATAGTTGCGGTGACCAGTAGTGTTGGTCCTTAACGGGGATAAAAAAGGAAGCATACCCACGGTGTACTTTTCCTGTTACAGGTGCATTGTGTTCGGCTAAGCCTTTTTCTAAAAGGGCCTTCAATTCTTCAAAGGTGTAGTCAACATCTTGACTGAATCTTGGGCGAATTTCCCTAAGCGATAATTCTTCCTGTGGTGGTACTTTCATTTCGACCCGAATATAGACTGACTTTTTAAATTGATAATTGATTATCGTCAGTTCTGATCGCTGTTTTTCTCCTATGGTCATTTCCGCGAAAACGGGAATTCATAATTCTTTTATTGAGTTATTTCTTTACTTTCAACCAAACATGTGCATTTTTACTTTTTGAAGATTTCTATGAAAAATGGTAAAAATTCTTACGCACTGTTACTGCTCATTTTAGCAGGTGAAGCCGTATTCTTTTTGCCCTTCATTATTCCTAGGATCTTTAGGCCATCAATGCTCTCGGTGTATGAAATATCTAACACCGAGTTGGGCAGTTACTTCTCCATGTACGGAATCGTTGCAATGATTTCCTACGTATTAGGAGGTCCTTTAGCCGATAGATACCAACCCAAACTATTGATGGGTTTAGGATTGATTCTCACTGCCATTGGCGGATTTGCGGTTTCAATAGATCCCGACTTAATGGGCATGTGGTTGTATGGCTATTGGGGCTGCACTACCATCCTGTTCTTTTGGGCAGCGTTGATTAAGTCTACTCGACTATGGGGCGGAGCGGTAGCTCAAGGCAAAGCATTTGGTTGGTTGGAATTCGGCAGAGGAACATTAGCCGCCATTATGGGAACGATTGGTGTAGCGGTGTTTGCGAGCCAAATGAATGACTCGGGAATGGATAACGTGACTTCGTTTAATCGAGTCTTGCTGGTCACCAGCAGTGTAACTTTTTTAGCAGGCATATTGGTTTATTTTAGGTTGCCCAAAGCCCAATCCGATAGTATGTCGACCTCAAGTTCTGGCGAACTGTTTTCTTTATTCAAAAACAAAAAACTGTGGCTACAATCCATTATCGTGATCTGTGCCTACGCAGGATATAAAATAACCGATGATTTTTCCTTATTCGCTCAAGATGTCTTGGGATTTGACGAAGTCAAATCCTCCATGCTAGGAACCGGAGCGGCTTGGTTGCGCCCTTTATTTGCTTTGGCGGCAGGCATACTGGCCGATAAAATTTCAGGTGCTCGTGTCATTATTGGGTGTTTTCTCATTTCGTTTTTTGGTGGCTTACTGCTCTTTTCAGGGATTGGAGGTGGAGTGCTCTTTAGTGTGTTGAACTTATCGGCTATTGCCGTGGGTATTTACGGAATGCGTGGGGTTTATTTTGCCATCATGGGCGACACAAAAATTAATTATGCCAAAACGGGAACGGCTGTTGGGGTAATTTCTGTGTTGGGATTTACACCAGATGTTTTTATGAGTCCGCTAATGGGTGTGCTATTGGATAGTTTTCCGGGTATAACTGGGCATCAATACGTTTTTGGTACGCTGGCAGTTTTTAGTGCCATTGGATTACTTTGTGCTTGGATGTTTCACAAAATGAAATGATTCCAATTCAGCTTACCAACCAGCGCGGGTTCGATCTGAATCGGCATTTTCTTTTTGCAAATAAAAAAGGTAAGCCCCGTACCACAGCAAGGGTGTAGTAAGGTATTCTAAGTTGGTTGGAATGTTGGAAGACAGCGCATTTAACATGATCAGTAAATAAGTCAGAACCACCCACATGAGCTTTACGATATCCAACTTGCTCCTCAGCTTTTTTTGTACAAAATGAATGAAATACAAACCGATTACTCCCACATAGCCAATGAAAGATAAACTGGCTCCCCAAGTTTTGGAGAACTGATTCAGATAACTACCCACAAGTGTAAGTACGATGGCACCAACTATAAATTTCCAAACTTTTTTTTGGGTAATTGTGGAGGACGGCCATAGGTAAAGTATGGATGACAATTGGCTAATGGCTGAGCCACCAAGTGCTAATTTAGAACTGATTGGGGAATGAGGCATGGCATACATCATTACAAAACCCACTAAACTGGCTATTGCACTCAGTATAACAATTGCTGCTGTTGTTTTTGTATTCATACTTACCAAAGTATAATAAGCACTAGATACACTCTAATCGATTAACGAAATTTCTGAACGTATTAATGTGCGTTAACTATTTTCTTTTCCCAACTCTAAAAATTACATTTGACTCCCGTTAATTCAAACAGCAAAACTATGTCAGACGATAAGAAAGTAATTTTTAGTATGAACGGAATCTCTAAAGTGATTCCACCCCAAAAACAAATTCTAAAAAACATTCATTTGTCGTTTTTCTACGGAGCTAAGATTGGAATCATAGGACTCAACGGCTCGGGTAAATCTACCTTGATGCGGATCATCGCTGGAGAGGAGAAATCCTTTCAAGGCGATATTTCTTTCTCCGAAGGTTATTCTGTGGGTTACCTTGAGCAAGAACCCCAAATGGACGATTCTAAAACGGTGATTGAGGTCGTTAAAGAAGGTGTGCAAGAAGTGGTTGATGTGCTTAAGGAATACGAAGAGGTAAACAACGCCTTTATGGACCCCGCGGTAATGGAAGACCCTGACAAAATGGAGAAACTCATTGAGCGCCAAGGGAAACTTAACGACCTTATCGAACAACACAACGCTTGGGAACTGGATACCAAATTAGAAATTGCGATGGACGCCTTGCGCTGTCCGGAATCTGACGCCAACGTCAAAAACCTATCGGGAGGTGAACGCCGTCGAGTGGCGCTGTGTCGTTTGTTGTTACAAGAACCGGATATTCTCTTGCTTGATGAGCCTACCAACCATTTGGATGCTGAATCGGTGTATTGGTTGGAGCAGCACTTACAACAGTATAAAGGAACCGTAATTGCGATTACCCACGATAGATACTTCTTGGATAACGTAGCCGGCTGGATTCTAGAATTGGATAGAGGACAAGGCATTCCGTGGAAAGGAAATTACTCTTCTTGGTTGGATCAAAAAACCAAGCGCATGGCTCAAGAAGAAAAATCGGAAAGCAAACGTAGAAAAACACTGGAGCGCGAATTGGAATGGGTGCGTATGGCACCAAAAGCACGTCAGAGTAAATCGAAAGCCCGTATTGCCAATTACGAGAAAATGGTGAATGAAGAGGGTAAGGATAAAATGGAAAACCTAGAAATCTTTATTCCACCTGGGCCGCGTTTGGGCGCTGAGGTTATTGAAGCCGTTGACGTTTCTAAAGGCTACGACGACAGGCTGTTGTACGAAAACCTAGACTTCAAATTACCACCTAACGGCATTGTAGGTATCATTGGTCCAAATGGTGCGGGTAAAACCACGCTGTTTCGCATGATTATGGGATTGGAGGAACCCAATTCGGGTGAGTTTAAAGTAGGGGAGACGGTTAAAGTTGCATACGTAGACCAATCGCATGCAGATATTGACCCGGAGAAAACGGTGTACGATGTACTTTCTGGCGGGGCAGATTGGATAGAAATTGGAAACAATAAAATCAATGCAAGAGCCTACTGTACTAAGTTCAATTTTGGTGGTGCAGACCAGCAGAAAAAAGTGAACGTACTCTCTGGTGGCGAGCGTAACAGATTACACTTGGCCATCACATTAAAAATGGAGGCCAACGTGTTGTTGTTGGATGAGCCTACCAACGATATTGATGTAAATACCCTCCGCGCGTTGGAAGAAGCCTTGGAGAACTTTGCAGGATGTGCAGTAGTTATCTCTCACGACAGATGGTTTTTAGACCGAATTTGTACGCACATTTTAGCTTTCGAGGGCGACTCACAAGTAAAATACTTTGAAGGCAGTTACTCCGAATACGAAGAGAATAAACGGAAGCGTTTGGGCGATGCACAACCTACTCGATTGAAGTATAAGAAGTTGGTTAGGGGTTAGGATTATAATAAACCCTCCCCGTCACGCTTCTGGCGTGACACCCCTCCCGTTGGAGGGGACATAAATAAACTAGTACTATTTCATCCTTCCCCGCTGGGGAAGGTGTCGAGGAACGAGACGGAAGGGGCTTAATGCATTACTTTGAGTTTGTATCGAATGGCTAAATCAGCTCCAGTCAATAGAAATAAGTCGAACGCGATTCAATCGCCCACGAGCTGGGTTATTTTCCATCTTGGCCTAGTTTCTCAATTTTGTTGAACCAATTTACTCTAAATGATTCTTTTGACAGCCGAATAGGCCCAATAGATGTAATACGTACTTGCCTTACCCCGATAAAGTGCAAAGTTCCTTTTTTTAGAGCATTGCTACTAGGACTGTTATAAACCAACCGATAGTACCAAGGTGGTTGATCCATTGTGCAAATTATTCGCGCAGTTTTCCCAGTAAAATGCTTATCCCACCATAAGGAATCTTGTCTTTTGCTAAATGCAAATCCCGGTAGGAGTACTCTATCCAAAAAACCTTTCATAATTGCAGGGTAAGATCCCCACCAAACCGGATATACCCAAACCAAATGTTCAGCCCACTTTAACTTTTCTTGAGCTTCTATTAAATCAGGTTCAAGCTCTGTTCTTTTTCTATAGCCAAATTGTAAATTCGGGTTGAAGTCTAATTCGCAAATATTGATTTCCTTAATTTCAACATTGCTTTTTCTTGCACCTCTGACATAAGACTGTGAAAGGCTATGACAAAAGCTTTCCTTGTCAGGGTGTCCATTTATTATTAAAACATTTTTCATTGATTTTTACAAGTATTTTAGAATTTGTGCTTCAAAAGATGGGCTGTACATTTTTTTTGGTTTAAAAAAGTTATACAGCGCTAAACAGCCTGGATTGGTTAAAAAAGCGGCGCATACTATAAAAGTGCCAACACTAGCTAAAATTGATATTACTTGTGATGCTCCTTCTCTAATGCTACTTTCAAACTGCAGTGAGTAAGAATAAACAGAAAGTGCATAGTCATAAAAACGCACTGTGGTTTCTTATATTAACCACGCAGGGAAAAACCACTTTCTAATTGGGCTCCACCAGTTCCCCCATACTGACTGTATTTGAACTTCCTTTACTTTCATTTTAAACCTTTTGGCAAAGGTCAATTAGAAGAAAGTAATATCATTTGATGTAAATCAAATTCGGTTTTTGGGGTTTCTAATTCGGCTCAATGTCTCTAATGTAATACCCAAATATGAAGCGATATGTGTTAAAGAAACACGATTCGTAATTCCAGGGTAAATTTGCAATAAACGATTGTACCGTTCATCTGCTTTTACAAATTGAACAGTATTTAACCTTTCACATAGCCCTAACATGGTTTCAGTGACAACCCTGCTAATAAAGCGTTCTAAGTCATGGAACTTGCTTGAAAGTTGATCTACTGTTTCCTTAGAAAACTCAAGTACTGTGGACTCTTCCAAAAACTCTACATAGTGAGGACTAGGCTGGTTGCTAAAGAAGCTAACAATAGGTGCCATGAACTGATTTTCGAATGTAAACCAATCAGAGATATCTTTTCCATCCTTTAAATAATAAGCCCTAGCGGAACCCTTAAGAATTAAGTAACCTTTTTGGGAATATTGACCTTCTCGAACGACAATATCACCTTTTTTGAAATTATTAATTTTGGACTTTTTGATGAATTCCTGTTGGCATTCTTCGGATAATGGGGAGTAGGTATTCCCAATTTCGGTAAAGATTTTTTCTAGTTCCATAATGTGGCACAACTTAGGGTTAACAGCAACTTCCACCTTTAAACACTTACAACCGTTTAAATTAAGGTTTGAGGCGAATGTCGTTGAAAGTTCTAATAGCTTCGTTTATTGCTCAGATAAAAGTAAAAGGATATTTCACAATCTTGGCGAGGGCTACTCTGGATTTTTAGTTGGGTCAAAATCAAACTAATAACTCTTGATTGGTTTAAGTAAGTGTGCCGGCTTCTTTTTTTGTTGGGTGCGCTTTAATGTAACCCTAAGTTATCCGAATAACTGAAGTGCAGTGCTATACATGCCATAGCTTAAACTCATTTACAAGGATAGAAGAACACCTAAGTAACAATTCAACAAAAGGTATTATTAAAATTAACACAAAGTAAAAACGGAGTATTGATACATTGGCTGTTCTAGATGAATGGCTGCAGTTGGTTCCTCGCATATCCGCATAAAGTATTGTGCCGAGAAGTTTTTGACAATTGAAGAATGATGCTTACATTCACTCGAAATTTGGAAACAGATGATAGCACCCGAATTACCTAAAAACGAAAGTGAAAGACAGCGCGCGGTAAACAAGTATGAGTTGTTGGACACATTGCCAGAAGAGAGTTACGATAACATTACGGCACTTATGGCGCACATTTGTGATGTCCCAATATCCTTAGTCACTTTATTGGATAAAGAGCGTAATTTCTTGAAATCGCATCATGGATTTCCGCTCAATGAATCGCCTAGAAACATATCTTTTTGCGGCCATGCTATCAATTCTGATGCTCCAATAACTATTGTTGAAGATTCTAGAGTGGATAAACGATTTCACGACAACCCTTTGGTTACTGATCATAACGCAATATTTTATGCTGGAGCAACACTAATTAACTCTGACGGGTATAAACTGGGAACCCTTTGTGTTTACGATACCAAACCTAGAACACTTACCGAAGCCCAAAAAAAGGCCTTGCTAGCAATGGCCAAACAGGTAACCAATTTATTTGAGCAGCGGTATCAAAATATAAAATTGACAGAGCTAAAGGATAAACTGAAAAAAAGGAACCAAAACTTGAAAAAGTTTGCGAAGATTGTTTCGCACGACCTAAAATCTCCCTTAGCAAATATTACTTCTTTGACGGAACTTCTTGCAGCTGAAAACAAAGGTCACCTCAATGCCGAGTCTGAGAAATACTTAGATTACCTTAAATCATCTGCTTTTTCATTAAAGAATTACATTGATGGACTTTTAACTTACTATGAGAGTGAAGAATTAAATGAAAACAGAACACAAGAAGTTGTGGTTCAGGACTTCTTTAACGAATTAAAAAATATTGTTGACCCTGACCAAAACATTCATTTTAAACTAGAGGAAAATTGCAAAGTAATTGTGACCAATAAATCGGCTTTAATGCAGGTTTTTGTCAATTTGGTTACGAATGCAAAAAAGTACAATAAAAAGGAAGAAATAAAAGTGTCCATTAAAGTTAGGGAGAATGATACCCGGTATTTGTTTTCAGTGAATGACAATGGAGAAGGAATACCGAAAGATTACTTAGATAAAATCTTTAATCTTTTCAGCATTGTTGGTACGCAAGACCGGTATGGCAAGATCGGTTCAGGAATTGGTTTAGCCTCGGTAAAAAATATCATAAGCAAGCTTGGTGGTGAAATTGAAGTTGACTCTGAAATAGGAGTGGGCAGTACGTTTAAATTTTCCATTCAAAAAAACTGAATTACAAATTAGACTGATTTTTCTTTACGAGTTGATAGGGCTTTTGAACAGCTTATTCGATTAAAGTACAAGAAACTGGTGAGGGGTAGGTTTAAATTAAACCCTCCCCGTCACGCTACTGGCGTGACACCCCTCCCGTTGGAGGGGACATAAATAAACTAGTACCATTTCATCCTTCCCCATTGGGAAAGGTGTCGAGGAACGAGACGGAAGGGGCTCTCAATCTTAATTAATGTGTTAGTGGACCGTGTAGCTAAATCTTCTGAGACTCATTCGAAAAAGGTCGAATGCCATTTAACCGACGAAGGAGATCAGCGCAACTTATCTATTAAATATTGGGTGATTTCCGAAGGCGATTTAATCGCCTATGAAAACAGGGTATGAATAGTAGTTATTTAACTATTAACTTATCCAGGCACTTAAAAAGCATTTGTTTATCTATTGGTTTCGTTATTATGTCATTGCAGCCAGCTTCGATGGCTCTTTTCTTATCCTTATTCAAGTTATAAGCAGTTAATGCAACGATAGGCAAATAAGTAAAGTTTTTACGAATTTCTATTGTTGCTTCGAATCCATCCATTACGGGCATTTTCAGATCCATAAGGACAAAATCAATATCACCTTTTTCTGTTACTTCCTTAACTGCTTCTAAACCATTTAATGAGGTTGAAATGCGACAACCTGTTGGTTTGAGCATCTCAATAGTCATTTGTAATCCGATGACATCATCTTCAACGATAAGGATTTTAATTCCAGACAAATCGGGTGTATTAGAATCTCCGAGTTGTTGATTAGGCACTACTAATTTATGTTCAATCAATTCTACAGGAAAACAGTATGAAAAGCACGAACCAACACCAGGTTTTGACTTCACTGTGATTGCGCCATCCATCGCACTAGCTATTTTTTGAGAGATAGCTAATCCTATGCCTATGCCAGCATATTTTCGGGTGTGCGAATCATCAACTTGTCTAAAAAAATCAAATATTATATCGACTTTATCTTCTGGAATACCAATTCCTTCATCTTTAACAGATAGGCATAGGTATGAATTCTTCTTTAGTTCAAGAGACAAAACTATCTGTCCTTTTCGTGTAAACTTAACCGCATTTTTAATAATGTTAGTCATAACCTGCATGACCTTGGGCTTATCAGTACTAATCTTTTCTAGTAGAAGTTTACTGTCAAAAATGAAATTTAATTCAATACTATCGGTTTTCTTAAAATCCCATAGAGTTTCCTGAATCACTTTTTTTAAATCAAGATAAATATCACGAATGAATACTTTTTGTTTTCGAACTTTTATTTCAGCTTTTTCGATTAGGGCCAAGTCAAAGATATCTTCAATAATATTAAGTAAATTTAATCCACTTTGATTTATGTTGTTAGAGAACTCTTTTACCGTTTCATTCTTTGTGATGTCAGCAATCAGTTCACTGAAACCTATTACATGGTTCAAGGGGGTGTGAAGTTCATGATTCATAGTTGCCAGAAAAGCGGATTTAAGGCGGTCACTTTCCTCTGCTTTTTCCTTCGCTAAAATTAATTCGTTTTTGGTTTTCACATTTTGTGTTATGTCTCGGGCTGTGAAAAGGCCGTAACTATTATCCAGTGTTTTAATTTGAGAAAAGGAAAAGATTACATTCAACGGTGCACCTTGCTTGGTGTAAATTATAGTTTCGATATTTTGCAAAGCTCCATTTTCATTAAGCTCTATTAAAATCTTATCTCGTAAGCTTTTTTCAATTTTAAGCAACGTATAGGCTTCCTTTCCAATTATTTCTTTGGGTGAAAATCCCAGTTTTGAATAAAATGCCGAATTAACTTCGACAAATTCCCCAGTTTCTAGCCTTATTAATCCTGCGATTTCAGGGTTATTATGAAAAATTTTTGAGAATTTTTCTTCCGACAATTTTAATTTAGATACATCTTTACTGACAATAAAAACAGCAGGTTTACCATCCCAATTACCAATTGTTGAATTTGTTTCAACAGGAATTTGTGATTTGTTTTTTGATAATATTGGGAGCGCAAAAGAACTTCGCTTTTTGTGGATTGACTCCTCTATCATTGTCGCTGCTTTATCGCGCACTTCTGAAGGAAAGAACAATAGAATTGATTTACCAAAAATACTTTCTTCTGAATAGCCTAGTATTTCTTTTACCTGTTTATTAGCCTTTATTATTTCTCTTTTACTGTTTAAAATGAATATAAAATCTGAATTTAAATTAAAGTAATTACTAAAGTTTTGGTAGCTATTTTCTAGTTCTTCCTTGCGTTGTTTACTGATTAATGCACTCGAGAGAATATCAGCAAGGATAGTGAGTACTTTACCATCCTCCGCCGACCAAAAAGTATTTTTTACAATATTGTCAAAACCAACAAAACCAATTAATTTGGTTTTTGAATACACTGGCAACACCAGCACTGACTTAATATTTTGGCTTTCGAGAATTTCTTTTTCTGCTTGTGCTTCGGGTGGCATTTCGGCAACGTCCGCAATATCAATTATTTCTTTATTGAACAACTTTGCCATCCACCAAGGAAAAATACTTAAAGGTAAGTTTTGCAATTCGTCCATTTCAGATGATACACCTTGAGCACACCATTCATGCGTATTGCTCATGGTTTCATTCTTCATATCAACCATAAATAGATAAACTCTTGACGCACTTACAAAAGAGCCAAGTTTTGAAAACGCGTCGGTTATTTTTTCGTCTATATGGCTTGTGTTGATCAACTGACCTGAGATTTCACTTATAATCTCTTCTAGCTTAAGTTTATGCTGTAGTTGCAATTCAACTTGCTTTCGATCAGTTATTTCTTGGTGAATTCCAGTCATAATTAATGGCTGACCTTTTTCAGTAAATTGTGAGACTTCTCCGGAATCCATAACCCAAACCCAATGACCGTTTTTATGCCTCATTCGGACTTCACAATGATATTTGTCCACCTTTCCTTCGAAATGGGCATTTAAAAGTTTATTTGATACTGCAAGGTCTTCGGGATGTGTTAATTTAATCCAAGTGTCTATATTGGTTGGGTAAAGCTCGGCTAGTGTATACCCAACAATTTCTGCCCATTTCTCATTAAATGTGGTTTCACCAGTTATAATGTTCCACTCCCATGTACCTATATTTGCACTTTCAACTATTTGGGTTAGCTTGTCTTTTCTGTTAATCATGGCGTCCGTCTGTTTATTCTTTACTTACTAGCCTGAATTAAATCAGATATACCGTTCCAAAGCTCAATTCGTTTTTCTAATGATTGCTTCGCTACCGTTAATACTTCATTCCATTTTTGTTCATCATTTTGACATAACTCAGCAATCAGTTCAAGAGATAATGGACCGTGTTCGTCTCCGTCAAGTTCAATATGACGATTGAGGTAGTAGCTTATTTTACTGTACAACTTGTTTTCAGAATCTGAATTATTAAGAATTTCCATAAACATTTCTGGAATTACATCTTCTCTTCCAAATGTGAATGCAGAGGCTACTAGGTGCGTTTTATTAGTTTCAATAATCGAAAATGTGAATTTCACAAATTCAGCAACTCTCTTATCGACTTTAACTTGGCTTAAAGAAAATTCAATTGAATTCCCCAGCTCAATAAGCTTAATAAAATGATTGATTTCATTGAGATTACCATTTACTTGCAACATTGCATCTAAATACATCTCAAAGTGACTCTTCGGCTCACCCAGCTCATTGGTATCACTTTCTTCTCCGTGTACTAGTTCATTTATAAACCTTGATAGTGTTGGGTTGACTGGGGGTGTCCAAGGTATCTGCACCGTGGTAAGGTTTAGTTGAAGGTTCTTTAATAAAGACATAAAATCCCATACGGCAAATACGTGATTTTCCATGAATATTTTCACGTCATTAATGTCGTGTAACTTTTTGTAAAGTTTGTGTTCCTTAAGTTGATTTCTAAGCTCAGAAATCTCATTTTCAATTTGCTCTATTCTTTTCACTGTTTTATGAGGCGTTTTTTTTATATCAAATGTCCAGAAGAACCGTACGTAGAAAAATAATTATAACCCTCCTAGAAAAACAAAGCATTTAATATAAAGTTTTAGCAAATAAGAAAATCGGGAGAATTAAAGTTAATCTATACCATAGATGAGTTTATTATGAATGTGCTTTTAAAGTATGAGGGGCTATGAAAGGTTTTATAAGTAATTTGATATCCAGGTATATTTGAGTGTTGGTATCTACTTGCTTAAATGATATATGCAATGATGCAAGCTTCGGGCTATTTATTGCGTACGCTAAGTCGTAGGACTTTTTCAATGGTTAATTGAAACTCTTCACAACTAAAAGGCTTTACAAGATAATCAATACAACCCAGAGAGTGTGCTTTTTCTATCATTACCTTTTCGCCATTTGCGCTTTGAACTATTATTTTAGATTTTGGTTTAAATTGTTTTATTCGACTTATAGCTTCAAAACCATCCATTATAGGCATACGAATATCCATTAATATAAGGTCGTAATTAACTTCTTTGGCTTTTTCAACAGCCTCTAGTCCATTTATTGCGCGTTCAACTTGACAATTTTTAAAGATATTTTTCTTCAAACGCGTTTCAAGAAGTTTGTAATTGAGAAATTCATCCTCAGCAATTAATATTTTAATCAAAGAATAATTCATTTATATGATTTATGTGCAGCCTTTAAAAGTGTATTTTGTGTAGAGAATACAATATTAAACGAAATTAGTTACCGTTAAACGAAATTAATTACCGTTAAACGAAATTGTAAAATCTATTTTAGAAAGATTGTATTGATAAGCTACATCATGCTGCGCCAACTGATACACTATTGCTCTTTGATAGAGAATTGTATCGTACATTTCAGATCCAACATTTCAGATCGAACATTCTTAGTCTCTTCAGAATCATTTTCACTATCAGCTTCGAATTTGAGAATTTCATCCACTGTGCTGATAGTCCCCTCCATTCTCGACGATATGACAGCTTACTGATTTCTTAAAGTCCCAAGTAATAATTCACTGTTGTGCATATTCTTAAGTATTTGGTCATATTGGGCTAAGGAGTCTGTTGCTTTTAGTAAGGAATCTACAATTAGATTATAATTTATCCCTTTTTGGGGGAATTTGTCTTAATTCACTGCGTTTTCAAAATCCATGCTTGAATTTTAACTCCTTTTGTTTCAAGACAAAAGGAGAGCCCTGCGGCTTGAGCATACTAAATAGTTTTGACAAGAATAGGTTTAAATGGAGACGCTCAACTAAATTCAGCTTGACGAATAGTTTTATTGGGTTGAATGAATAGAATATTTTGCTAACATATAACAAAGCCTCTCGATACAATTCTCTTGCGACGAATCACTCGAAGGGACATAGTTGTATTGCTTGCCAATAAATAGAACTACCAACGATTGTCCTTTATTAAACTGAGTTTAAAATGAAAATTTGGCTTAGCAAGACCGAGAAGTTGAGAGCTGTGCTCGAAAATCACTCGGCCGCACTTAGTCGAATTGAATGAAGAACGTATGTTTAATAGAAGGCTTGAATTGTGCTCGTTCGGCAGGTGAGATTATTTCCTCCCAAAATCGTATCGTAAGCCAGTTCGAATTGCAAATAAATTTGGTTCAAGCAATTCATTAAAAACTGGTGCTAAGAGTAGATTTAAGCTAAAGGTATGGCTTGCAAAAAATGATAAGTTTTTTCCTAGTTTTCGTTGAACAGTAACCCCGGAATAGAGTTCAATACGACTCACTTTCTGTGTATCACGAAGCCTATAATAATCATCCTCAAATCCTTTTACGAATTGAACTTGGTCGTGCGTGCATGAAATTCTTGACCCCCAAATAACCCCAGCTTTCCACTTTTGTCGATCTAAAAATTGAAGGTGGTAGTCAATTAGAAAAGCAGTAATTCGAGATTCGGATGCGTTTGGACAAGGACCAACAAAACAACGTATCGAAGAATTATAGTCGCTGATTACAAAATGGTTTACTCCAAGTTGGAATGTACTTTTTCGAATTGTATATCCCACATAAATAGTAGGTAGAATTTTAAAATGAGATTCACTGCTCATTGCTTCTTCCGTTTTGAATCCTAAATTCACTCCTGGCTTAATGAACAAGTGTCCACGCTGCTTTTCTCTACTTGTGTTATCGGTTTGTCCAGAACTAGTAAATGGGACAATGAATAACATTGAAACAAGATATTGAACAAGAAGTCTCATAATGAGCAAG
This sequence comes from Salibacteraceae bacterium, assembly GCA_965660875.1. Lineage (GTDB taxonomy): Bacteria > Bacteroidota > Bacteroidia > Flavobacteriales_G > Salibacteraceae > UBA6770. Next base: position 9,627 of record CBFIBQ010000038.1, on the reverse strand, counting down.
GTAAGATATTATGAACAAACGACATAAACCTGACCTATCGTTTGAACTCTTATCATTCACTTTAAAAAAAATAGCCCAAAATGCTGAATCATTCCGATTGCTATCCAAACAGCATGACGGCAAGGTAGGAAGTTTTACTACCTTCGCGAACCGCTCAAAAAACAAAATAAAACAATGGCAAAACTCAATACGCCAAAAGGAACACGAGATTTTTTACCGCAACAAGCGGCACGTAGGAATTACATCTTCGATACCATTCGAGGAGTATTCGATACCTACGGTTTTGCACCCATAGAAACTCCAGCCATGGAGCTTACCGAAACCCTTATGGGGAAGTACGGTGAAGAAGGGGATCGTTTGATTTTTAGAATAATGCCTAGGGGTGATAAATTCACGAAAATGCTTAAAGCTGTTGATGCTAGCGGAGTAGGTTCAGAATTTAATCCAAACATTAGTGATTCTGCCGGCTTTTTCACTGAAGAAGCACTCCGCTACGACTTAACTGTTCCATTCGCTCGCTTTGTGGTGCAACACCAAAATGAATTGAGCTTTCCGTTTAAGCGCTACCAAATACAACCCGTTTGGCGCGCAGATCGGCCACAAAAAGGGCGCTACCGTGAGTTCTACCAATGCGATGTAGATATGATTGGTTCTAACGCGTTATTGAATGAAGTGGAGCTCACTCAAATCATTGCCGACGTATTTACCAAATTGGGCTTACCCGATGTGTCCATAAAAATCAACAACCGAAAAATATTGCAGGGCATTGCTGAGGTAATCGGCGAACCGGATAAGTTGATTGACATTACGGTTGCTCTGGATAAACTCGATAAAATTGGTCGAGAAAAAGTTGAGGCTGAATTGGCAACCAAAGGGATTGGGGTAAAAGCGATATCTAAACTGGGCGTGTTGTTCGAAAACGTTTCGTTGGAGTCAGTTTCTGATTTTGTTGCTACCTCCGAGGTAGGTATGAAAGGAATCGAAGAATTGAAATCAGTTATTGAATCTGCTGAAAAACTAGGCGTGTCCATTTGCGAATTCGACCCTACATTGGCTAGAGGATTAAACTATTATACGGGTGCAATTTTCGAAGTTACGCACCCCGATTTTCCTTCCAGTATTTGTGGCGGTGGACGTTACGATGACCTTACTGGAATCTTTGGGCTCAAAGACGTTTCGGGAGTAGGCGTATCTTTTGGCGCAGATCGGATTTACGATTTGCTGTTGGATAAAAACTTATTTCCAGAACAAGTGGGCTTGAGCGCTCAAGTGATGTTCGTGAATTTTGGAGACAACGAGGCAGCACAATGTCAATTGTGGGCAAAAGAGCTTAGAGCAGCTGGCATCCGAACGGAGGTTTACCCAGATTCCGCGAAGATGAAAAAGCAAATGAAATACGCCAACGATAAGTCGATACCATATGTGCTGTTGGTAGGGGATAGAGAGATTGAAGCACAACAACCAACGGTAAAAAACATGTCGACGGGCGAACAAGGACCTATGTCGATGGAAGAATTAATTAATGAATTGAAGTAACTTCTCAATACACTCAAATTCAGATTGCCATCTGAACTTGACCACTCGAAGTGACAAGCTTTCGGTAGTGTCAGTTCGAGTGTCCGCCGTGGCAGATGTATCGAGAACAAAAACTAAAAAAAACATGGAAGTCTATAATATCTCAGGTTATCGTTTAACGCTAGAAGTAATTGAAGAAATTATTGAAACTAAAGCCTACATCGAACTCAGCGATGGGGCAGTGGAGCGCATTCAAATCTGTCGCGATTATTTAGACAAAAAAATAGCAGAAGCAACTGAACCGATTTACGGCATCAACACCGGCTTTGGCTCCTTATGCGACACCAGCATTTCAAATGAAGATTTAGGTGAGTTGCAAAAGAACCTAGTGATGTCGCATGCTTGCGGTATGGGTTCTGAAGTGCCACAATTGATTGTAAAACTCATGTTGTTGCTCAAAATTCAAGGATTGAGTTACGGCCATTCGGGCGTTCAATTGGCAACCGTTCACCGTTTGTTGGATTTTTATAACAACGATATTTTACCTGTAGTTTATCAACAAGGTTCGTTAGGAGCTTCTGGCGATTTGGCTCCATTGGCTCATATGAGTTTGCCCTTGCTTGGCCTGGGCGAAGTAAATTACCAAGGCAGAAGAATGCATGCCTCTGAAGTATTGGAAGAATTTGGTTGGGAACCAATTGAACTAAAAAGCAAAGAAGGATTGGCATTATTGAATGGAACTCAATTCATGAGTGCTTATTCGGTTTACAATTTTGTAAACGCCAAAAACCTAAGTGGTAAGGCGGACCTTATTGCGACTATTTCATTGGAGGCATTCGACGGTCGCTCAGAGCCGTTTGATGAAGACCTGCATATTATTCGAAATCATACTGGCCAGCTGAAAACAGCCAAAAATGTACGCCAATATTTGGTGGGAAGCGAAATTGCCAAACAAGAAAAGAAACACATTCAAGATCCGTATTCCTTTCGCTGTGTCCCACAAGTGCACGGAGCGTCAAAAGACACTTTGAAGCACATTGAAAAAGTAATTGAAAATGAAATCAATGCGGTAACAGATAACCCAACGATTTTCCCCGAAAAAGACAAGATTATCTCTGGTGGTAATTTCCACGGTCAGCCTTTGGCGTTGGTATCTGATATGTTGGCCATTGCTTGTGCGGAGTTGGCTTCCATTTCTGAAAGAAGAACTTACAAGTTGGTATCGGGAACAAGAGGATTACCGGCATACTTGGTGGCCAAACCAGGTTTGCATTCTGGGTTTATGATTCCACAATACACTGCGGCAAGCATTGTGAGTCAGAACAAACAATTGTGTGTGCCTTCATCGGTAGATACGATTGACAGCAGCAACGGACAAGAAGACCATGTGAGTATGGGCGCAAATTCAGTTACGAAATGCTATAAAGTGGTGAAAAACCTACAACGTGTTTTAGGTATTGAACTTATGAATGGCGCACAGGCTATGGAATTCAGACGACCTTTGAAATCGTCGGTTCGTGTTGAGGAATATATTGCCGAATTCCGAAAAGTCGTTCCTTTTGTTGAGGAAGACCAGGTATTGAGTGATTTGATGCGCGAGGCGGAAGCCTTTGTGTTGAGGTAGTGCTATAAAGAAGTTCAATTATAATACACAGTGTATGGGAAAGAAATTGACAGTTTATATGATCGATGGAACGGCTTACGGTCCGCGCTTTTCGGAAATTGGAAACTGGGTTGGTAAAGCTGTTTATAGTCCCCGTGCCTCCGTTAGTAAAATTCTTAATAGACCTGAATTTGATAACCCTGGTATTTATTGTTTGAAAGGTGACCCAACGGAAAAGGCATTTGATGAAAAAATATATATAGGAGAAGCTGAAAATATTAGAGCTAGACTCAAGCAGCATTTAACTGACCCGAAAAAAGATTTCAAAGAATTAATCTTTTTCGTGAGTAAGGATGAACTGCTAACAAAAACACAAATTAGATATTTAGAATCTAGATTAGTACAGATTGCTATTGAAGCGAAAACCGCACAAATAGACAATGGAAACACGCCGGGTCTTCCAACTCTTCATGAAGCAGACATATCGGATATGGAGTACTTCTTGGAGCAAATAAGATTGATATTACCAGTGATGGGATTTAACTTTTTAATTTCATCAACTGTTTTAAGTAGGTCGGACGAACCAACTCATCTTAGTAACACGATCCACGAAACTTATTTTATTAGAACAAAAAGCTTTGAAGCAACATTAATAGAAACCGATCAGGGATATATTGTTCCTAAAGGCAGTGAAGCCAAAAAAGGTTTATCAAATTCTTGTACAGAAACCTACAGAAATTTAAGACGCAAACTTCTAGAAACTGAAATATTAAAGGTTGATGGAGAAAAATTAATCTTTGCTGAAGATGCAGTGTTTAATAGTCCTAGTGCAGCTTCGAGTATGGTTCTTGGTCGTAATTCAAATGGTTTTAAAGAATGGGTAAATAAGAAAGGTATGACTTTTAAACAAGTGCAAGAGGAATTGAATAAATAGAAGAGTAACTCAGATAACTTTCAGATTGATAATTATTTGAGTGGTGCTAAAACTATTGCTCCAATCCTGCACCTTTAAAAACGTACTCTACAATATTAGCGCCCATGCGCAACGCTTGCAGCCTTTTTTCTTGTGGGTCGTTGTGTATACTTTGATCTTCCCAGCCATCGCCTAAATCACATTCAAATGAGTAGAAGCAAACCAAGCGACCTTTATGCACTATACCGTAGCCTTTGGGGTAACCGTTGTCGTGTTCGTGAATTTTTGGGAGTCCATTATTGAAGTTGAATTTCTGGTGGTAAATTGGATGATTGAAAGGAATTTCCACAAAGTCATACTCTGGAAAAACGCGTTTCATTTGCGGACGAATAAATTTGTCTAAGCCGTAATTGTCATCAATGTGTAAGAATCCGCCTCCCATAAGGTAGTTTCTCAAGTTTTCAATTTCGGCGTCGTTGAATATCACATTCCCATGTCCGGTAAGGTGAATCAGCGGATAGTTGAACAATTCTGAACTGCCTACTTCAACAATCGCTTGTTCTGGACTTAAATCGGTTTGGATGGATTGGTTACAGAATTCAATAAGATTCGGTAACGAAGTCTCCAAATTGGCATACCAATCTCCACCGCCGTTGTATTTCACCAATGCAATTTGTGTCTGCTGAGCCTGCAGCCCAATCGAGAGTACTATTGAAAAAAGGGTAAGAAGTATTTTCAACTCAATGCATTTATAATGGAACAAGCATACACTCCAGCGGTTTCGGTTCTTAAAATTGAATTCCCCAGACTTACTGTTTTGTACCCATTGTCCAAAGCGAAGTTAACCTCTTCCTCAGTGAAATCTCCCTCGGGTCCAATAAGAATGGTTGCATTCGCTTGATTCTTAACTTCATTTAGTAACTGAGGATTCGTTTTATGATTGGGGCAATGGGCTATAAACCCGTTTTCCGAGATGGAAATAAACTCTTTAATTGGCGTTAATTCATCTATGGCCGGCAAAAACAATTGTCCCGATTGTTTCATAGCCGCAATGGCAACCTTTTTTAATCGTTCCGTTTTTAATACCCTGCGCTCGCTTTGATGACATAGAACTGGCACTATTCGGTCTACTCCAAGTTCAGTCGCTTTTTCAACAAAGTACTCCATGCGACTCAGGTTTTTGGTTGGGGCAATGGCAATGGTCAAGTAGGTTTTACTCCGTTGCTTTTCCGATTCAGTTGATATTATGGTGACTTCGGCTTTTTTAGGGTGTGCCACAGTAATTTCAGCAACAGCTCTTTGTCCTTTTCCATCCAGCACAAGAACCTGATCTCCCTCCGTTTTACGCATCACTTTGCATAGGTGTTTAGATTCTTCTTCGGAGAGTGTCAGGTTTCCGGTAATGGGAAAATCAGCATAGATTTTGTGCATGGAGCGAAGGTAATGTTTAGCGCAAAAAAAACTCCGCTCAAGTGAGCAGAGTTTTTTAAATACAATATGTGTTCGAAATTAAGCTTCTGCTTTTACCTTAGGTGAAGCTGCTAAAATTTCATCATTAGCGTTATCAGCAAATTGCTTGAAGTTGTTTACAAACTTGGCAGCCAATTCGTTTGCTTTTTTATCGTAAGCCGCTTTGTCTTCCCAAGTGCCTCTTGGGTCAAGCACACCATCAGGTACATTTGGACAATGTGTTGGGTAATTCAACCCAAAAACTTCATGCGTTTCGTAGTTTACATTTTCTAACTCTTCAGTTAATGCTGCTGTGATAAGTGCTCGAGTGATTTTCAAACTCATTCTTTCGCCTACACCGTATGAACCACCAGACCAACCGGTATTCACCAACCAAACGTTTACGCCGTTTTCTTCCATTTTTCGACTCAACATTTCACCGTAAGCTGTTGGGTGAAGGGGCATAAATGGAGCGCCAAAACATGCCGAGAATGCAGTTACAGGTTCCGTAATTCCAGCCTCTGTTCCCGCAACTTTAGCCGTGTACCCAGAAATGAAGTGATAAGCCGCTTGACCTGGAGTCATTTTAGATATCGGAGGTAAAACGCCAAACGCATCACAAGTTAAAAAGAAAATATTTTTAGGGTTGTGACCGATAGACGGCTTCGCAATGTTATCGATGTGATAAATTGGATAAGATACTCTTGTATTTTCAGTCACCGAAGTGTTCTCAAAATCCACTTCGTTGGTACCCGGCTTAAAACGAACGTTTTCAAGTAAGGCACCCGGCTTTATGGCTTTAAAAATGTCCGGCTCTTTTTCTGCAGAAAGGTCAATTACTTTTGCATAGCAACCGCCCTCAAAGTTAAATACCGAATTTTCATCGCTCCAGCCGTGCTCATCGTCACCAATAAGTCTGCGATTTGGGTCAGCCGATAACGTAGTTTTTCCAGTTCCTGAAAGCCCGAAGAAAATTGCAGTATCTCCATCTGCACCAATATTTGCCGAACAGTGCATGCTTAAGGTATTCTTTTGGTGCGGCAGAATGAAGTTCAACGCAGAGAAAATACCTTTTTTGATTTCACCAGTATAACCGGTTCCGCCAACCAAAGCAATTTTGCGAGTGAAGTTCAAAATGGCAAAGTTGTGCTGCCGAGTTCCATCAATGGCAGGATCTGCCATAAACCCTGGAGCATTGATTACTGTCCACTCCGGGTCAAAAGCCATAACTTCTTCTTCAGTTGGACGAATGAACATGTTGTACACGAACATATTCGACCAAGGGTATTCATTTACAACGCGCAAGTTCATTTTGTATGCAGGGTCCGCACAAGCAATGGCATCACGCACATAGATTTCTTTTCCAGAAAGATAATCTATTACTTTGTCGTAAAGTTTGTCAAATGCTTCTGAGTCGAAAGGGATATTGATATCACCCCACCAAATCGCATCCTCAGTTATGGCGTCCTTAACGATAAAACGGTCCTTTGGGGACCGTCCTGTAAATTCTCCTGTGTCTACCGTAATAGCCCCAGTACTTGTTTCTTCTGCCTGACCTAAATCAACGGCAATTTTACTCAGTACTGCTGGGTCTAAATTCCAATGTGCGGTAGCGTCTTTGATACCGTACGATTCAACTGTCGCATTATCTGCTTTCAGTCCTTTTTCGTTCATCATTTAAAGTTTAGATAATTGAAATACAAATGTAACGCTATAAATTATTTTGCTTAATAATAACTTAATATGGATTGTTAACAATTCCCCTTATTTACCGTTGAAAAAAAATAGAACATGAAGCTATTTTTTAACCAAAAACTTGTTCCTGGCTAAGGCAATTAGCAGTACTGACCACCCAGTAATAAATAGCAACCCACCAATTGGAGTTACTGGACCTAAAATTTTTAAGGAGGGCATTTCCAGTAATTCCCGTAGGTTTAGAAGGTAAATTGAAAATGAGAAAAGCAATATCCCGAGCGAAAAAAGCAACGCTGTAGTTTTTATTGTTTTTTGCTTGAAATAGCCATCAAGACTAGGTAAAAACAAGATAGCCAGCCCATGTAGGAATTGATAACGCACCCCTGTTTCAAAACTCAATAGTTGCTCCGGAGATAACACCGATTTTAGAGCATGTGCGCCGAGCGCACCAAAACAAACGGCGAGCAAAAGGCTCACCGTTCCAATTATCATATATGTCCTAAATGGGTTACTGTGTTTCAAGGAATTCATTTAAATCGTCAATGGTTAATTCAAACTTAAATGCGTCGTTTACTTTGTAATAACTCGGTTGATCCATACAATAAGGATAGGCAAATTTCGCATACTCCAATTTCGACTCTTCGTAAGTAAACTTTTGCATTACTAATTTTATTTGGTTAGCGCTTAGGCAATTTGCTTTTGTAAACTGTTTAGCTAAAGTCATTTTTGAGTCCTCAAAAGATTTAGAATCCATTGAACTTAAAGCAGAGCTAAAGTCACCAGTGGGCATTGGACTGTCGCAGCCGCCACTTGAAACGGTTTCGGCAGGTTGTGCAGGTGCTGGGGTGTTTACTGGCTGATTTGTTTGAGTAGTAGTTGTGGTAGTTGTTGAGCTTGTAACTGTAGAAGAAGCTGTCGTTTCCATGCCCGTCATCGAGGTAGAAATGCCTATGTTTTGCCCGCCAATATTTACATTCATACTCACGTTTTCGCCATTAGCCGGAGCTTCTGTTGTCTTAATTGTAGTCGTAGTGGTGGTAGTAGATGCTGCTGGTGCGGGAGTAGGTTCCGCTACTGGCTGACTTACCGCAACAGGTTCTTCCCCGTAGTTAATTACGGTTTGATTTGGTGTTACCGCTCTTGAGATAGGAGTCTGTCCATTGTAGCGTAATTTGTACTGGCCTTTCTTTAAGGTCAGCTTGGCTGAGGTTTCCATATTTTGGACCAGTGTGAAAGACTTTTTAAGTGGTGGAAAATTTTCATCTGCGAAAATTACACGCACAGTCACAAATTCTTGGGAGATGTCTGCAACTTTAACGTTGGTTGTTGGCTCGTTGTTTTGAATCACTCCATTAACTTCTAACTTGAACTTCATTCCGTCGTCAGAAAAAACTAGTAAATCACGCTGAGCAAAAAGACCTAGAGCATTAAAAAGAGCGAATACTGAAAGAATTATAAAATGTTTCATAATGTTTTATTTTTTTGTTAGATCAAATGTATAAAGATAAAATGTCTCAATAACAGAATTTATGCCAAAGAAAATTTTGCTTTTAGGAGCTGGCCGATCCAGTTCCAATTTAATAAAATATTTATTAGAACAGGCTGCTAAAGAAGACTGGCAACTCACTGTCGTTGAGCGATTTTCAGACTTTGTTAAAGAGAAAACGAAGAATTACCAACGGGTGGTCATTATTGAACCAAAACACGATGAAGAATGGAAGGAATTGATTCCAGAAAACGACCTTATTATTTCCATGTTTCCCGCAAGGTTTCACGCAGCAGTGCTTGAAGAATGTATTAAACACAAAAGACCGGCTGTTACGGCATCTTATTTAACTCCAGAAATTGAAGCGCTCAACGCGGCTGCAAAACAGGCTGGTATTCCAATCATGATGGAGGTGGGGGTGGACCCCGGAATTGACCACATGTCGGCCATGAAAATAATCGATAGAATTCGTTCGGAAAAAGGAAAGCTGCTGTTGTTTGAATCGTTTACGGGAGGTCTTGTAGCGCCGGAAAGTGATAATAACCCATGGAATTATAAATTTACATGGAACCCCAGAAATGTGGTTTTGGCAGGTCAGGGCGGAGCGGCAAAATTCATTCAAGAAGGACAGTATAAATACATCCCTTACCACCAACTATTCAGACGTACTGAATATATCACCATTGAAGGATATGGGCGTTTTGAAGGTTATGCAAACCGAGACTCCTTGGGGTATCGCTCAGTGTATGGATTGGATGAAATTCCAACAATTTATCGCGGTACTTTGAGACGGCCTGGGTTTTCAAGAGCATGGGATGCGTTTGTGAAACTTGGCGCTACCGATGATAGCTACAAGATAGAAGGTAGTGAGAATATGACTTACCGAGAATTTATCAATTCTTTTCTTGCCTACAACCCGCACGATTCTATTGAACTTAAATTGATGCATTATCTAAATATTCCTCA
>CBFIBQ010000037.1:0-31067 GCA_965660875.1 Salibacteraceae bacterium | reverse complement strand
CGACAATTTCATTACGGTTTAGATATCAATAATTGATTTTACAATATTTCCAATAACATAATTACACATCATATGTACGATATGAAATCACTCGGGGAAAAACTCCTCGACGAATTAAAAACCATCGCCAAAGAAGTAGGTGTTCAAAAATTTGAGCGATTAAAAAAACAAGACCTTATTTACAAAATCTTGGATACGCAAGCAGAAAACATCACGAAGAGTGCTCCAGCCGGCGATATTTCAGATAAACCAAAGAGAACTGCTCGGCCTAGAACTCAAAAGAAAAATGACGATAGCCCGAAAAGCGACTCGAAGCCAGCACCAAAAGCTGAAGAAAAAAAAGAGGATAAAAAAGACGATAAACCAGCAGCGCGTAAGGCTCCGGCGAAAAAAGCAGAACCTGCTAACAACTCCAAAAAAGAGGAATCTAAGCCGCAGGAAAAAGACAACAGCAATCAGAAGCCACAGCGCAGCAACGACAAGAAAAGCAGCGACAGAAGAGGCGACAACAACCGAAACAACGACAATCGAAACAGCGACAATAGGAATAACGACCGACGCAACAACGATAGGCGCAATAATAATAACAACGACAGAAGAAACGACAACCGCAACGACAACCGAGGAAACAGAAACGGCAATCAACCCAGACAAGACAAACCGCAAGAGCCGCAATACGACTTTGGTGAGTTGGTAGAGGCTGAAGGTGTTTTAGAGATGATGAATGATGGTTACGGCTTTATGCGTTCCAGTGATTTTAATTATCACTCTTCGCCTGATGATGTATATGTCTCTCAATCTCAAATCAAATTATTTGGTTTAAAAACGGGAGACACCATTCGAGGTGCTGTTCGTCCGCCAAAAGAAGGAGAGAAGTACTTTCCTTTGGTAAAGGTAGATAAGGTGAACGGTCGCGATGCAAAAGACATCAGAGATCGAGTGCCCTTTGAGTATTTAACACCACTGCATCCAGAAGAAAAATTGACGTTGACGGGTCATGCTAAAGAAAATATTTCTACACGAGTAATGGACTTGTTTACGCCAGTTGGTAAAGGTCAGCGTGGGCTAATTGTAGCTCAACCTAAAACGGGTAAAACCATGTTGTTGAAGGATGTTGCCAATGCAATTGCTGGCAATCACCCTGAGGTGTATTTGTTGGTATTGCTCATTGATGAGCGCCCTGAAGAAGTTACCGATATGAAGCGTAGCGTAAACGCGGAAGTGGTTGCGAGTACTTTCGACGAACCTGCAGACAAGCACGTAAAGGTGGCTAACATTGTATTGGAAAAAGCCAAAAGAATGGTAGAGTGCGGTCACGATGTAGTAATTCTTTTAGATTCTATTACGCGATTGGCTAGAGCTTACAACACCGTTGCGCCAGGATCAGGTAAAGTACTAACGGGAGGTGTTGATGCACATGCATTGCACAAACCAAAGCGTTTCTTTGGCGCTGCTCGTAACATCGAAAATGGTGGTTCATTAACCATAATTGCTACAGCATTAACTGAAACGGGTTCTAAAATGGACGAAGTAATCTTTGAGGAATTCAAAGGTACGGGTAACATGGAATTGCAATTGGATAGAAACATTGCAAACCGCAGAGTATACCCTGCAATTGATTTGGTCGCTTCAAGTACAAGGAGAGACGACTTGTTGCTCGATTCTGCAATGCAACAAAGAATTTGGATTCTTAGAAAGCACTTGTCGGATATGAATCCGGTAGAAGCTATGGAATTTTTGAAAAACAAAATGAGAGGGACTCGAAGCAATGAGGAGTTCTTAATCTCAATGAATGGATAATTTAAAAAGGTCGCCTCGCGCGACCTTTTTTATGCTTATAATTTTGGGTTGTCAGTTTGCGTGCTCGCCATAGGCGAATGTATCGAAAACAAAACCCAAATTTGTAGAAATAAAAAGCAACACTAAAATGAATTCACCGACGCTTTTCGCCGTATCGTTTGCCATTATCGGAATGAGTACCCGAGTATTGGTGTTTGCAATGGATTGGGAAAGTTCAGTGAGTACTCAGCTGTATTTTTTGTTTTTGTTACTGGCCATATTTTTTGGTATTCGTGCATCCTTTTTGCAAAATCCGACCCAAAGCTTTGGGCAACTTTTTAAAACGGGAGCACGTGCAAGCGCGGTATTTTCTTTGGCTGTTGCGGCATTTACCTATGTTTTTTACAAATGGTTTGACCCCAATTATTTTGCGGGTCAAATAGCTACACGACTGGATGAGGCAAAAGCACTGGGGTACACCGAGGAGCAAATGGAGAGATTGGTCGGCAATTTAGAAATTGTATTCAGTTTATCCACCCACTTGCCAACTACGCTCATCGGTTTTACGCTTTTAGGAATAAGCTACAGCCTTATTGTGGCCATTATTTTTAAGAAAGTGCCCATGCTGAAAAAGGGATTTTAGAATAGTTTGTAGTTAGCAGCGACAAGGTTTTAGCTAAGGCTAAAACCCAAAACGTCATTCCAGAAGATTAGAAGAGCAAATTTCAGAATGAAATTGTTGTGATTCTTCTATCTGGAATCTAAAAGCTCTTACTAAAACAGATTCTGTATAGAAGATTCTTTCCGACTTCGTACCTCACTCGATTCATCTATTCTTACGGAATGACGGTTTACTCGTGATTAGTTAAGGCTAAAACCCAAAACGTCATTCCAGAAGATTAGAAGAGCAAATTTCAGAATGAAATTGTTGTGATTCTTCTATCTGGAATCTAAAAGCTCTTACTAAAACAGATTCCGTATAGAAAATTCTTTCCGACTTCGTACCTCACTCGATTCATGTATTCTTACGGAATGACGGTTTACTCCTGATTAGTTAAAGCTAAAACCCAAAACGTCATTCCGGAAGAATAGAAGAGCAAATTTCAGAATGAAATTGTTGTGATTCTTCTATCCGGAATCTAAAAACTCTTTTTACAGCAGATTCCGAATAGGAGGTTTTTTAATACTTCTTGCTGTAGTCTATTCATTTGCTCTTGCGGAATGACGGTGTATTTATGATGCAAACCTCAAATCAGCTCGTCTGCCAATTCATTGTAGTCAATCCCATCAAAGTTACCAGAACTCATAAGCAGTAGATTCTTTTGCTCCCAGCTTTGATCTTTTAAATAAGCCATGAGTTTATTAGAATCGGTAAAGACCATTAAACCCTCTTGATTGAATCCCTCGGTAACCATTTCTTTTGAAATTGGATCTAACTTTTTGTGCTCAAGCGTTTGGGGGTTGTAATACACAATTGCGGTATCAGCCGATTGCATGGCACCGTCATAGTGAGATAAAAACTCTTTGCTCAACGAACTGAAGGTGTGCAACTCCATACAAGCAACCAAATGCCGATTAGGAAACTGGTTTTTCATTGCAGCCGTCGTTGCTTTTAGTTTAGAAGGTGAATGCGCAAAGTCTTTGTAAATCACGCTAGATTCCGCTCGTTTAACCAACTCTAAACGCTTACTCGCTCCTTTAAAGCTTTGAAGTGCAGAAAGCGAGTCACTTTTATTTACACCCATTTTTTCGAGCACCAAAACTGCTCCAAGTAGATTCTGTAAGTTGTGCTCACCAAAAATTTCTAATGGGTAAGATTTTCCGTCAATGGAGATGTTGGTTATTCCATTTTCAATGGAGTACTCGGGGATATTATATCCTACTGCGTCAAAATCATTCGATAGTTCGTTAACAAGCTTCGCAATTTCAGGGTCTTTTTCGTAATAAATTAAACTGCCTTCTGGGTCTATTTTATCTATGAAAATTCGGAACTGGTCCACATAGTTTTCGAAGGTCGGAAACACGTTAATATGATCCCAAGCAATGCCACTAAGCAATGCGATGTGTGGCTGATACAAATGAAACTTAGGTCTACGGTCGATAGGAGAGGAGAGGTATTCATCGCCTTCTAAAATGATGAATTTGGCTTCATCCGTTAGCTTTACCATATTATCGAAGCCATCCAACTGAGCGCCAACCATATAATCACACTCCAATCCAATCTTTTGAACCACATGTAAAATCATTGAAGTAATGGAGGTTTTTCCGTGCGACCCACCAATAACCACTCTAGTTTTATCTTTTGATGCTTCGTATAAGTACTCTGGATAGCTGTAAATGTTAAGACCCAGCTCTTGTGCGCGCAATAATTCAGGGTTGTCTTTTCGCGCGTGCATTCCCAATATGACAGCATCTAGTTCTGTGTTTATACGGTCGGCATTCCAACCAATTTGTTCGGGCAAAATGCCTTTGTGGGCGAGTCTACTTTTCGAAGGTTCAAATATTTCATCATCAGAACCGGTGACTTGATACCCTAAATCATTTAATGCCAGTGCCAAATTGTGCATGGCGCTTCCGCCAATGGCTATAAAGTGTACTTTCATAGATACGAACATAAGTTGAGAAGTGCGCTGCAACTCAGAGACCCAGCTTGTTTTTTTAACACAACAGTGTTACAGAACATCAATTCAATCGGTATTAATTTTGGGTAATCTGTAGACAAGAAAAACTACTTTAACATAAAAAGGGCTGACAGAAAGTCGCAACAAACAAAATGGCTGAAGAATTGCTAACAGGTGGTTATGATATCTAAGAACATAGCAAATGTATTTACCTTCTCGGTGCTCTTTGTGCTCATTATGTGGTTTGTGTACTTTTTAGAGTTTCAAACCGCCTCAGACTTTGGGTATTTGGGCATTTACCCGAGAAAATTTATTGGACTTATGGGCATTTTTACAGCGCCCTTTGTTCATGGGGACATCAATCATTTGATCAGCAACAGCTTACCCATGTTCTTATTAATAGCAATGGTGTACTTCTTTTATCGACCGGTATTCTACAAGGTTATGGGTTACGGTTGGTTGATCACTGGATTTTGGGTGTGGGTTGCAGCAAGGCCTTCCTACCATATTGGAGCTAGTGGACTAGTATATATGTTGGCGGCATTTTTATTTTGGAGTGGTTTTGTACGAAAATCTTATCGCCACATGGCCGTTTCCTTAACCATCGTTTTTTTGTACGGAAGTCTGATATGGGGTGTTTTCCCTTTTGATTGGAAAATCAGCTGGGAGTCACATTTGTTAGGCGGTATTTCTGGTACCATGCTGGCATTTTACTATAGAAAGGTGGTGGTATTTAGAAATAGAAAATACTCTTGGGAAATAGAGGACGAGTCGAAAGAAATTGAGGCCTTAGAACAGCGCTATGGCGAACGGTACTGGGACCCGAATAAAAAAGTGAATGCGCCACAGACCATCATTCGATACATTTTTAAAAAGAAAGAGGAGTAGCTTTACTCTAAACCAAACTCTTTTTTGATCTGCTTCACCCATGCGTGCACCCGTTCATCAGTGAGTTCTTCTTGATTGTCTTCATCCAAACACAAACCAATAAACGTATCGTCATCTAACAGTGCTTTGGAATCATCGTGCTCGTATCCTTCTGTTGACCAATTGCCAATAATCGTTGCGCCGTTTTCTTGTGCCAACTTTCCTATAACTCCAATTCCGTCACAGTAATAGGTGCTGTAACCGTATTGATCGCCTAAACCAAAAAGGGCTACTGTTTTTCCCTCAAAGTTCAATTGACTAAATTTAGCGTAGTAATCGTCCCAAGAACTTTGAAGTTGACCATCGTGCCAAGTGGAAAGCCCCAGAATCAGTTTTTTGTATTGCTTGGGTTCATCTCCTTTGATGTCGTATACATCAAATACATCTACTTTATCAATACCAATTAAATCCCGAATAAGTCTCGCCACCGCTTCGGTGCACCCTGTGTCTGATCCGTAAAAAAGTCCTATTTTATCCATAGCTGTTTAGAGTTTTGGGCATAAAAAAGCCCAATCGAAAAACGATTGGGCCTTGAATTTTGTTTTACAAAACTTAGTTTCTTTTTTCTTTGATACGTGCAGCTTTTCCTTTTAGATCTCTCAAGTAATAAATTCTTGAACGTCTAACAACACCAACTTTATTTACTGCAATGTTTTCAATAAAAGGAGAGGCAAATGGAAAAATACGCTCTACTCCAATTCCGTTAGATACTTTCCTTACGGTAAACGTACCGTTTTGTTTTGAACCTTTTTTCTGGATTACAACTCCTCTAAATTGCTGAACACGTTCTTTGTTTCCTTCTCTAATTTTATAGTCGATAGTAATCGTATCACCTGAAGCAAAAGATTTATCTTCTCTATGCAGTGTATTTAGGCCTTCTATTTCTTTTATAATCTGATCCATTGCGAAAATGTATTACGGTAATTTTAAGCGTGCAAATGTAATTATTTCAATAACATCTACGTTACAATAATTGGAAGAAAATTATTTCTTTTTTAATAAATCCGGTCGTCGTTCTTCTGTCCGTTTTAAAGCTTTTTCTGAGCGCCATGCATCAATTTTTTTAAAGTCCCCGTTAGTTAGTACTTCGGGTACCTGCATGCCTTTCCAGTTTTGGGGTCTGGTGTATACCGGCGGGGAGAGTAGGTTGTCTTGAAAGGAGTCACTTAGGGCAGATGTTTCGTTATTCAGCACACCCGGAATTAAACGCACAATGGAGTCCACAACAACGCAAGCTGGAAGCTCTCCACCCGTCAATACAAAGTCGCCAATGGATAGCTCCATAGTCACGTATTTTTCTCGGATACGTTCATCAATCCCTTTGTAATGACCGCATAGGAATAAAAAGTTTTTTTTAAGGCTCCAATTGTTGGCGTGTGCCTGCTCAAAAACGGCTCCGTCGGGAGTCATGAAGATAATTTCGTCGTATGTAACTTCGGCACAAAGTGCTTCGATTTGCTGACTTAAAGGCTCTGGCATAATCACCATACCAGCACCGCCTCCGTATTGATAATCGTCTATTTGTTTGTAGTTACCTTTTCCGTAATTGCGCAAATCGTGCACATGCACTTCAACTATTCCCTTATCTTGAGCACGTTTAATAATGGAATTGGATAGGGGGCTAGTCAGTAACTCAGGTACTGCAGAGATGATATCAATCCGCATGCTTACTAATGCATTATTGACTTACAGATTCCCATTTGGCCGTAATCTTACGGTTATCCGGCATCAGCTCATGTCCAAAGTTTATAAATTCTTTGGCCTTTGCAGTTTCTCCATTGTCTACAAGGTACTTTGTGTATGCTAAAAAACCAACCTCTAGCGCATCTCGAGTAGCTGCTCTAGGCTCTTGATCTCCTTCGCCATAATTCTTTTTCATTCTCGGTAATAGCTCGTCCATTATGCGCTGCCCTTCCATATTTCTAGACAACAGCATGTTTGAAGCCATTGCTAATTGTAGGTTGTCATCTTCGGGAGCAATTTTGGCTGTTTTTTTAAACCATGATGCTGCTTTACTAAATTTATCTTCAAAGAAGTAATACTTAGCCTCAGCTACACCAATCATTGCCAATTCATCGAAAAACTCTAAATTTTCATCCATCGGAAAAGTGGGTACGTCTTTCTTCAAAGCGCGTGCGTGATACTTCTGAGATTTTTGAGCGTACTTCAAGGCATCTTTCAAATTATTACTGCGAAACTCTTCCTCGGCCGGGTCTTCTACTAACTGAACCAAGCACATACTGACATAAAGATAGGGCTCTGGGTCGCTTTTGTACTTATCGTTAGTAGTCATTTTGTAAGCCTTATTGTAGCAATCGCCGTATTTACCCAATAAGAATTGGTCAAACAATTTATCCTGCATGCCATCAATTACTTGAGCATTGGACTGTGCGAATAAGAATAAGCCGAAAACTAAAAGTGTTGTAATTTTTTTCATAGTATCAATTACCTAACTAAAACTGCGCCAAAGTTCACAAAAATAAACGTCTGCAAAAATAAATCCGTAATAATTTCCCCCTTCGTAGAAAAATGAATCTTTAATTTGTGCAATCTATAATAAATATTGGTGAAAGGAAAGCAAAATATTGGAGAGCGCATAACGTATACCGTTGATGCGGGTAATTTGGAAGTAAAAATAAGCGGTAAAATTCCGAAGTGGCAGGAGACTTTGCTATTTGTATGGGTACTCGCTTGGTCCCTATGCGGATTGTTTATCGTACAGTATTTGTTTGGCGATTGGCCGCAAGATCAGAAAGTGTTTTTGTTGGTCTACTTTGCTTTTTGGGCATATTTCGAGTATAAGGCTATCCATTCCTATTTATGGAGAAAGTTTGGTTTTGAGTCGATACAAGTTGTACAGGGCGAATTATTTTTAAAAAATGATTTGCTCGGAAAAGGCAAACGGACCAAGTATTTTACTCAGAACATTAAAGAATTCGGTTGGATAACTGCTGATAAAAAAAGTTTTGGTCGCGTATATTTTAGTTCATTTTGGATGGTGGGCGGCGAAACCATCGGGTTTAGTCATTTAGGTAAAAAAGTAGCTTTCGGTATGCAATTGGAAGAGCGTGAAGCGGCCAGGTTAATAGGAGTAATGCGCAAGTACTTCAAGAAGAAATAGTAAATACTGCGGTCTTTACTTTTCTTACCCGTTCTTGGTCATACTCTTCTTCAATAACCAAACGCTGAGCTTCAGAAGAATCAAAAACCTCTTTTAAACTTAAGATTCTGCCCACCGGCACTTGCAATTTATCACAAGCTTCGCAAAAATCAGTACTCGTAATTTGCAGAGCGGCCGATTGCAGATCAGCTTGCAACGCTGTTCTATTTTCAAGTCGTTTGGAATTGCTCTTGTATTTTTCATTCGGGTTTAACCCAAGAATAGAACACAAGCCACGGAACTGTTTGTTGTTTCCAACCGCCAGAACTAACTGTGCACCGTCAGAGCATTCTAAAATTTCTCCATAAGGCGCTATATTCGGGTGTAAGGTCCCTAATCGTTTTGGCGTATGGTCATTCATTAGTTGGTTGGTCGCCTGATTGGCAAGTGATGCAATGGCAGCGTCGTAAAGCGATACCGATACTTTTGCGGGTTGATTACCATTCAATAAAGCGACCAAAACACCTTCTTTCAGTTGATGCGCTGCAAACAAGTCTATAAATGCAACGGGTAACTTTGCCATAGCGTTTTTTGATCCATTCATGGATAAATAACCAGTTTCGGCTTGCAGAATCATGTCGAATGCCGAGCGCTTTATTTTTGAACCGTATCCTGTAATTTCAGCGTATATCAGTTTTGGGTTTAGATTCAAACATTGGCGATAGCCAAGCTCAAATTTTTCCGCGTCTCCCGGTTTAAAGTTCACTATGATGATATCGCATTGCGCAATTTGTAGGTGCAGGGATGCCTTATCATCGGGTTCGTCAAAGTTTAAATAGATTACGGTCTTGTTCGTATTTGCCGCGGCATAGTAAGCAGAAACCTTTCTATCGGGGTCTTCATTGGGTAGTTTCCAACTTCTTGTCACGTCACCACCAAGTGTTGGGTTTTCCACTTTTGTAACCTTGGCGCCTAGCTCTGCAAAAAAGCTACCTACACTCGGTCCAGCAAGTACACTTGCGATTTCTAAAACTTTTAAGTCCTCAATATTCATTCGGTAACTGCTAAAAAAAAACCGCAAAAAGCGGTTTTTTAGTGCCCAGGACTGGACTCGAACCAGCACGCCCTAAACGAGCACCAGCCCCTCAAGCTGGCGTGTCTACCAATTCCACCACCTAGGCGAGCTGCAAAAGTAGTGTATTTCTTTTCGGAAAAAAGAAGCTGAATGAATTTTTGGTTGTTGATTTTTCTAGAATTTCAACCCTTTTGGTAGGTAAATGTTTTCTTTTCTGGTAAGCTATACATTTGCACTTCCATGAAAAAATTTGAAATACCGCAGCACTACAAAAGTTCCTTTATAGGTAAAATTAAGGAGCTCAGAAAAATTATGGACCCGAGAAAAAAAGATTTTTCTCCAGCAGTTTTAGATTTTGGTCCAATTGAAGTGCTAGTTGCGCGTCATTTTGGTTTTTGTTATGGGGTGGAGAATGCAATTGAAATCAGCTTTAAAACGCTAGAAGAGCACCCAGGAAAACGGGTATTTTTGTTGAGTGAAATGATTCATAACCCATTAGTAAATAAAGACTTGACGGATAGGGGGGTACGGTTTATCATGGATACCAGCGGAAAACAAATCATTCCATGGTCTGAGCTCAACGCAGACGATGTAGTGTTGATACCGGCCTTCGGAACTACGGTAGATATTGAGCAAAAACTAAAGGCGATTGGCATACAAATAGCATCTTACGACACCACCTGTCCTTTTGTAAAAAAGGTGTGGAACATGAGTGATAAATTGGGCAGGCAAGAAGCAACGGTAATTATTCACGGGAAGCATGCACACGAAGAAACACGTGCTACATTTTCGCACAGTAAAGAAAGCGCTCCCTCTGTGGTGGTGAAGGATATTGAAGAAGCGCGACTTTTGGCTCGTTTTGTCAATGGAGAAGCTCCAACTGCATCTTTTTTTAACGAATTTGAGGGGAAATATTCTGAAGGCTTTGATCCAGAAACAGCTTTTGATAAAGTAGGAGTTGTAAATCAAACGACCATGTTGGCAAGCGAAACGCACGAGATCGCGGAGTTTTTTAAATTGGTCATGCAAGAGAAATTTGGGGAAGAAAGTTTAAAAGCACATTTTGTAGATACAAGAGATACGCTCTGTTATGCAACAAATGATAATCAAGAAGCTACCTATGGTCTTCTGAAGCAAGAGGCAGATTTTGCAATTGTGGTTGGTGGTTACAACAGCTCGAATACCAGTCATTTAGCAGAGCTTTTGGAAGAGAAATTTCCGACTTACTATATTTCCAGTGCCGAAGAAATTGAAGATGAGCAGTTGATTCATCATTTCAGCTATTCGAATCAAAAAATGTTGACGACCAGTAATTGGTTTCCAAAAAAAGACAAGGTGCGACTGATTTTAACTAGCGGTGCTTCTTGTCCCGATGCCGCTGTAGATTTAGTTTTAGACAAATTGTTATCTTTCGTGGATAATACAAAATCGAAAACTGAGGTGCTGCTTGCTCAAGAGGAGGCCTAGTAAGTTTCATGATATACTTCAAGAATATTAATTCTTCATTTTTTGTTGTCCTTGTTCTTTCATTGTGCGGTTCTTTTCAGCTGTTTGGAGATACCCTGACAGTAAAAAAGGAACAAGTGCGTTACAATTTAAATTCCTCGGGTAGTCATTATTTAAGGTTTACCGGTATGGGACAATTGTGGTTGAGGCATACGGATTTGAACCCAGGGAGTACATTGTTCGGAACTCCGTTTGATGCGTATACAGATATGGGCATTCGGCGACTTCGGTTTCAGGCATTTGGCCAGGTAAACGATTATGCATTTTTTTATACTCAATTCGGCATCAATAATTTTGGCTTTAACTCCACTCAGTTTCAAGGAGCTTTTTTTCACGATGCTTTGGGAGAGCTAAAGGTTTACAAAAACTATATCAGTGTTGGTGCAGGGTTAACCTCTTGGGCTGGACTGTCTCGATACTCGGCTCCTGCTGCGGGAGCAATTATGTCATTGGATGCGCCACTGTATCAACAAGCTACTAATGGTATCAACGACCAATTTATTCGTAGGTTTACGGTATACGCAAAAGGTCAATTGTCTCAATTGGACTACCGACTAGGTGTATCCTTTCCTTTTGCGGTCCAAAATGCTCCTGCCACGCTCCCAACGTTGAGTTTTTTGAATGCTACATTCAGCGCCAAGCCGCCAAAGCCGCAATTAAATGGCTATTTAAAATATCAGCTTTTTGAGCATGAAAACAATACGCTGCCATTTGGCGTGGGCACTTATTTAGGAGCAAAAAAGGTGTTGGCCTTGGGATTGGGGTATACCCTTCAAGAAAATGCAATTTCAGAACTCAGTATTTCGGGCGATACGATGCAACAGTCTCTTGTTTTACTAGCAAGCGATATTTTTTTAAACCTTCCTCTTAACCAAAAAACGGTACATCATTAACCGCTTATGCTGCGTTTACCTATTCGGATTACGGAAAAAACTTTTTACTCAACGGAGCCGTTATGAACCCGGCAAATGGGCTGGGTAATAATTCCTCACTAAATGGCTCTGGAAATGGCTTCCCCATGCGAGGTACAGGAAATACAATTTATGCGCAGGTGGGCGTAGCATTTGGCAACAGTATACTCAGTGAAAATGGAAAACTGCAACCATTTCTAGCCACTCAAATTTCAAATTTTCAAGCACTCAATGAGCCTATGGCAATGGTTGAAGGAGGTATCAATTGGTACATCAATGGCGATCATCAGTCTAAATTGAGTTTAAACTATCAAAACCGACCAATTTTTGTTTCGAACACTATCGGGGAAGCGAGTGTTTCTCATTATCGAGGTATGGCTCAAATTCAGTTGCAGGTTGGTTTTTAATTAAGCGTACTGCTGCATAGCCAGTAGTAGAGCTTCTCGTATTTTTTCTATGGGCAAATCTTCATTTGCCGGAATTGGTAAAATTTTCATACGTTTTCTATTGCCTTGAATGAGGTAGTCTAGTTCCAGCCCTTGTGCTCGTACAATACCAATGTAGGGTTCATGCGTTTTTTTATCCTGCCAGAGATAACAAAACATTTTCCCCTTGTAATAAAAGAAGGGCAATTTGTATTTCCACTCTGGCGTAATTTCCTCAGATAGCCCCAAAATCACATCTCTTAAAGCCAAGTAGCAGCTTTTGTTAGGCTCTTTCTGTTGGAGGTAAAATTGATTCAATGCATTTAACATAGCGCAAAACTAAAAGACATTGGTTTTTGAAAAGCGATACTATTAACTAATTTTTAAGAAATCCGCTAATTTTATATATACTAGTGATAGTATTACTATTAATATTGCGCAAATATTTTTCAATATGAATAATGTACTCTCCAAGGTAGTTTTTGATGTAAAGGAAAGCACCTTTATCAAAGACCCTCAGACCAGTGAGCTCGGAAATAAGATATTGGTGCGCGGTATTGATCTCATCAACGAAATAGGTTTTGATGCATTTACTTTCAGAAAATTAGCTCAAGTCATAAATTCAGCCGAAGCCTCCATTTACCGATACTTCGAGAGCAAACATAAATTACTGTTATACCTTACCACTTGGTACTGGTCATTTACAGAGTACCGATTGGAGTTTACCTTGGCGAATATCGAATCGCCTGAAGAACGCCTAAAGCGTGCAATTGTGTTATTAACATCAGAAATTGATGAAAGTTTTACCGGACTGCACATCGATGTGGTTAAGCTGTCTAATATTGTAATTATTGAATCTTCAAAAGCCTACTTAACCAAGGATGTTGATCAGGAAAATGAGGAGGGGATTTTTATTGGGTATAAAAACCTTGTGGAGCGCGTGGGGTCTATAGTGTTGGAGATAAATCCAAGCTTTAAATATCCAAACATGTTAATTTCAACGGTAATAGAAGGGGCACACAACCAGCGTTTTTTTGCTGATCATTTGCCGCGCTTGACGAACGTTGTAAAAGGAGAAGACGCAATTTGTGAATTTTATTTAATGATGGTCTTTAAAACAATATCTAAGTAAGCTCATGTATTCAGAAAATTCTTTAACACCTACTCAGCGCTTTTGGCGCATGCTGAAGCCGGATTGGTTAGAAATAAGAAACGTATATATCTACTCGCTCTTTAGTGGTGTAGTGAATTTGAGTTTACCCTTAGGAATTCAAGCTATTGTAAACCTGATACAAGGGGGTAGAATGAGTACCTCATGGGTGATTTTGGTTGCCTTTGTTGTGTTGGGTGTAGCTGCCAACGGCGTACTGCAAATCTTTCAGTTGAGAATTACGGAGAACTTGCAACAGAAAATATTTAGTAGAGCGGCCTTCGAATTTGCTTACAGAATACCGAGAATCCGGCTGGACGCAATGTATAAGCATTACGCACCCGAATTAATGAACCGCTTCTTTGATATAATTACGGTTCAAAAAGGATTGTCTAAGCTTCTTATAGAGTTTTCTGCAGCGGGTCTCCAAGTGCTATTTGGGCTTTTATTACTCTCGCTTTACCATCCCTTCTTTATGTTGTTCAGTATTATAATGGTGTTCTTGGTATACTTCATCTTTCAATTTACGGGTAAAGTTGGCTTACAAACGAGTTTAAAAGAATCCAAGCACAAATACGAAGTGGCGCACTGGTTGGAGGAGCTTGCCAGAATTTCTCAGACCATAAAGTTAGCGGGTAAAACAAAAATGCCCCTCAACCGTGTGGACGCGCATGTTGGCGATTACCTCGGAGCGCGCGAGAGTCACTTCAAAACATTATTGAAGCAGTACTGGTTGATGGTGGGCTTTAAGGTGATTGTAGCATCTGGTCTACTTATCCTAGGTGGGATTTTGGTAATGGACCAAAGTATGAATATAGGTCAGTTTGTAGCTGCCGAGATTATTATTCTGTTGGTGATGACTTCGGTAGAAAAGCTGATTCTCAGTTTAGAAACCATCTACGACATACTAACGGGTATTGAAAAACTTGGTCAGGTGACCGATATGCCCTTGGATCACGAAGATGGAGTAGATGCCGTCGAAAAAATGACCAATCCAGGCATGGAAGTTACCTTAGAGAATATTGACTTTACTTTTGCTGGACAAAAAAATAGAACCTTAAAAGGCCTCTCATTGCAGATAAATGCAGGGGAAAAAGTCTTGGTAACGGGAGAGAATGTATCCGGAAAGAGTACTCTTTTGCAAGTATTGGCGGGGCTCTACGAAATTCAAGAAGGTGGTATTACTTACAATCAGCTACCGATTGACAACATCAATATGGAGTCATTGAGAAGTATTATTGGAGATTGCTTATCTCAAGAGCGCCTTTTTCACGGTACTTTATTCGAAAACATTACCATGGGAAGGCCCAGAGCAACGCTGGAGAATGTGCAATGGGTGGTACACGAATTTGGGTTGGAACATTACATTCGCTCCTTACCTAAAGGTTACGACACCATTTTGGGTCCACAGGGTGTGCATTTGCCTAGAAGTATTGTGCAGAAAATAATCTTGGCGCGCTCTGTGGTAGACCGACCGAAACTGTTGCTACTAGAAGATGTTTTTGAGCATTTGGGTGAAGAGGACAACCGCAGAATTATGGATTTCGTAACTTCACCAGAAAACGAATGGACCTTAATTGCTGTATCGAACGACCCTTATTTAGCTAAAAAATGTAACCGTGTGGTGATTATGGAGCAAGGTGACGTGAAACACGACGGAACGTATGAAGAGTTAAAGTCGATTGCAAATTTTAATACGAACGGTCATGCTTAATATTTCGAAACAGAGCATCACAGATAAAATAAAAACGGAGAAGTACCCCGCGTTAAATTACGTGGAGTCAAAGATTTCTGGAAAGGTATTTTTACGCTTGGTAGTATCGCTTTCTAGTGTGGGTATTATTCTATTGCTTTTGCCATGGACGCAGAATATCAGAGCAAGAGGTCAAGTAACAACGCTTAGACCCGATCAGCGCCCTCAAACCATTCACTCAATTATTGCTGGACGTATAGAGGAATGGCACGTAAAAGAAGGTGATTTTGTAAACAAAGGCGATACAATTTTATTTATTTCGGAAATAAAGGATGCCTACTTTGATCCGAACTTATTGAGCAGGACGAACGATCAGTTGAAAGCAAAAGAAATGTCCGTAAAGTCTTATATGGAAAAGATTAAAGCATTGGACAATCAGATCGATGCTTTGGTGGAAACCAGTAAACTGAAGATTGAGCAGGCAAAGAATAAATTGAGACAAGCAAAATTAAAAGTCCAGAGTGATAGTATAGCCTACAAGGCCGCAGTTATAGATTACGAAATTGCGGAAAAACAATTCAATCGTTTTGAAAACCTTCAGCAGCAAGGATTAAAGTCTTTGACAGATACCGAGAATAAAAAACTGAAGTTGCGGAAAAGCGAATCTGAAATGATTGGCAAAGAGAACAAGCTGTTAGCGAGTATTAATGAGGTGATTAATGCAAAAGTTGAGTTGACTTCCATTGCCGCTCAATATCGAGACGATATAGCTAAGGCAGAGTCTAATAAGTTTACCGCGCTATCAAATATGTACGATGCAGAAGCAATGGTTACCAAACTTCAAAACCAATACATGAACTATAGCATACGTACGGGTATGTATTACATCACTTCGCCGCAAACCGGATACATTACAAAAGCCATTCAGTCGGGTATTGGTGAAACCATAAAAGAAGGGGCTAAAATTGTAAGTATTATGCCTGCTTCTTACGATTTGGCTGTGGCAATGTATGTGCGTCCAATAGACTTGCCACTTATAAAAAAGGGCGAAAAAACACGGATTCAATTTGATGGTTGGCCTGCCATTGTTTTCTCTGGTTGGCCCAATACGAGTTACGGTACTTATGGCGGCGAGGTATTCGCTATTGATAATTTTATAAGCGATAATGGACTGTACAGAGTTTTAGTGAAACCAGACACTTCGGATCATTTATGGCCAGAAGCACTTAGAGTTGGTGCAGGTACCATGAATATGCTTTTATTGAAAGACGTGCCCGTCTGGTACGAGTTGTGGCGACAGGTCAATGGATTTCCGCCAGATTATTACGAACCCGAGGCCAGCGGTGCTGCTCCAAAAAATAAAGGAAAGAAGTAATTAGTATGAGTTTTACTAAGTACATACTCACCATACTTTTTCTTGCTAGCGTGAGTTTCACATTTGCCCAAAAAGATTCGGCGGGCGTAATTCTAAGCTACGAGAAGTTCATGGCTCAGGTAAAAGAGAACCATCCAATTTCTCAACAAGCAGAACTTGCTGTACAAAGTGGAGAGGCCTACCTGTTAAAGGCTAGGGGAGGGTTCGACCCAAAACTTTTTGGGGACTTTTCTCAGAAACAATTTAAAGGAGATGAGTATTACGAATTACTGGATGCTGGTTTGAAAATACCTACGTGGTTTGGCCTTGCCGTAAAGGCGGGTTACGAAAACAACGAAGGAACCAATTTGAACCCAGAAGATGCTACTCCTGGAAGTGGCTTATGGTATGCCGGAATAGAACTTCCTATTGGTAATGGGCTTTTTATCGACCAGCGTAGGGCAGAATTAAAGCGGGCAAAAATATTTAGAGAAAGTACAGAAGCTCAGCGCAGAATAATATTGAACGACTTGTTGTACGAGGCGGGCAAAGCATACTGGAGTTGGTTTCAATCTTACAACGATATGATTGTTTTGGAGGAGGGTTTAGCACTTGCCACGGAGCGGTTTCGTGGGGTTAAAAACAATGCATTATTTGGAGATGCCCCTAATATCGATACGGTAGAATCTTGGATTCAAGTACAAAATAGGTCTCTGGAGCTGAAACAGTTTCAACTTGACTTTCAAAATGCTTCTGCTTACTTAGAAGTATTTCTTTGGAAAGAAGGGTTCATTCCGTTAGAATTGGCTGAAAACACGAAGCCTTTCACTATCAATGAAATGAACTCTACCTCCTTGTCCGACGACTTTTATTCCAACATGGATAGCCTGTTGCAAAATCATCCCGAGCTGCTTCAATACCAGTTTAAGGTGGAAACATTGGATATAAATGCGCGATTGAAAAGGGAGCAATTGAAGCCGGTTCTTAACTTGAAGTACAACGCTTTGAGTCAGCCCATTGGTGGTGATCCTTTTAATAACTATTCCAGCTTAAATTACAATTGGGGCGTGAACTTTTCAATGCCGATTCTTTTGAGAAAAGAACGTGGGGATTTGAAGTTGACAAGAATAAAACAGAATGAAGCACAGCTGCAAATGACCAATAAACGAGAACAACTATCCTTTAAGGCAAAGGCATCTTTAAACAGTTGGAGAATCACGCTTGATCAAATTGAATTGTATGAAGGTACGGTAAGTGATTACTTGAGGCTGTTGGAAGGCGAAAAGTCCATGTTTGAAGCGGGTGAAAGTTCTGTGTTCATGATCAATAGTAGGGAAGTAGGCTATCTAAAAGCCAGATTGAAGCTGATTGAGCTTATGAGCAAAAACCAAAAAGCGCGACTTACTGCGAATTATGTTTACGGTATTTTGAATGAGACCTTCTAATACGACTGCTCATTGTTTCTCAACAAAATCTTAATTCCATTACTCCCAACCTTCAATTTTTTTATCGTAGATCTTGCATGAAGTGCAGTTTGTGATATAATCAGGAAGCGCTTCAGTTGGTCTAAATATCAACAATTGTTTACCTAAACCCAGCAGTCGCTGCACTTCTTTTTCATTGGGTACAAAGTTGTAGGCAGGCACCTCTGTATAAAACATAGCTTCAACGTAATGTCGGCCTTTTACGTTTAAGAGTATGGTATTTTCTGAAATGGGTAGGTTTTTAAAAGTCTCCTTGTTCCTAGATAATTTATCGATATACTCGTTATTTTCAGAGAAATGTTGAGTCTGCAGTTGTTCAAAATTAAAATTGAAGACGGTACATCCAATTCCAACAATTAGAAAGAGTATTCGGTGGGTCAAGGAACGCTCTGGGCCGCCTACCGTTTGCTGTAGAATCAGCTGAATAAAGTAGGCGACTGCTATTAGCAAAACAGGCATTACCAGTAAAGTAAATGAAGGCATTTTTGTAGCGGCAATGGTGAAAAATAAATAGACAAAAATCACCGCGCCAACCAATGATATTCTCAAATAATGATGTTTGTCTTTAAAAGCAAAAAGTAATATTGCAGGCAGGATAAGCCACCAAATTATGCTTCCATACATCTCAGGAAGTATCTGAAAATGAAACCAAATATTTTCCTCGTGTCCTTCTAAAGCAGTGAAAAAATGTTCAGAATTGTAGGCCATTTCTTGGGTTGCTTCCTTAGGAAAGGAAAGCAGCGTGTAAATTTGCCAGGGAGCAACTATCGCTGAGGTTGCACCCAATGCCACAAAAAGGTTTTTCGTTTGATTTTTACGGTCTTTTTTGTTCAGTGATATGAAAAAAGCCCATACGAGGTAGACCAATAAACCAGCAAGCCATTTGCACAGCACAGCAGCTCCTGCAAAAACTCCAATGAGTACAATCCAAAATTTATTCTTTGAATCGTAGTACTCGAGGAGTGCCCATATACTTAAACAGACATATGCAGTAAAAGCAGCATCATTTACATCCAATTGTTGTCTGCCAGAAATAACTTGCAATACATAAAAATTCCCAATAAATAGCAAAGCCGAAAGAAATCCCACAGAGCCATTTACTAGTATTTTTCCCATTCTATAAATGGAATAAATACAAACCGATAGTAATACAGCTCCGGGCAACCGCAGCGTGAATTCCGACACTCTAAAAATTTTAAAACTTAGCGCAATCTGCCACAAAAAAAGCGGCTGTTTGTGGAGCCAAACAGTTGCTCTATCCCAACGGTCGTATGCCATGTCAAGCACTGGGTCAGCGTATAGCATTGGTGTAAATGGGTGTTCCATCATATTTTTTGCGACAAGCGCATGGAAGCGTTCATCCCAAAGATTCAGAAAAGGGTCAAGCAATGCAGCAAAACAGAAAATAAAGCAACCGCCAATAGTCAGCAAGAGTGCAGCAGGCTTTTCCATTTTTCTTGTGTAAAGCACAAGGCTGGCTACAGTAACAGTAAGCCCACAAAACAGCGTTATATTTTGCGCTATAGTCATGATAATTGAACAAGCCGAAAGTAATGGCTTTAGGGCTTAAAGAAAATGGTCTATTTGTCTAACAAAAAATCTTTTGTCAACAAGAGGTATTCCTTTGAATAGCCGTGCCTGCCGAATGCTTCAATAACTAACTTTGAATGTTCCGGTTTTTTAGCACTCGGGCTATATTCCAATAATAACCTCTTGGGCTGGTGTTGAGGTGTGGGTTGCACTGCGCATGAGCGCAGTAAACTCAGTTTGTGCTGTTCCGCTAAACTTTCTATCGACTTTAAATCGTAATAAGGAACAACTAAGGCAAAAACACCGATAGAATTCAGCAGTAAAGCAGCTTTTGAAAAAAGCTCAGCCAAAGTCATATTCACCGCATGACGCGCCGTGTCTTTGTCTTTGTTTCCCGATAGGGTGCTGCTTTTAAAAAATGGGGGATTGCAAACAATTAAATCAAACTTTTCAGCCGGTTCAAATTGTCTAAGCGGGCTGTGAATAGCCTTTAATCTGCTTGAAAAAGGACTGCCCCTAAAGTTTGATTTTGATATCTCATAAGCCTTGTTGTTGATATCAATACCCTTAATGGACGCAGATGTGAAGCGTTGAGCCAATATTAGCGCCATTAAACCTGTTCCACAACCTATGTCAAGGATATGTTTTGGGGCAGTGTGCTGTGCCCATGTGGCCAGCAATAAGCCATCGGTGCCGATTTTAAACGGAGCATTGGTCTGATCTATCTCAAATTTTTTGAACCGGAATACTTCCTTCAAGACTAGAATTTTGGGCGGAAACGTTTTTTTGTCGAGCGTTTAGGACGTATAAATGGAGTGTAAGTCGCCACTACCATTACCGTAAAGTAGCCATCGTCATTCTTGGGGTTGCCTCTCGGAGCACCAGGACTCGTCCAATTTTTTGTTCCGTCCGTTCTATCAGACATTTCGGCTGCAAAATCACCGTATGCTTTTCGAATCTCTTCTTGATCGTAATAATTGCCGCTGACGTCATCTAAGTAATCGGTTGTTGTGAACCGGTGCGTTGCATCCAGTCCCACCCTCAACCACTTGGTTACTTCATAGCCAATATTGAATCCAAAAGGAATAATTACTGTGGATAATTTGTATGGATCTTCAGCACCGGGAAGTCCTTGTCCTTCAGTATTTAACGGTTGCAAAGGAACTCCATTGTAGGTAGGGTTGAATTTCAAGAAACCAATACCTAAGTGTAAACTGGCTGATAAGCTGGTTCCAGTTTTTCCAGTCACGCCAGTTCTGTGAAAGCCATGCCCATAGTCTGCTCGAGTTAGGTAAAACTCGCCCAATGCCATAACTTCGTTAATGTTCGTCTGGAAAGCTAGGTTTCTGTAGTTACGAGTAGGTTCGTTAGTCCGTTGGTCACTTCCAGATATTTTACCTCCTGTGTAGGCAAATCGTGCGGCAAACCTTGAGTTAATATTGTACCGGTAGCCCACTGTGACAGAAAACTTTGCTTCTGCAGGTTCCACATCACCCGGTGAAAACCTTTTTGGAGGACCATCATTACCTCCTAATTCACCTAAATAATTACTTACCCCTAAGCCCAGTTCCAATTCATGCTTGTAAAAAGCATAACTTTTTTTACCAAAGGTTCTTTTTCGCTTATTGCCTTGGCTAAAAACTAATGCGGGAAGCAGTGAGAGTATAAATAAGTATTTGATTTTCAAGTACTTGAATTTATTTTGAATTTTGGGCAAAGTTAGAATTATTTCTAGGCAAAGGCTACTGTGGATCTACGTCAATCACGATTCGAATTCCACTAAATTCTTTTTGACTTTTAAAATGATTTATGGCCTCTTGTATCAAACGTTTAGCAGCAGTATTGGTTTGGTTTGCGGGTAATTTAATCAGAATTTGTTCAATGTACCAATTACGTATTCTAGCTATAGTAGGCGCCTCAGGCCCAAGCATGTTTTCCTTAAACTCGGGTTTCAAATACTTTGCAAAATGTTCGGCAGAGACTCTCAGAACCTGAGGGTCTTTATGTTTTAAGGTGAGTTGAATCAATCGAGAAAAAGGTGGGTAATGGAATTGTTTTCTGTGCTTGAGTTGCTCCTTGTAAACTCCTTCATAATTGTGTTTTTGCACGGAAGATAAAATAGGATTATCAGAATCAAATGCTTGGATGACAACTTTACCTGTTTTGTTTTTTCGCCCGGCTCGTCCTGAAACTTGTTCCATTAAGCTGTAAGCTCTTTCGTAGGCTCTAAAATCGGGATAATGCAGAATGGAGTCAGCACTAATAATGCCTACCAAACTGACATGGTCAAAGTCCAGTCCTTTAGACAGCATTTGAGTTCCAACTAGTATATCAATTTGTCTTTCCTCAAAGTCCGAAATTATTTTTTGATAACTGTGTTTTTGTCGCGTAGTTTCCAAGTCCATTCGGGCAATTCTGCTTTGAGGAAATAATTCATTCAATTCTTCCTCAATTTTTTCGGTTCCTTGACCTTGCATATAAACTGTTGCAGAGCCACACTGTCCACAAGTTTTAGGAAACGGAATGTTGAAGCCACAGTAGTGACAAACGAGTTCTTTTCTGAATTTGTGATAGGTCAAACTGATGTCGCAGTTTTTGCAGTCGCTCGTCCAACCACAAGTGGTGCATTGGGCTCTTGGTGCAAACCCCCGTCTATTTCTAAACAAGATGATTTGCTCTTTTCGCTCCAAGGCTTGAACCATTTCGTGGAAGAGGTCAGGGCCGAAGCTCATGCGCATTTCTTTTTGACTATAGGCTTGTTTTAAATCTGAGATTTGAATTTTTGGCATGGGCCGGTTTCCAAATCGCTCTTTCATTTCAACCAAGCCATATTTATGGTTTCGAGCATTTTCAAAACTCTCGTATGATGGAGTTGCGGTGCCCAACAGTACATCAGCCTGATGCATTTTTGCAGTTACAATTGCTAGGTCTCTTGCGTGGTAACGCGGGTCTGGGTCAAATTGCTTAAAAGAGTTTTCTTGCTCTTCGTCTACAATTACCAGCCCCAAGTTCGAGAAAGGCAGAAACAAGGCAGACCTAGCTCCAACTATTAATTTGAAACTGGAATATTTATGTGACCCCAATACTGCGTTCCAGGTTTCAACCCTTTCATTATCATTAAACCGAGAATGATACACGCCCATATCTTTGCCAAAGTGCGACTTTAAACGGTTCACCAACTGAGTTGTTAAAGCAATCTCAGGGATAAGAAGCAAGGCTTGCTTTCCTTTATCAATGCACTCTTTCAAGAGCTTTATGTACACTTCTGTTTTTCCAGAAGAAGTGACTCCATGTAATAATACGGGCTTTTTTTCTTGCCAAAACCCTTTGATTTTTGACAATGCGGTTGTTTGCTGCTCGGTTAATTCTAATTTGAGATCCGAGTCAATCAGAAATGGATTCAAGCGCCCTTCTTCGCGTTCATACAGCTCAAAGACTTTTTTGTCAATCAATGCTTTTACAGCGCCAGTACTTTTTTGCATGGCTTCATTCAGCACCTGTCTGCGCAGCTCAACTCTTTTATTTGTGTGCCAATTCGACAATTTCAGATATTGCAATAGGGCTTCCATTTGTTTGGGAGCGCTAGCCAAATCGTTCATCACCTCATTCAGGTTTTTCTCGTTCCTGAAATTCGGGGTTAGTCGAATATACACGACAAGTTTTGGTTTGAACCGTCGTTTCATGTCTTCTTCAGTAATCAGCAATCGTTTGTTGATCATGCCGTTTATTAGCGGCAGTACAGTGCTTTGTTGCAGTATTTCCGATATACTGGATAGACTCAGCTGACTTTGGGATTCTAGTGCTTCAAGGATAAGGTATTCTTTGTCGTTCAAATCGGTTTTGATGGTGGTGAGTTCTGGATGCTTTGTGATTTTGGTTTCTGAGGATATTTTAAAGCCAGCGGGTAGCGCTGTATTCATTACCGAACCGAGTGTGCTCATGTAATATTGTGCCACCCATTCCCATTGCTTAAAGTTTACTTCATGAATTATAGGTTGGTCGTCTAAAATTTGTTCAATGTACTTTGCTTGATAGGCCTCTGGAGGCGTAGAGTGTACTTTTGCTATGAGACCTGCATAAAGTTTTTTCCTTCCAAAGGGAACCACTGCACGCACAAAGGGTTTTGCCTCAGCTTCTAAATCTTTAGGGATGCGGTAAGTAAAGAGTTTAGGTAAGCCAATTGGCACAATGACGTCTGCAAAATAAGTGATCACAACAACAAAATAATACTAATCGGAAGGAATGGAGCGAAGAGTATTTTGTTTATTTGAATGAAATAACTACTTCAATGATTCGTAACAAACTTCTTTTTGTGCTTTGCATTATTACAGCTTGCCTAGTAGCGTGTAAAAAAGAAGATGTTGCAATTGATAATTTAAGTGGTAACGATATTAAAATTATTGGTCATGGAGGAATGGGAGTTGAATATTCTGCGCCTTTAAATTCTCTAAAGTCCATACAGGAGTCAGCAGAGCTGGGAATTGATGGGGTAGAGGTGGATGTGCAACTTACCAAAGACGGTACGCTTGTTTTGTTTCACGATAAAGAGTTGAGTGAAAAAACAAACCGGAATGGTATGTTGTATGAAAAAAATTGGAGTGCTATTGATGGTGTAGCTTATTCGACTATTGGCCCATCAACGCACAAAGTTATTTCCTTAAAAGAACTGCTCTCCTGTGTGCGATTCTCAAAAAACTTTACATTAACCATTGATGTAAAAACCTATAACCAAAATGCAGATTCATTAGATATTGTGCAGTATATCGATGCGCTGGAATCCATAATTAATGAATACGATTTGCATGAAAATATTTTAGTTGAGTTCAATGAAATTCAACACGCTCAGGCGTTTAGTCAACGACTTCCTTTCGTGAAGCTATTCGTTTACAATGAGTTTTCTTATGCCTTAGAACAGGCCATTCGGCTCGCTGCATTTGGGATTACGGTTTCGGTAGAAGATTTGAATGCTTCATTGGTGGACCTTGCGCATCAAAACAATATTCGAGTCGCTACATTTGGCACAGACTCAAAAAGACTCAATATGTCAGCAATTGAAATGAGTCCCGATTACATTCAATCGGATGAACTGAAACACTTAAAAAGAAAACTTCGATAGAGGGGATATGAATCAATTGAATTGGAAAAATATTGGTCCAGGATTGCTATATGCTGGCGCTGCTGTTGGTGTTTCTCATCTTGTGCAGAGTACTAGGGCAGGAGCTGAATTTGGCTTTGAGTTAGTGTGGGTAATTGTACTGGCACATATCGTTAAGTATCCTTTTTTTTTAATGGGGCCCTTGTATTCGGATAATGCAAAAGGCACCATATTAAGTGGATATAAAATGCAAGGAACTTGGGCTTTGGTATTGTTTGTTGTATTAACAACGTCGACCATGTTTGCGGTTATTGCGGCAATAGCGGTGGTTACTGGAGGGCTAGCCGCATATTTATTCCCAATAGCTTGGTCAGCTCAGTTTTGGGGTATTGTGGTCATTATTGGCTGTTGGCTCACGTTGTTGCTCAACGGATATCAATTCTTGGATAGAATGATGAAAAGTGTGGTAATACTGCTGTCAGTAGCCACTTTACTGACCTTTTTATTTGCTTGGTATGGTGCCAACCCCATAGAAGTGGAATTAGCCAGTTTTGATTGGAATGACCGTAACAACTTGTTTTTTCTAATCGCGTTCTTTGGTTGGATGCCTGCCCCGATGGATATTTCTGTTTGGCATTCGGTGTGGAGAAAAGAGAAAAACAAAAAATCTTCAGCAATCAGTAAAAGCCAATTGGACTTTCATGTAGGCTACTTTGGAACAGCGATTTTGGCTTTTATGTTTTTGGGATTGGGAGCATATACACTATATGGTGCAGGCATGCAATTAGAAAGTGGAGGAGCTGCTTTTAGTGGTCAATTAATTGGAGTTTATACCGGGTTAATCGGAAGCTGGGTATTACCAATTATTGGAATTGCCGCGTTAATTACCATGTTCAGCACTAGCATTACTTGTCTCGATGCTTTTCCTAGATCATTGGCCACTGCATTTGAATTGTTTCCAGGCAATAAATCTAGGTGGTTCAACTACAAGAAGTTACTTACCGCTCTGGCAATAGGTTCCATTTTGATATTGATTTATGTTTTAGATAATATGCGCCAACTGGTTGATTTTGCTACTACTATCTCATTTTTAACCACTCCGTTACTGGCGTTATTAAATTACAGATCCGTTAAAATTTTAGCAAAAGAAAAAAACAATATTTTACCAAAATGGCTGAACTACTTATCTATTGTAAGTCTATTGATGCTCATAGGTTTTGCCATATTTTTTATATCCTATAAATTATTGGCTTAAATGCTTTTAAGCTTTCAATAGTCATTTCCAACCAATTAGGTTGTTGGATTTTGACCAACCTATTTTCTTTTGATTCGTTATTGCGTTGTAGAGAAATTTTTAGATTTCGTATCACGTTACAGAGAAATAACTGAGATATTTGCAATATGACGAGAAAAGCACCAGTATTATTTTTTGTTTTTACCCTATTATTACTTGTTGGAGGTATTGCTAATGCTCAAACAGCGAAGCAGAGAGTGCTTCAGAATACAGATATTGAAGGGCTTTACGCACTCTCGAAAGAGCTGTTTATCGAAGATAGTTTAGACTTTGCCCGAGCGCACAAACTTGCCAAAAAACACGATTGGCCTTTAGAAATGGAATCGGAAAATGGCTTTATGCAATTGGTAGGGGTTAACGAAAACGGTTCTCCAAGATACGTAATGTCTTTGAATAGAAATGCCGCACGAACCATATCGACCGACAAGGTGCACAACGCTGGCGGTCTGGGATATAATTTAGAGGGTCAGAACATGATTATTGGTGAGTGGGACGGCGGTGGCGTCCGGAATACACATCAAGAATTTGGAAACAGAGTAAACAGAAGAGATGGTGCGTCAGGTACAAACTCACATGCGACGCATGTTGCTGGTACATTAATAGCTTCTGGTGTT
This sequence comes from Salibacteraceae bacterium, assembly GCA_965660875.1. GTDB lineage: Bacteria > Bacteroidota > Bacteroidia > Flavobacteriales_G > Salibacteraceae > UBA6770. Next base: position 4,509 of record CBFIBQ010000037.1, on the reverse strand, counting down.
CGTGCAAGTGCTAAAGGAATGGCTCCTAAAGCCACCCTATGGGCATACGATTGGAATACAGACGGATCAGAAATGGCTTCTGCGGCTGCTCAAGGATTATTGGTATCTAATCACTCCTACGGTTCGAGAGTAGGCTGGAGTAGTTCTGGAAATACGTGGTACTGGAATGGAAATATTTCTATCAGTGCTTTTGAGGATTACAAATTTGGATATTACGACAATCGAGCGCGCGACTGGGATAGGATGGCAAGAATGGCCCCGTATTATTTAATTGTAAAGGCTGCTGGTAACGATAGAAACGATTCTAGAACGGGATCGCACAGGTATTGGGATGGCTCTGCTTGGAGAACATCAAGTGCTACTAGAAAAAAAGATGGAGATTACGACTGTTTACCCACATATGCGAATGCTAAGAATATTTTATTAGTAGGCGCTGTGGGCGATTTAACTAATGGTTACTCAAACCCAAATGGGGTAGCCATGACGAACTTCAGCGCTTGGGGCCCAACTGATGATGGTAGAATTAAACCGGATATTGTAGGCAATGGTTTATCGGTTTACAGCACAACCAACAACTCCAATACCTCTTATGGAAATTCTAACGGAACCAGCATGGCAGCTCCAAGTGTAGCAGGTTCTTGTTTGTTGTTGCAACAACACTATAACAATGAAAACAGCAGGTATATGAAATCGGCAACGCTGAAAGCTTTGGTAATTCATACTGCCGATGAAGCGGGTAATGCAGCTGGTCCTGATTACAAGTTTGGTTGGGGATTGATGAATACAAAAAAAGCAGTGGAGCTAATTAGTGATAATTCGGTGTTCATTGAAGAGCGCACGTTAGTAAACGGAAATCAAGACGAGCAAGTGGTTTTTTCGAACGGCAGCAGTCCAATTACTGTAACGATTGCTTGGACAGACATTGAAGGGACCGTGCATGCTCCGGCTCTGAACTCTACTAATTTGAAATTGGTAAATGACCTAGATGTGCGCCTTGTAAATATCAATACGGGTGCACAATACTTTCCTTATGTATTAAACCCGTTAGTAAGAGCTGCTGCTGCAACAAAGGGAAACAATGTAAGAGATAACGTAGAAAAACTACATTATTCCAATATTCCTGCTGGAAATTATTACTTGCGTGTTTCTCACAAAGGAGCTTTGAGTGGTGGAAGACAAGACTACTCCATAATTGGACAAGGTTTTATTGATGGGCCTCGAGCAGATTTTACGGTGTCGCAAAGTACGCTTTGCGCTGGAGATACCGTGTTTATGACGGATAAATCATCCAATGGCGTAAATGCATGGCAGTGGACTTATACAGGGGCAACAAGTTCTGGTTCAACACAAAGAAACCCATACGCCATTTTTTCTCAACCCGGAAACTATTCCATAACCTTGCGTGCTTTAGATGGTGCTTTGTTTGACACCAAAACGGTTAATATTACAGTTTCAGACTTTCCCAATGCAGGCATTGTAGAAGTGGATACGGCATATTGCAAATCCGAGCGAAATTCAGTGGTACTTACTCCGATAGAGGGCAACGGGAAATGGGATGGAGGAAGCTGGATGGTTTTCATTGACAGTTGTAAATTTAGACCAAGTTCTTTAGCTGTAGGAGATTATATTGCATACCATACCTTAACGAATCAGGCGGGTTGTGCTGATGTGGATACTGTGATAGTAAGAATTCGAGAAAATCCTACAGCATCATTGAGTTTAGGACAAACTGATTTTTGCAGTGACGAAAGTGGGTTTATCATTACGGGTGGTTCGCCTAATGGTGGTAATTATTTCATAAACGAGGTGCCTAATCAACGTTTTGACCCAAAACAAATGAGTATCGGTTCGCACAAAATTAGTTATGAGTACACCGATACCAATGGTTGTATGGGGAGCACGGAACAGTACGTTTGGGTGGAAGATTGTATGGGGATATCAAGCGCTGAAAATAATGCGGTTATAGAAGTGTTTCCAAATCCATTTTCAAATTATGTGAAGTTATCTAACATACCAAAGGGTAGTGCTATAAGGGTAACTGATGTTCTAGGTGCTGAGGTAGCCGTTAGTATTCTAGAGAAAGAAGGAGATGTTGTAATGGATTTGCCCAATTGTCGCAAAGGTGTTTATTTTTTGTCTGTCACCAATGATCACTATAGGTTCCAAACTATTCGTCTGTTGAAAGAATAAGGACTAGATGAAAAGGCCTTGATGCTTAAAATCGTCAAGAATTTTTGTTGCTTGCTGAAAGATGATTTCCGTGTCGTATAAATCAAAGGCAGCCGCATGGTGGGTTACGCATGAAATCAAATCACAGTCATGTTCGTTCAGGCTTTTTAATATTTCAGCAATTAAAGGACTTATTTCTGAGAACTTTACCTTGAAACTAGACAGGTCTCTGAATAGAACTAAAAAGCTCGCTCCTTCGAGTTTAATCGCCTTTTCTATAGGAAATTTGTGATAAGGGTGACTCAGTTCAATAATGCGATGGTGGGGGTTTAGATTTACCTTGTTGAGCTCCGACCGATACGTAGGATGGGCGATATCTTTTTCAGCATATAATTCTATTTCTAGCCACTCGAAATAAAGCAATTCATCAAAAAAAGGAAATCGGTCTTGGAATGAGTTTGGATAATTTGATATGTAGTCGCACAAACCGAATGGCATCTTCCATATCTGGGCTTCGGTATTGGTATAGTTTTTAAAAAACTCATCTACTAGACCTGACCAATCCTCATTGGAGAGGTAAGATTTGGTAATGGGATAAGCTGATGACAACGTATCGTAAATTATGTTTCGAACAAGTCTTCGGTATTGTATTACGTTTTGTGTATTTACCTCTAAATCGTCAGAAATAGAGCCTGAACGGCAATATTCAGCTAGAAGTTCCTGTTGTTTGAACGTGTCCGGTTTCAATTCCATTGCTTTACGCATATATTTTCCAACTGATTTGCTTCCTTCAGTAATTCGGGAAGCTCAGGAATGTTAAAGTCACGTTCCAGTAATACGGGTACTGGGTCAATTCTTTCTATTGTCCATTCAAATAAATCAAAAACTGGGTCGATAATTGGGCTGCCATGGGTGTCGATTATCAACGAATCAGAAATCTTTTTGTGTCCAGCCATATGTATGTATTGAACCTTGTTTAATGGCAAGGACTGAATAAATGTTTTTGCATCGTATTTGTGGTTAAAAGCGTTTACGTAAACATTATTAACGTCCAAAAGTAAATTGCAATCGGTTTCTTCTATAATTTCTGAAATGAACTCTGCTTCAGACATTTGAGGAGCGAGGGTAGTGTAGTAACTTACATTTTCTAATGTAAGCGCCTGTCCAACCATGTCTTGTACTCTGTGAATTCTTGAACATATGTGTTTTACGGCATCCTTCCTAAACGGTATCGGTAGTAAATCATAAAGGTGTGCGTTATTACACTGACTGTAGGACAAATGTTCGGAGTATACACCAATATTGTATTCTTGGATAAAGTTGCGCACTTGCTGCACAAAGGGCTCATTCAGCGGGTCTGGACTTCCAATACTTAGAGATAACCCGTGACAATTGACATCATATTGTTCAGCTGCTTGATCGAAAATATGTTTCCAATAGCCGCCCAGATTCATCCAGTTTTCTGGAGCAACCTCTATAAAACTAGGGCGATTATCTGGGGCAAGATCTAAAAAGTCTTGAGCGATATCACGCCTAAAACCAATACCGACGTATTTCATTGTGTAGAAATAAAAAATGCTCAGATAAGAACTTATCCGAGCATCTAAAATTAAAAACTAATAAAGGGAATTAGCTACCGCACTTTCCTTCGCCGCATTTTCCTTCACCACACTTGCCTTCTTTTGACTTATCGTCAGCTTTGGAATCTTTTTTATCACCTTTTTTGGCGTCCTTTTTGTCGCCTTCTTTTTTATCGTCTCCTGACTTTCCTTCGCCGCACTTTCCTTCACCACATTTACCTTCACCGCACTTAAGCTCTACGTTCAGGTTAGAAACCATTTTATTTTCAGCGACAAAATCACTATTCAAATCAATTAGGTTTGCTCTAACCTCAGAACCCGATCCTAAGTGATCTACATTAAATAGTTCAGTTGCATTAGCTTCTGATGTTACTGATCCTATTGCTAGTGATCCTGTTGCTACCGCAACGATTTTTCCAATTTTCATAATTAATAGTTTTAAAGATTTGACTAATATACGGTGTATTGTCTTTAATAGTTGTAATATCTGTTTATTTAATCTGGCAATTGTAATTATTGATGTTATTTCAGATTTAAATCATCCGCTCTAACCAGCTCTGTTTTTTGATATTTTGAATTCTAAATAAAGACTCTGATAATAAGATTATAAAATCAGGCTGACTTTTAAATAGTAGAAAATTAGTCAACCTGATCTTACTAATCGTACATCTTATTTAGATAACTGAATTCTGCTCACTACTTTTTCAGAACCTATTGAGGTTTCAACAAAGTAGATACCTGAAGCATAACCCGTGATATC
>CBFIBQ010000036.1:0-31114 GCA_965660875.1 Salibacteraceae bacterium | reverse complement strand
ATGGCGATCAGATGAACGATTGGTGGAGTGCCATAAGCCCAATGGAGTATGGCGGATATAATGAAGAAGCGTTGTTGACTGCCTACCAAGATCAGTTCTTAGAAATTACGGGCTACATATACGACAGATGGGGCCGTAAGGTACATGAATTGACTATGGAGAGTCCATTTTGGAAAGGGGACAACAAGGCAGGTAACCCACAGCCAGATGGCACCTACATGTATATCATAGAGATGAAAATCAAATCGGTAAGTGAAGAAGTGTTTGAAGAACAAGGTACCATAACCTTAATCCGAGGCGAATAGTTTACAAATTGTAAAACAAACGCTACAAATTTTTAAAAGCACCCGGTGAACGGGTGCTTTTTTTGTTTGTTTTATGATGTACTTTTATATTGCGAAAAAGCGTGAACGAAACAAGCTTAATCATGAAGAATTTTTTAAAGATATATATTCCAGTAATTTTGTTTTCGGTACTTGGGTTTCAATCCAATGCCTCACATATTTCTGGTGGTAGTATAAAGTATAAATCGTTAGGTAATAACCAATATTATATTGAAGCAGCAGTATTTAGGGATTGTAGAGGTGCTACATATTCCTCATGGACGGAAACGGTGGATTATAAGTGTACTTCAGCCGTACCAGCGACTGGGTGGTCTACTTTAAACGTTACGCATTTAGCCTTTGTTGCCCCAACACCAGCACCTTATGGTGGTCCTTATTCTGGTGTAAATGTAAATTCAGGCACCAATCAATTGGTTGCTGAAGAGGTTTCTGATGTTTGTGATAAAATTTTAAACCCGGCAAAAACACCAAACTCAAGGTGTAGAGGTGGTGCAGCGCAAGGGTATTTGCGTTTTAAATTTTCAGGTATCGTTACTTTAGCACCATGTAATTGGTGGCGTTTGGGTTTTTCTCCTGTATGCTGTAGAAATACAGGTTCTAGTAATACAAGCTCTGGCGGCATGTATGTGCATACTTTTATTAATACAAAAGATTTTCCATCAAATTCTGCTCCTGATTTCGCAGATGAAGTTAAGCCAATTCCTTCAGCATGTGTAGGTAAAAAAGTGTTTTATGGAATTGGAACTATTGACTACGATGGTGATAGTTTGCGTTTTGAGCTTTCTTGTGCCATGCAAGATTCAACGAGGTGTGTAAATTATCGAAGTGGTTTTTCTGCAGCTAGACCTGCTGCAGGGTTAGTTATGGACAGCACAACAGGATTGTTGTCATTTACGCCTGCAACTGCAGGGAAAAGAGTTGTTGCTTTTTGGGTAAAGGAATATGAACGCTGCACAGGAAGATTAAAGGCAAAGACTTTGCGTGATGTTCAGTTTAGGGTAGAAACATGTACGAATAATGTTCCGCGAGACGTATCGGGTATTTCAAACATAAAAGGTAAGAATTATACCTTATTGGATAGCTTTAGACTCGAGGTGTGTAATGGAGAGTGGATAACATTTGAGGATACCATTGTGGATATTGACTCAGCAGCATCTAAACTGGATACATTGATATTTAGTAGTAATTACAATAAGGTGTTGCCTGGAGCTACTATGACCGTAAATTATATAACAAAAACAAAAGCTGTAGTGCGTTGGAACTGGAGGGCTGCGATAGGCTTAAACCCAATCAAAGTCTTTTATTTAGTGTTCAACGATGATTATTGTGATTACCCTGGAAACGGTTTTTCAGTTTTTGAATTAAACGTGAGAAATAGTACAAACGCTGGTCCAGATACGGCTATTTGTCGAGGTGATACTGCATTTTTAAGTGGTTCAGGAGGTAAGCGATATCAATGGAAAAGCGTTTATGGTGACTCATTAATATTTAGTGGGCCAAATAGAAATGTGTGGCCGGATACTACTAAAACTGATACCAATAGAACTATGCGGTTTTTACCTTCTCAAACAACAAAATTAGAAGTTTGGTCAGACCTTCAGGAAGGTTGTATTCGTGCTCAAGCCTGTCAAACAAGAGACTCTGTAGAGATTATTGTTGCAAGTCCATTCACTTTAACAACAACAAATGATACTACTATTTGCTATGAGGATAGTACATTGCAACTCTCTACTCAGCCCGACTCGGTAGGCTTCACATATAATTACCAGTGGTCAAAGCATCCAACCATTTCATCAGATACAATTTCCAATCCTACGGTTACTCCCTTGACTAGCAGAACTTATACGGTAACCGTAACTTCAGATACGGGTTGTGTGCGTATAGATACTGTAAATGTAGGAGTAACATTACCTCTGCCCAGGAATATTTCTGCATCAACCCCTTCGGATCCAACGTGTGTTGGAGTTGATGCTCCAATTACTTTAGCCATGGGTTATAGCCCAACAGTTTGCGGTAGCACCATGGATCAATGTTTTTCGGCTCGTTTGATAAACTCAAGTGACTCTACAAACAAAACAAACACTGCTGGCGGTACTTCAACTTCAGTTACAGACTTTCCTTGCCCTTATGGTGGATCTAAATCTTCTGCTAGAATGCAGTTTTTGTATACTTCAGCTGAGTTACAATCGCTAGGAATAAATGCTGGTGTGCTTGATGCTATTGGTTTTAATGTGGTTAATAAAAGAGCTGCAACTAATTTTTCTGGGTATACCATAAAATTGGGTTGTACAAGTGCATCTAATTTTAATTCTGGTCAATTCCAAGGCAATCTTACGACAGTGTTTACTCCCAAAAGTATTACGGTAAGTAATGGTTGGAATCTTCATGCATTTGATACCAACTTTGCTATTGCCAGAGGAAGTAACTTAGTTGTCGAAATCTGTTACGATAATGGCTCTTCGAGTACAACAAATAATGCTGCAGTAGCTCATACCACAACTGCATTCCAGTCTTGTCTCACTGCGCACGGAAGTAGTTCGCAATGTAATCAAACATTTTTGTCTTTAGCCAGTTCTTTTAATAGGCCAAATGTTCAGTTTTCATATTGTGGTCAGCGCGACTCGTCTGAATTTACTTATAAATGGACACCCTCTTTTGGTCTTAATTTTGATACGGTTAAAAATCCAATAGCCAACATTGATACAACTACTACATACAAGGTCACCATTACTGATACCATTGGCTTATGCTCGGATACGACAAGTTTGAAAATCAATATTGCTGATATTGATGCAGGTCCAGATACTTCAATGTGTGCTAACGATACTGTTCAGCTATTTCCAGATGTGGTTACTTCATGTGGTGGTAGAGGTGTTTTTGTATGGACACCTTCCCAGTATTTTGTCGATGATTCGGTTAAAAATGCAAAGGTTAGTGTGCCAAAAACTACTATGGTGACGGTTACTTTTCACGATTCGTGTGGGTGTGCTCTTCAGGATAGCTTGATGGTTTTTGCGGATTCATTGAAAGCCCCTGATCCAGATATGTATAATCCAGACTGTGCATCTACCAACGGTAGAATAAAACTAAATGCTGTAGGTGGTTTTGGGCCATACTTGTACAGTATTGATTCGGGCAGAACATTTGGCACAGTAGATTCATTTTTTAATCAACGAATTGGCTTTTACGATATGCAGGTTATTGATTCTATTGGCTGTATTAGTCCAATTGCTGTGGATACTTTATTTAATGATTCGGCTCCACAAATTACAGCACTAATTCCGAAAAATATTTCATGTAACGGTTTTGACGATGGTGAAATTGAAATCCAAACTAGATTGGGTAGGTACCCACTCTCTTACAGTGTTGATACCGGATTAACTTGGACACAGAGTACTCCTACAGTAAGAAACTTAGCACCAGGAAAATATATTGTCTATGCTAGAGGGGTTCAAGGATGTACCTCTTTCCCTGAGGAAATAACCCTTACGCAGCCCGATCAATTTAAACTTGACTTTGTGACTCAAGAAGATACGTGTTATCAACTGGGTAATGGATGGGCAAAAGGAAAAGCTTCAGGTGGCGTTTTACCTTATAACTATACTTGGACTGGTGTTAGCCCAACAGCTAGTAGTAATCCAACACAAGTAGGAGATACTTTGTACAGCGGTTTATTTGCATACTCTAATTACAACCTAAATATTTTGGATAGCAACGGTTGTATCCTTGATACCACATTTGAAATTACAGAACGTCCAAAACTAAAATTTGATGCACTGACCATTACACCGGCAACCTGTTTTGGTTATGCAGATGGTAAGATTTTAGCGCAAGTTTCTGGTGGAACAAAGAATTATTTATTTAGTCTAGACGGAAACAGTACACCAATACAAGCATTTCCGGCGGATACCAATTACATCCAATTGGATACTACTTTGGACGAGGTGAAGGCATTGCCAATGGGGCAATACACGGTTACTGTCGTTGATAATTACAGTTGTAGAGCGGATACGCAAGTGTTAATCACAGAGCCTCCTATTATGGAATTGTCCACCCCTCAAGATAGTTTTAAAATATGTGTTTCCACTTGTGCAAAGTTAGAGGTTAACTCAACAGGTGGTAACTCACCGCAGCATACGTACAATTGGACACCAACTGTAAGTAATTTGAATGTGGCTAATGTTTGTCCAGAGGGAAAAGAGAACCTATATACAGTCTATGCCAATGATAACAAAGGTTGTATATCAAACACAGTTATTCTTAAAGTGAACTTGTTTGACTCCTTGAGTATAGAATTACCAAACGACACTGCGATTTGTGATGGTTCTTTTGTTAGTCTAGATGCATTTCCAGATGGTGGAGATGGTACAGGTTTTAAATATGTTTGGCAACCATTTGCTAATTTGAGCAATGCCTTTATAAAGAACCCTATTGCCTCTCCAGTTGAGGATATGACTTATATATTAAGCCTGAAGGACAATTGCGGTAGTCCAGAAGTAAAAGATAGTGTCACAATTAGTTTGTTACCGCAACCTATTGTTGATTTTTCGTCAGATTCTTTAGAGGGTTGCCCTCCATATCAAGCTTACTTCGAGAACAAAACAAACGATTCGTATAGATGTGTATGGTCTTTTGGAGATGGTTCCCAAGCGGCGACTTGCTCAGAGGTTAGTAAAGTTTATAGCCAGACTGGAAAATACGATGTAACTCTGAAAGTAACTAGTCTTGACGGCTGTGTTGACTCCCTGACCAAGGAAAACTACTTAAACATTTACCCAGTTCCAACGGCGAGCTTTACAATGAGCCCTCAGCCTACAACACTAATGGATACGCGTTTGAAGTTTGAAGACCTTTCAGTAGGAAAGATAAATCGATACGAGTGGAACTTTGCAAGTATGGATACCTCCATGCAGCATAGCCCTAGATATAAATTCCCAGATGAAGAAAAAGGTGTTTATCCAGTAAAACTATTTGTAACCAATATTTTTGGTTGTACAGATGATACCATTAGAAATGTTGTTATAGATCCAGAGTTTTTCATGTATGTACCTAACTCATTTACACCAAATGGAGATGGTAAAAATGATACTTGGAAACCGATTGGTGCTGGTTTTGAGTCGGATTATTACGAAGTATCTGTCTATGATCGATGGGGTACAATGGTATTCAGCACTACCAATTACAGTGAAGGTTGGGATGGAACTGTGGCCTCTACAGGAGAGAAAGCTGCAGTTGGTGTCTACACTTGGAGACTGGTGGTTGGAGATGATAAATCTGAAAAATCGTTACTTGAGCGATTTGGAACCTTAACCATCATAAAATAATGGTAAAAGTTATGAAACAATATTTAGAGCATTTCCTTATATTGATGTTCCTTTTTTTGGGGACATTAACAACCCAGGCCTCTCATATTTCTGGCGGTAGTATCAAATACAAATCGTTAGGTAATAATCGTTATTACATTGAGGCTGCAGTGTTTAGAGATTGTAATGGAGCTACGTATTCTTCTTGGACGGAGACGGTTGATTATAAATGTACATCTGCTATTCCAGCAACAGGATGGTCGACACTGATAGTAACTCACTTAGCTTTTGTAGCCCCAATGCCAACTCCTTTTGGTGGGCCATACTCTGGGGTTACACTAAATTCTGGTTCAAATCAATTGGTAGCGGAAGAGGTTTCTGATGTTTGTGATAAGATTTTGGATCCATCCAAAACACCAAATTCGAGGTGTCGAGGAGGAGCAGCACAAGGATATTTGAGGTTTAAATTTTCAGGTATTGTTACCCTAGCTGCTTGTAATTGGTGGCGTATGGGTTTTTCTCCAGTGTGTTGTAGAAACACAGGCTCTAGTAATACAAGCTCAGGTGGAATGTATGTTCATACTTTTATTAATACAAAAGATTACCCGAATAATTCGGCGCCAGATTTCGCAGATGAAGTAAAACCAATTCCTTCAGCTTGTGTTGGTAAAAAGGTATACTACGGTATCGGTACAATTGATTACGATGGTGATAGTTTACGTTTTGAGCTTTCATGTGCCATGCAAGATTCTACGCGATGTGTGCAGTACAGAAGCGGGTTTTCTGCTACCAGTCCTGCTTCGGGTATAGAGATGGATAGTACCACGGGGCTTCTATCGTTTACACCAGCTACTGCTGGAAAACGAGTGGTGGCGTTTTGGGTAAAGGAATACGAGCGCTGTACGGGAATTTTGAAGGCAAAGACATTAAGAGATGTTCAGTTTAGGGTCGAGTCCTGCTCAAATAATGTACCGCGAGACGTATCTGGGATATCGAATATTCAAGGACAGAACTATACCTTGTTAGATAGTTTTAGGTTAGAAGTTTGTAATGGTGAGTATATTACATTCGAGGATACGATTGTAGATGTGGACTCGTCTGCTAGTACTCCAGATACGCTCATTTTTAGCTCAAACTACGACAAGGTTTTACCTGGAGCCACGATGACAGTTAATTACATAACAAAAACGAAGGCAGTGGTCCAATGGTCATGGAGAGCTTCAGTTGGTATAAATCCAGTGAAAATTTTCTATTTGGTATTTAATGATGATTTCTGCAATTATCCTGGTAATGGATTTTCAGTTTTTGAGCTAAATGTTAGGAATAGCACCAATGCGGGAAGAGATACAGCCGTTTGTAGGGGGGATTCCGTGCAGCTCATTGCGTCTGGCGGGAAGTTATATCAATGGAAAAGCGTTTACGGAGATTCACTTTATTACAGCGGGCCAAATCAAAACGTTTGGTCGGATACTACAGCTTCAGATACGAATCGAACAATGAAGTTTTTACCATCTAAAACAACGCTTTTAGAGGTTTGGTCTGATTTACAGGAGGGATGTATTAAAGCACAAGCTTGTAGTGTAAGGGATACTGTAAAGATTGTAGTAGCGGATACTTTTAATACGAGTACGCCCATGGATACGATGATTTGTTACAACGACTCTACTATACCGATTTATGTGAAACCTGATCGCACAACATCAACTTACAATTACAAATGGACTCCTTCTGCTTTCCTCGATAATGACTCGATAGGATCGCCGAATGCAACGCCAATTTTAAGTAAAATGTATAACGTTACGGTAACTTCTGATTCCGGTTGTATAAGGCACGATTCCATGCAGATTAAAGTTACCCCTCCATTTCCTAAAAAGATTCAAGCAACTACATCTGATACCACGGTTTGTCAGGGGACTAAAGCATATTTAGATTTACAAATGGGTTATTTGCCAAGTACATGTGGTGCCACGAAGGGCGTTTGTATTGGCTCTCAGCAAGACTTTAATGTAGGTACAGGTACAAGTACAAACAGCGCAACAGGAACTCCGGCTGCAGTGTGGCCTTGCCCTTATGGTAATAACTCTGAAAGTACGAAGCAACAGTTCTTATATCGAGCTTCTGAACTTTCAGCTGCGGGAATAGGAAGGGGCATTATTCAAGGTTTGAGTTTTTACGTAGATCAAGTTAATGGTACAAATACGTATGCTAAGTACACAATAAAACTAAAATGCTCCAATAAAACTTCGCTGACAGGTCTTGAAGGGTCTTTGGTTCAAGTGTTTAATCCTAAAACTGTAACGGTTCAGCAGGGTTGGAACTACCATGCTTTCAATACAGGTTATGATTACGATGGAACGTCAAATTTGATTGTTGAAATCTGTTATGAAAATGGCGGAACAACGCAGAATAGCCAGGTACGCTACACTACTACTACTTTTTCTTCCTGTGTTGGTGTATTAGCAGCTTCTGGTGCCTGCAGTTCTCAATTTTTAAGTCTAGTGTCTAATTTTAATCGACCAAATGCGCGTTTTTCTATTTGTCAGTCACCTGACCCCAAGGCGTATACTTATAAATGGTCGCCAAGTTTGTATTTAAATCACGACACACTGAAATCACCTATTGCTAAAGTTGAAGACTCCATTACCTACCAAGCTTTCGTTGCAGATACTTTTAATAAGTGCTCAGGTTCATCAACACCAATCCACATTAACCTAATTACCTTGGATGTATCAACAGACACCATATTATGTCCGTTGGATACAATAAGTGTTGCTGCAACCAGCAGAACTAATTGCGGGGGAAAACGTACCTATAAGTGGTCTGCTAGTGATACTTCTGCTTACATTTCAAATGATACGGTTGCTAATCCTAGATTAATGGCGAAAGTGAATACAGCGTTTTATCTAACCTTTAGTGATACTTGTGGTTGCGCGATTAATGATACGTTTAGTATTGATATACGTAAACTTCCGCCACCAACGGTTGTGAGATCTCCACCTAGTTGTGGAGACGATAATGGAACATTGCAAATTACAGGTAATGGTGGGTTAAGTCCTTACAGTTATAAACTTGATGGTGGAGGTAAAAACCTAGCAAATGGAAGCGGATTATTTTCTAATTTAAATAACGGCTATTACACTTTAAGAGTAACTGATGCAGGAAAATGTTTTACAGAATTTATCGATACTTTTACGAATACAGCTCCAATTATTGACTCAATTACCAGTAGCAACTTAACCTGCTATAAATCTGAAGACGGGAATATTGATGTATTTGCTTCAGAGGGTATTGGTCCATTAGCATATTCAATTGATGGCGGTGCTAATTATATGACAGGTTCTAGTTTCAATGGCTTAAAGGCAGGAAACTATAGTGTAATTGTTCAGTCCAGCGATTTTTGTGAAACCAAGCCAATCAGTGTAAAATTAACGCAACCGGATTCACTTTATGCTACAGTATATTTCTCTGAAGTGACCTGTAAAGATTTTGCTGATGCTTGGACTCACGCGATTCCTTTCGGTGGAACAACTCCATACTCTTACCAGTGGGGAAATGGATCTACAAGGGATTCATCTACAAATCTTTCTGGTGGTCCTGATTCTTTGGTCCTTACAGATGCGAATAGTTGTAGGTACGTGCAGCATATTAATATTAAAGAATACCCTAAAGTGGTAATAGATAGTGTGTTGCATCGCAACAATACATGTAATGGATTTAACGACGGCAAAGTGGAGATTTTTGCCAGAGGTGGAAAGCAATCGTTATTTTACAGTAAAAATCGTGGAGGTACATACACTCAATTTAATTCTTTCGAAAAATTAAGCCCAGAAACCTATTATTTCAGAGTGCGGGATATTAATAATTGTACCGCCTACGATACAATTAAAATAACTGAACCTCCAGAGGTAAGAGTAACTACTGTATTTGATTCGACACGAATATGCGTAAGTAGTTGTGCAGATATGATAGTAAATGCAACTGGTGGAAATATACCTAAATACACCTACCACTGGACTCCAGGAATATCCAGTACAGTTCAAGTACAAAGGGTTTGTCCAGATGTAAGCACAACCTACTTTGTTTACGCAAAAGACACCGCAGGTTGTATTTCCCTTACACGAAAAATAAGGGTAGAATTATACGATTCACTGTCAGTAAATATGTCAGAGAATAAAGAAATATGCTTAAATCAGAATGTGGAACTGCCTGTAGTGGCTGCTGGTGGTGACGGTACAGGATATGTCTATGACTGGAGCCCTAAGATTGGATTGAATGATCCGAACTTGCCAAACCCTCTTGCAAGTCCTAGAAGTAGCACTACGTATACTTTAACAGTAAGGGATTTGTGTGGCTCTCCAGAAGTTTCTGATACTGTACATGTTAAAGTTCGTCCGCTTCCTAAAATAGATTTTGTAGCGGACACTAACGTTGCGTGTCATCCTGCGAAAATAATTTTCAGAAATACGAGTCCAGAACAAGGGTTTGATTGTATTTGGGATTACGGTAATGGAATTCAATTCAGTAATTGTCTAGAAGCACCTGCTTATTTTAGAAGGCCAGGGCAATACGATATTTCATTGGCTTTAAGTGATGAGTTTGGTTGTAGAGATAGTTTAGTTAAAGCGGATTTTATTGATGTACTAAGATCACCAACTCCATTATTCAGTTGGGATCCAAAAAACCCAACAACACAAAACCCTGAAGTTCAGTTTGAAGATTTATCACTAATAGATATAAAAGAATGGAATTGGACGTTTGGAACGTTCGGTACTAGTGAGGAACAGCACCCAGAGATTAGTTTCCCTGAGACACGTAAAGAACGGTATCCTGTAAAACTTCAGGTTATGGGTCAAAATGGTTGTGTTAGTGATACAGTTACTAACGTTGAAGTTGGACCAGAATTCTCATTATACATTCCTAAGGCATTTTCTCCAAATGGTGATGGTATCAATGATGTATTCAAACCCGTTGGAAAAGGAATAGACTTTTCTCAGTACCAAATGTATATTTACAATAGATGGGGTGAATTGATATTTGAATCCAACGATTATAACGTAGGTTGGGATGGAACGGATAACAGAAGTGGAGAAGGCATGAAAGCTGGAGTTTACCCTTACCGTTTTTTAATTGGTGACACTTTTCAAGAAGCAGATCGCCATGAGTATCGAGGCACCGTAACGATAGTTTATACAGAAAGTAAAGATTAAAGTAGAAGATCACACATTATTAGGAAAGACCGTTCACAGAAGAGCGGTCTTTTTTATTTTTGAACCCTACACAATCTTCAAAAACAATAGGCTATATGCAAGATAAGATTCAAGATTTAAACCAAAGAAAGGAAGAAGCTCAACTTGGAGGAGGTCAAAAAAGAATTGATGCTCAACATAAAAAGGCGAAATTAACCGCTCGCGAGCGACTTCATTTTTTATTGGACGATGGGTCTTTTGAAGAAATAGGGATGTTGGTTACGCATCGCAGTTCAAACTTTGGTTTGGATAAACAAAAGTTTTTGGGCGACGGAGTTGTAACTGGTTACGGAACGATTAATGGACGATTGGTCTATGTTTTTTCTCAAGACTTTACTGTTTTAGGAGGGTCTCTGGCAGAGGCGCATGCTGAAAAGATTTGTAAGATAATGGATTTGGCACTTAAAAATGGTGCTCCTGTTATTGGGCTAAATGATAGTGGTGGCGCCAGAATTCAAGAAGGAGTAGTATCCTTGGGAGGTTACGCAGATATATTTTATCGCAATACAAGAGCCAGTGGAGTAGTTCCACAAATTTCTGCTATCATGGGACCATGTGCAGGTGGAGCAGTTTATTCGCCTGCATTAACTGACTTTGTTTTTATGGTAGAGAATACTTCTTACATGTTTGTAACCGGACCCAACGTAGTTAAAACCGTAACGCATGAAGAGGTTACTGCTGAGGATCTTGGCGGTGCTTCTGCACATTCTACAAAATCTGGAGTAACTCATTTTAGTTGCTCTAATGAAATTGTGGCTATAAATAGCATCAAACAATTGATGAATTATATTCCCCAAAACTGTGAGGAAGAAGCCCCAATGGATGACTATGTGCTTAACGATAATGAAGAGCGCAATCAACTCAACGAAATCATTCCAGAAAACCCAAACCAGCCATACGATATGCGCGAAGTAATCGAGAATACTGTTGATGACACCAGCTTTATGGAGGTGCATAAAAATTTTGCTGAAAACATTGTGGTAGGCTTTGCTAAATTAGGCGGTAAGTCTATCGGAATCGTGGCAAATCAACCTGCTGTGTTAGCTGGTGTTCTAGATATTCAATCGAGTAAAAAAGGCGCACGTTTTGTTCGGTTTTGCGATAGCTTTAACATCCCGATTTTAGTCTTTGAAGATGTACCAGGATTTTTGCCTGGCACTGACCAAGAATGGAATGGAATTATTAGTAATGGAGCAAAGCTACTCTACGCATTTTGTGAGGCGACCGTACCACGTGTAACAGTGATAACTAGGAAGGCATATGGAGGCGCATATGATGTGATGAATTCAAAACACATTGGTGCCGATATGAATTTTGCATGGCCAAGTGCAGAAATAGCCGTGATGGGAGCAAAGGGAGCCGCAGAGATTATTTTCAGGCATGAAATTAAAGATGCTGAGGACCCAAAGAAAAAGCTAGAAGAAAAGGAGGCTGAGTATGCTGAACTTTTTGCCAACCCATATAATGCGGCTGCAAGAGGTTACGTTGATGAAGTTATTGAGCCTAAAAACACGCGTTTAAAGCTCATTAAAGCTTTTAGAATGTTAAGTAATAAAGTGGATAACCTTCCTAAGAAAAAGCACGGGAATATTCCACTATAGCTTCATTTGATCCATATAAGTTTTGATATACTTCCCAAGTATGTCAAATTCTAGATTTACAGAATCGCCAGGTTTTAAATTTTTAAAGCAAGTATTTTCATATGTGTATGGAATTATTGCAACTGTGAAAGTACCGGTAGTGCAATTAAAAGCAGTAAGACTGGTGCCGTTTACACATATCGAACCTTTTTCTACGGTTACATTTCCGAACGAATTATCGTAGTTGATTTTAAAGAACCAGCTTCCGTCTTTTTCCGTAATGGTATCAACATGACCTATTTGGTCAACATGACCTTGAACAATGTGCCCATCGAGTCTACCGTTCATTACCATACAACGTTCTAAGTTTACAACACTGCCCACGTCTAAGTTAGATAGATTGCTTTTAACCAAGGTTTCTTCGATAGCCGTTACTACGTGGCTATTTTCTGTAGGTCTTTCAACAACAGTTAGGCAAACCCCATTGTGAGAGATGCTTTGGTCAATTTTAAGTTCGCTAGAAACTTTGCTTTCTATTGTAAAATCAATATTAGTACCGTTTTTACTAATTGCTTGAACAGTTCCTAAATCTTCAATAATTCCTGTAAACATATTTTTTAATCTTGAGGCGAAGGCTTTTTATAGTCTGGTTGATTTATCAAAGTAATCGTTCCCTTTAATTCCCTTTGGATAATACCAGCCAACCTTATTTCATTAACAACACAAACGTAGAAGTAAACACCTGAAGGGCACTTTTCGTTCGACTCTTGATTTAACCCATTCCAAAGAATTTCAGGATTATCGGTTTCAAACACAACTTGCCCCCATCGATTATAGATGGTCATATCAACATCTCGTACATACCTCCAAGGGTAAAGCGGATGAAAAACATCATTAATTCCATCCCCTCCTGGGCTAAATACGTTTGGCAGTTCATATAGAGGGCAATTATCCACACATACTCTTGGACTGAACTCAGACTCATTATTAAAGCTATCAACTGCTGTAACGGCGTAACAGCCTGCTACTGATAGCAGCTCGTCAAATACGGCATTGGTGTCGTTAGGATTATTTACGGTTTCAATTAACCGATACGGTGTACCTACTGCTTCAGATTGGTAAATGTTGTACGCAATTGCATCCTTGTCTTTGCAGCTTACATTAACGTTGTTCCAAGTCAACTCGTTTACAAATAGCTCACATTCACTATTTATTAAAGGCTTATCGGGTGCGCAAGGCGGGATGGTGTCTTTGGGTGTTCCGGCTACTATTTGAGAGAAGTTGTAAATGGTATCGGGTAAACCCTCTATACTATATCTACCAACAGTTCTTACTTTATAGCGGTATTCCCTATCGTTGATCAAATTTGAATCGGTGTAACTACGCTGGGTGGTTGTGTCAATGAGCACAAATTCGTTGTTTATTTCTCGGTATATTTCAAAAAGAAAGTTATCCCACGGTACCTCGAGGTTTGTTGTTAGATATAGCTTTCTGTCATCGGGAGCAATTTTCAAATACGGCGAGCTAGCAGTGTGGGTAGTTCCGATAAGGGAGTCCTTACTATACAATTCAATAATAAATGTTTGAGCAGTAGTTTGCGTATTCAAATTATTAAACTCAAGTGTAGTGTCAATTTCAAAATAATTTTGAAAGGATTCGGAAGTGAATACTAGGTCATTTGCTTCTAAAAAACCTTCAGACCGATATACCTTAAATGAATAGGGGGCCGGATATTGCTGGAGAGATATTTCTTGAGGTTTAGCCCATGAAACGCTATCAATTCCTGCTGAAATATCTGTTGTTGATACGGAGTTTTTGTTGATTATTGGAACATCGAATGGCAACTCATTACAGGTTTCGGTTGAGGCATAACCGGGTGTGTCTCCTGGGTATATAGCCACTACCCTGTAACAATATACTTGACCATGAAACAGTCCTTTTCCGTCGTTATTATCCACAAACGTTGTACTCTGGAATCCACTCGTGCTGCCTATTTTTTCATACTCTAAATCCGCTGGTAATCCAATTTCACAGCTGTCAGGTGACCACTTTGTGGAATCAATTTTTCTATATATATCGTAACCAATAGCATTATTGCAAGATGAGGCATCCCAAGTAACCACAATACGGTTTTTTCCAGGATTACTCTGAACATTTTTAGGTGCAGGGCCAATAACTCTAATACCCACATTCATAAAGTTCACTAAACGCACTGGACTTCCATCATCTTCTGCTTTAAAGTTGAGCTGATACGGAGATCGCCTAATATGAGTGCATTGGGTATTCCACTCAAAAAAAGAACTTACTGTTCCAAGATTAACATTACTTGTAAAAATTGCAGGAGAAGTGTTTAAAAATAGTGGTTCTCCTGTTCCCGTTAGCGTTACATTTTGAAAAATAGAATCCGTAGCAATAATGTTTTTCCTTATCCTACTTCCGGCCTCAACGCATACATCCTCTTGTTCAACAAATTGGGGGGGTGCATTATTGCACTTTGAAACATTGATTTGCATATCTCTCAACACATCGCCGATACGCAACCAATTTCCTCTAGAATCCTTTCTGTACTCAGTGATTAAAATACACGCATTGTATATACCCTCCAATCCTGGACCATCCCAAGTTAAAGTACCTGTTTTTGCATCAACTTCAAATGTGTTTTTGGGACAAACAGCCCTAGGAAAGGTATATCCTGGTATTGGCTTTCCATTTAAACCATAACAAACCGACAAAGAGTATGAAAGAGAATCACCATCGGGGTCTACGGCCCCCGGATTGTGGTAAAAAGGGTTGCATAAGCAAGCATCATCGACAGGTGGGAATGTAAGTACCGGCGAATTGTTTGAACCTACCAACGGGTTAATAATTAAGGTTGAACGAAGGAAAAAAGGAATGCTTACTGACCTCGGAATATTTACTACTTGATCGACTCTATTAGGATCTTCCACCGTTAAAACATATTCAGATGGGCCAGGATACGTGTGTGTGGTACGGTAGATGTTTTTTTTAATCCTATTCGGCACAATCACCTCTCCATTACAATTGCAATCAATTTGAGGATTACAAGGGGTAGGGTTGTTAATTCTTGGGATCGTATCTGCAGCGCCGTCGCCAAAAAGAATGCCCAATTCACACCTGTCAGCTGCTACAGAGCCTGGGTCGGTATATGTTGTAATGGTAATTTCATAAGTAAAACCATTGAGCTTTCTATAGGTTATTTCTCCTGCTTTATTGTGGGTGGCTTTTGTTACTAACGGAGCGGCCAATAGTAGCGTACCGATAATAACACATAGTATTTTGCTTAGGATTGACATTACTACAAATTTACTGAATAACAGGCCTTAAAGAATTAAATAAGGGTTAAATGACTAGACGGTTGTGGAATAAAAAAGTCAAATGCTATTTAATTTTTTTAAGCTTTATTTTATACTATTGACCGAAGAATTTTGGAGGCTTTAAATCAGTTGTTAGAGCATAATAATATATACTCTCAAATCATTGGAAATAGTCATGGAGGAACTTTACGATTTAGCAGAAATCAGAGAAATGAGTGGTAACGATCAGTCCTTTGTAAATGAGATGTTGGGACTTTTTGTAAAAAACAATTTGCAGTATTTAGAAGAGTTGAACGCGGCCTATGAGTCGAAAGACTGGTCTCAAGTAAAGTTTTATGCCCACAAAATTAAACCTTCAATACTGGTGGTTCATGCGGTAAATTTAAAACAGCCGATACTGGACTTAAATGAATATGCTGGAAAGGAAGTCAATCTAGATAAAATACCGGATTTGATAAAGTTAATGAACGACGAACTTCCTCACTTATGCGAAGTTTTAGAAAAGGAGATTAAATAATAGTTAATTGTTTTGCACTTGTAAATTATTCTTTACCTTTGCAGAAGTTCTTACAAAAGCAGAAAACAGCAGTTTTTTAAGATTGGTTGGTTGGGACCTCCCTTCGGTACACCCTATTACTGAGGGGACTCAAGGTCCTAAGCAGTTTAAAAAGTTGCTTTTAGATATTTAAGATTGGTTGGTTGGGACCTCCCTCTGTATAGGGTTTGTGCTTGCACAAGCAGAGGGAACCTCAGGTCCCAAATTAAAAATTAGATAAAGCTCGACATAGTTCGGGCTTTTTTTATGTCAAAAAAAAAGGCCAAACACTGCGGTGCTTGGCCTTTTACTTACAAAGTTTTATTATTATTCTTTTATAATTCTATGCATTTTGGTCTGGTTATCTATCGTGAATTGAACTAGGTACATGCCGCGACCTAGCTGCTCCATATTAATCGGCTGACTTGGTCCTACTTCAGTACGTATAATTTCATGGCCAGTTATATCAATTATTGAAACATCGGTTGACTCGAGAAGACCATCAATAAACAAAAAGCCTTTTACTGGATTGGGGAACACTTTGAAGCTTTTAGTTTCTAAAGAAGCAATACCAACAGTAGAGGTTAACTCTTGTTCCAAAACTTTTGTACAGCCTTTGGAGTCTTTAATTGTGACTTTATGAACGCCGCCTTCTAAGTTTTCAGCAATTCCAATGTTACTATTTGACCGATCCCATGCGAATGTATATGGCGGTGTACCTCCAGATACGGCAGCTTCTATTGAGCCATCTTTTCCAGAGTCCGATTCGTTTGTGAAGCTTACAATTTGCGCTACAAGTGAGTCTGGGTTTGTTAGTACTACTGTATCTGTGAAAGTGGCTCCAGACTTTACATCCGATACTGTAACAGTATGTGTGCCCGCTTTAAGTCCAGTGGCAGTTGCTGTTTGCTGACTTCCTGCGCTTGTACTCCAATTATAGGTGTAAAAGTTAGACCCAATAATAGTCTTGAAACTTGCTGAACCATTTGCCTCTCCATAACAATTTGGATTGCTTTGGTTGTCAATATATCCGTACAAGGAATCTATGAGAGTGAATTGTGCAGTTAATATGTTTTGGTCGGTATCATCGGTAGTTACTTCTGCTACTTGATATCCCCTGTTTTTGGCAAGCCAAGTATAACGGTGTATGGTTTCGACAGTGGGGGAACCGTACTGGGTGAATGAACTTGCGCCAGGTTGGTGAAAGTATATAGTTGTTGTTTGTGTCTCTACCGTTCTCAAACGAATGGTATTGAAAATATTTTGAATAGTTTGTAGCGGCCCATAAGCGTCACACTCTGTAAATTGAGAAAGTTCTGCCACAACTCTGATGGAGTCAGCTATTTGTATTCCAAACTGACGTATCACGGTATCCTGAGTTGAATCAATCACAGCATAAGTTGAAAAGGTGTCTGTGTAGCTAATTGGCAGACTCATAAGTTTTAGGTTAGGATCTAAATCAACATCTGCGGTTAAGTTTGCATCAAATTGAAAATCAGCAAAACCATCTACAGTTAGAGAGTCACGGCTTAAAAATAGGTATGCATTACCTTCGCCTGGACGTTCAAGTACCATGTTCGCATTTTTAAATTTATTATCTACAGGATTACCGTTATCCAAGTCTCGAATCAAAATTTGCTGAACAGAATCTGCCTTGAGTGACCTGAAATCCCAAGTTTGACTGCCAGAGGTTTTAATATCTAATGCTCCCGCGTTGGTTGTTTTTACTACGTTGATGGTGTCGGGTGAGGTATATAAATCGGAGCTATCCACGGTGATTTGACCGCTCAATAAGACACTACTGCAAACTGCAATAATGGTTGAAGTGAAGTATTTCATTTTTTTCATAGTTTAAAGTATTTGTTATAAAGACGTTAAGTAAAGCTCTGGAGTTGGCAAAGATTGTGGTAAATTCCCTTCAATTTAATCAATTCATCGTGAGTTCCTTGTTCCGCAATTTGACCCTTATCCATTACAATAATTTTATCTGCAGATTGAATAGTCGATAAGCGATGGGCAATAACAAGAGAAGTTCGGTTCTTCATGAGATTATTTAGCGCCGTTTGAACCAACTGTTCCGACTCTGTATCTAAAGCAGAGGTGGCTTCATCAAGAATTAGAATAGGTGGATTTTTTAAGATTGCTCTAGCTATACTAATGCGTTGTTTTTGGCCGCCTGATAATTTTCCTCCACCGTCGCCAATATTACTTTCATAACCCTGTGGAAGTGAACAAATGAATTCATGAGCATTCGCAATTTTTGCCGCTTCAATCACTGCTTCCTCAGAAACATTTTCAGCGCCAAATGCTATGTTGTTGTATATGGTATCATTAAACAATATAGATTGTTGAGTTACAATGCCCATAAGGCTTCGAATACTTTTTACCGAAGCGTTTTTAAGGTCGACACCATCAATGGATACATTACCATTTATGGGGTCGTAAAATCTAGGCAGTAAATCAGCAATAGTAGATTTACCACCACCACTTGGGCCTACAAGTGCAAAGGTTTTACCTTTTTCTAATTTAAAAGATACCTCATGAAGCACCAAATCTTTATCGTATTTAAAGTCTATGTTTTTGTATTCAACTGAGTTTTTAAAACCACTCAAGTTTACGGCGTTAGGCTTGTCTTGAATTACATTTTTTGCATTGACCAAATCACCCAAACGATCAGCACTTGCTGCGCCCTTCTGAACATTGTACCAAGCTTTAGCTAAGGACTTTGCCGGTGATATAATTTGAGAAAACAACATAATAAATGCAATGAAAACAGATGAGTCCATTTCATTATTTAAAACAATTTGCCCCCCAAACCACAGTATAAGTACCAATATTGCGACGCCCAAAAACTCACTTAGCGGAGAAGCCAAATCTCTTTTGCGATACATTTTAACCATAAGATTAAAATACCGCTGATTTAGGTCTTCAAATTTTTTAATGCTGCTTCCTTCAGCATTAAAGGCTTTAATAATTCTTAAGCCACCCAGTGTTTCTTCCAAAGAAGCGATGATGCTGCCCGCCATTTCTTGGCCTCTAGTTGAAGTGCGTTTTAATGAATTTCCTACTCTACCTATTACTAAAGCGGTTATCGGTAACATTAGAAATACAAAAATTGTGAGCTTGGGACTCATGTATACCATGGTGCTTAAAAACAATATGATACTTAAGGGTTCTCTAAAAATTAATTCTATTCCAAGTAAAACCGACCACTCGATTTCAACTACATCATTACTCATTTTGGAAATAATATCTCCTTTTTTTTCCTCGCTGTAGTAAGAAAGTGGAAGAACAAGAAGCTTTTTATAAGTTCCTTCTCGCAAGTCTTTTAAAACTCCGTTTCGAACTTTAGCCATTACAAATAATGCCAAGTAGCCAAACAGGTTTTTAAAGAAGAACGCAAAAACAATTACGGTACATAAAAATAAAAGTGCATCTGCCTTCCCTTCTGAGATACTTGGAGCTTCAATTATGAATTTGCTTATTTGATAATTAAAAATATCTACCCCGCTTTCAATATCAAAGTTGAATTGCGTTGGA
This sequence comes from Salibacteraceae bacterium, assembly GCA_965660875.1. Taxonomy (GTDB): domain Bacteria; phylum Bacteroidota; class Bacteroidia; order Flavobacteriales_G; family Salibacteraceae; genus UBA6770. The sequence continues at coordinate 11,231 of CBFIBQ010000036.1, read as the reverse complement.
CCTTTATCGTAGAATGCCTTAAACTCGTGGTCACCTTTTACGAATATCAAGTCTAAAAAGGGGATGAGGAGGGTCATTGAAAAAAGTGAAAACACCACCGCTAACAGATTGAAAAACAAATTCATAAACGCAAACCGTTTATAATTTCGAATTAAGCTAAGTATTTTGATGAGGTTTCTCAAGGAAGCAAAATTAATCAAACCTAATTCCAGAACATGTTATTGAGTGGTAATAACTAACACCTAGATATGAGAAACAATTGTCACACAAAGGAAGAACATTAACTTTGCCTCATGAGTGGAATTCGACAGAGTAAAGTAGAGAGCTTATTAAAGAGAGACTTAAGTACTATTTTTCAAGCAGAAACAAGGGGATTCGGAATTAGCGAAATGGTGTCTGTAACCGTAATTCGAATAAGCCCAGATTTGTCTTTTGCTAAGGTGTACTTGAGTATATTTCCAAGTAAAAATGCAAGTACAGCATTGGAAATTATAAAGAGTAAGGCCTCACACATCCGCGGTATTTTGGGAAAAAAGATTGGTAAGCAAGTTCGAATTATTCCAGAGCTTGCGTTTTATGTAGACGATAGTTTGGATTACAGCGAAAGAATAGAAGAGCTACTCAAAAAGTAAAATTGAATCTCCCTTTTCTTATAGCGCGGCGGTATTTTTTTGCGAAAAAATCACACAACATTATCAATGTAATAACGGCTATTTCTATGCTGGGCGTTGGTATTGGTTCAATGGCGTTAGTGGTTGTTCTATCAGCATTCAACGGTTTAGAAACTCTTGTAGGAGGTATGTATAGCAGTTTTCAACCGGATATAAGAATTGAGCTAAAACAAGGCAAAACGTTTCACAAGGATAGTTTATCCATTGATTTTTTAAAATCGATTGAAGGTGTCAAATACATTTCGCCAAGTATAGAGGAAACCGTTTTATTGAAATACAAGGATGCTCAGTGTTTTGTCACTGTTAAAGGTGTGACTGAAGATTTTTTGAGCATGAGTAGACTAGACTCCATGCTGTTCGATGGGACCCTAAAACTAAAAGATAACAAAGCCAACTATGTGATTTTAGGGTATGGCGTTGCTGATCAATTGAATGTTTTTTTGCACCATATTTTTGAACCGATAAAAGTATATGCCGCAAAACGCAACGCTAAAGTTTCAACAAATGTTGCGGAGGCCTTTAGTACCGATATTGTTTATCCATCCAGTATATTTAGCATCAACCCAGAGTTTGATTACCAATACGCAGTAATGCCCTATGATTTTACGAGTAACCTATTGCAGCAGAAGGGGAGACTTTCTTCGTATGAGATTGGATTAGAACAGGAAGTAAATGCTCAGGATTTTGCACGGCTTTTAGAAGGGCAAATTCCAGATCAATTTAAAGTCAAGACGAGATATGAATTAAATGAACTGTTGTACAAAACAAACCAAACCGAGAAGTGGATCACATTTTTTATCCTCACGTTCATTTTAGGTATTGCTTCCTTTAATATGTTGGGATCGCTTACTGTATTAATACTCGAGAAGAAAAAAGACTTGTTTACGCTCAGTGCTATGGGGTACAATCTAAACGCAATGAAAAAAACCTTCTTAATGGAAGGTATGCTCATCAGTATTTTTGGTGGCGGTGGCGGAATAGCTTTAGGTCTTGTACTTTCTCTTTTGCAACAGCACGTGGGAATTCTCAAACTTCAAGAGGGTGGAGTAGCACCCTATTACCCTATAGAAATACACGGTTTAGATGTAATTTCAGTCGTTGCAATTGTTGCATTGATAGGCTTCATTTGCTCATGGCTTCCAACGCGGTGGTTGTTAAACAAGAATTCTAATTTTGAAAGAACTTAAAAAATACAGAAATGAAACGATTAGCTTTTGTACTAGGCTTGACGCTATTGGTCCCAACATTAAAAGGACAAGAAGAAGAACAGCAAAAAGTTGGTGCCTATCAATTTAAAAACTGTAGCCAGCAGCAGGCATTGCCCGTTACAAATCAATACAGGTCAGGGACTTGCTGGAGTTTTGGTGGACTTAGTTTCTTTGAGTCCGAAATGATTCGATTAGGAATGCCTGCTATTAATTTGTCAGAGATGTACATTGTGCGTCATGCGTATGAAATGAAGGCTCAGCGCTATTTAAGTATGCAAGGAAAGTTTCAATTTGGACCTGGAGGGCAGTTTCACGATGTAATTAAGGTAGCAAAAAAGCACGGTTTTATGCGAGAATCGGACTATAATGGTAATCCTGTTGCAAACGGTAAACCAGTGCATGCGGAGTTGGATGCAATAACAAAGTCAATGGTGAAAGTAGCGGTCAAAAACCCCAACAAAAAATTATCAGATAGTTGGTGGCCTGCTTTTACAGCAACGCTAGATGCTTATTTAGGGGAGGTAACAGAAGCTACAGATAAAAAAGCGAAAGAAACCTTAAAAGAGACTGGACTGAACTTGGACGATTACATAGAAATCACCTCCTTTACGCACCTTGGAGCATATGAAAAAGAAATTTTATTTATACCAGACAATTGGGCTATGGCAGCTTATTATAATGTTCCACTTGAGGATTTGGTAAATATTGTGGATAATGCACTAGAAAAAGGATTTACCGTTGCCTGGGATGCCGATGTGAGTGAAAGAGGATTTTCTTTTAAAAATGGATTAGCGGTAATTCCAGAAACCCCTTGGTCAGAGATGGACAAAGAGCAAAGAGATACTATATTTAATTCAGTTTTAAAGGAACGTGACATTACACCAGAAATGAGACAAGCATCTTTTCAGAATTATACCACAACGGACGATCACTTAATGCATATTACAGGTAAATGCACCAATCAAAATGGGAACACCTTTTATTATACCAAAAACAGCTGGGGTTCTAACAGAAATGCTTGCGGAGGTTTTTTATATACTTCAGAAAACTACCTTAAATTAAAAACTATAGCGATTATGGTGCATAAAGATGCGATTCCCAAGGGAATACGAAAAAAATTAGGCATTTAACGTTTAACTAAACGCTCAACTTGGAGTCTTGTTGAGCTATTTATACTGATTACGTACATGCCTTTCGGTAGGCTGCTAACGTCAATAGTTTTTATTGATGTATCGAAGTAATCCTCTGCAAGAACTCGCCCATTCAGGTCCATTATTTGAATCCTTGTTTCCTCATTTGAGTCTACCTTGCTTTGCACAGTTACCTCACTGCTTGCAGGGTTGGGGAATATATTCCAATGCAACAGCTGCCCTAGGTCACGGTTTGATAAAGTATCTTCAACTTCAGGGTCTTCGTCTTTTTCCTTTGGAGGCGGTACAAGAAACCCAATATCTTTCATGAGCAAAGATGCCCCGCCGGTATTCATACCTATAATCATATCGGTTTTTTCGTCCCCATTTAAATCGCCCGTGCTGGGTGTTATGAATCTATTAAACAGATACACGCTGTCAAGTAGCTCGTATTTGTCAAAAGAACTGCTGTCATTTTTATATTGATACAACCATCCGTTGCCTGCTCCAATGTATAGATACATACTCTTTTGAACAGTGTCAGCATTTGAACCCGAAGTGTCTGTTACAGCAAAAGCAGGTTGCAAGTATCCCGTTCCCATGGCGTCTGATATCGCGATGCCTGCAAAATTTGATTGTGTAGGAGATTTATTAAAATCTGCGTTGCTCAAGCTGCCTTTATTTTGATAATAGTCCAATGAAGTTTTTAAAGATCCACTTAATAAATCAGGTAAACTATCTCCATTGATATCAAAAAAACACAGTCGAGGAAAAGAACTTAACTTAAGGCTATCCAGTGAGGAAGTGGTAGCTACAAATATTCCTGAGTCACTGGGTAAACTCATATTCTTTAACCACTTCATACGCCCGTCCTCATTGGCTAGTACTAAATCTTGAGAACCGTCGTTGTCAAGGTCTACTTTATAAACACTGGCATCGTAAGTGTTTGAAAATGGAATCGACAGAAAATCTTCAGATATAAGCTTGAATGCGGGACGGTTTTTAGTACCAATGTTTTTCCAATAGAAAATAGCATTCCAAGTGGAGTCTCTGTTTTGTAATTTGAGACTTGAGCCAATAATATCCAGCAAACTATCCCCATTAACATCTATAAGCACATAACGAGACTGTTCGCCCATATCGATACATTCTGAGGATAAAAAATCCTGCGCGATATCCCTTTTAAAACATGTCGTATCCGTGGAGGAAGCATAATATTGAATCTGCTTGTGGTTAGCGCTATTTAAATCGTCCATTGGTCCGATTAAAAAATCCTCATCAGAGTCTTCATTAATTTTCAAGGCATTAACATTCGGAAAGAGTGGCATTTGTATGGTAGTTGTGTTTTTAGGAAAGGAAGTATCTTGAGCGGTAATTCGACCTGATTTTGCTGTGCCCCCATTAAATAATCCAATTACTTTCTCTTCATCTGCAAATCCGATCATCAAATCGGTTAAACCATTGCAGTCCAGATGAGTTGCGGTTAGATTTGCGCCGCCGTGCCTAGAGCCTGAAGGTAGAAAACGACCTTTACAGTTGCCTAAGTTTACATAAAATCCATTTAAATTGTCCTCAAAACCACCCCAGCAAAAATTAGTTAATGTCATTTGGAAACTATCTAATGAAGCATATTTGTTGGCGCCAGTATTTTCATAAAAGTAGACGGTTCCAAGACCTACAGCTAAGACCGCAATGTCCAAATCATTATCACCATCTAAATCTGCAAAAGCAGGTATTTCGACTGGTCCCGCGGTTAACCCAAATGTATTTCCATTATATTCGAAGGAGGCGTTAATGGTTTTTCTATTGGCATTATTAGGGTCTTTAAATAATAAGCGCTCAAATTTTAGTTCATTCGGATTAGAAGAGATGTTTTTGTTCATCGCCACAAAACCATCATCATTGAACAATTGATCCTCTAATCCATCTCCGTTGAAATCTTCAAAAAGGCTGAAAAAACGACTGGGGGTTGGGCCATTTTTATACGTTCTATTGTAGCTATAATGAGGGCCAGATTTCTTTCGAATAAAGGTGTTATGCTCAAACGAACCTTTGTCGAAAATGATCAGGTCACTAAGTGAATCACCGTTTAAATTTATTTCAGAAAAAATGGGGTGCAAAAAGCCACCCATCCAAGGAAAACTTAGTGAATCATTGTGTTGAATTACCGTTACCGAATCAAATAGACGATAATCTCTTAACTCAACATGTTGGGCACGAAGATTAAGTGTTCCAAAAAGAACCAGAAGTAAAAAGGTAAGGTATTTCATTAGGGCAAATCTACGCACCCTTTACCTTGATTTTAAAAAACAATTAAAAACGGACGTTAATTCTATAGTCATTTGAAGAGTAACTTCAAGGTGTTACGTGTTTTTTGTTCTATTACCAATTGTTTGTTTAGGAGCAATTCTTGAAGCTGATGATCCTTATAATTCCTGACCGTTAAGAGCTCCAAGTTGGTGTTGTATTTAACATTGAAATCATTGCTAAACGCCTCAATAAGATCTTCTGTTTTGTGGGTATCAGTATCTACACAAATCGAACAATTAACGGCAGAGTTTTGTACCATATTAACCTCGAATTTGTGCTTAAATAAGGTGTGGTAGATTTCTACCATTTGAGATTCCTCAATAAAGTCCAAACTTTTTGATTCTAGTGTAATAAGTAGCTGACTTGGTTTATAAATATAAATGGCAGTGTTTGTGTTATTTGTTGATTTAGAGCTAATTACAGATCCTTGGTTTTCGATATTTAGAAATGAACGCACGTGCAAAGGGATGTTTTTTTCAACCAACGGCTGTATAGTTTTTGGATGGATTATAGTAGCACCATAATAACTCAATTCTATGGCTTCTTTGTAATTAAGTTTTTCAATTAAACTAGGGGAATTGAAGTACCTTGGGTCAGCATTTAAGACTCCATCAACATCTTTCCAAACCACCAACTTTTTGGCATCAATAAAATTGGCAAATAGAGCAGCGGAATAATCGGATCCTTCGCGCCCTATAGTGGTCATTAAATTTTTATCTGTTCCACCAATGAAGCCTTGAATAATGTTAATGCAATTTGGCTTCAAAAAATTATTCAAATTACTCGATGATTCTTTTAACTCTGGCGTAGCTTTTCTGAATCGGCTGTCTGTTATGAGAATTTTACGCGCATCGAGCCATTCAATACCAGAGTTTGAAATGCTAAGGTAAGCATGCAATATTTTTGAAGAAAGGAGTTCACCAGCTGGAATAATCTGATCGTAAATTTCATCGTAATGCGCCGTTTTACTGTGCTTCAGGTAAGTACTGCAATAAGTGAATATTTTTTCAATGTTTTCTCCCGCTTCGTTTTTTAGACTCCCAAATAAATCAAGCACAAGCTCTTCATGAAATTGTCTTATTGCTTGTAATTGCCCGCTGGATTCCTCTCCTTTCAAATGTAACTCAACTATTTTTTCAAATGCATTTGTTGTTTTGTCAATAGCCGAAAAAACTACTAATTGAGGCTTTTCATGCTCAATGATTTGAGCGACTGTTTTAATTCGCTCGGGATTCTTTAGAGCCGCTCCTCCAAACTTATGGACTGCGTTTTTCATTTTCATGTATTTCTGATATTCAAAAGTAGAGTCAGGAGTGCTTGATGTTCAGGAATTTAGTTTGTGTTTTGCACAATTTTCATTTTAATAAATTTAATTATATAACGCACTCATAGACAATTATTAAGCTAGTTTATTTGTTGAAATTAAAAAGGTTGTACTTTTACAAGTTGAGTGCGTAAAATTACATGCCAACGGGTAAGCTATTTTTACGTCAATAACAGAACACAAAAAAACATAAGATTCATCTCATGAATTCAATTTTACGAAACTTAAGTGGCTTTTTATTACTGCTCATCTTAGGAGGTTTTTTAAACCAGGTAAATGCAACGCACATCGCTGGTGGTGAGATTCACTACAAATCTTTGAATGATACAGATTACGTTATTACTATGACGATTTATCGAGACTGTCAGGGTGCAAATATTTTCAATGGGTCCCGCCAAGTTCGTTTGTTTCACTCAACAACTTGTGCCACTAACCCGAACTCAACTTTTGGAACCTTTTATGGACATCCATTTGCGACGTATAATCTTCCTTTGACAAATATTGGAGGTACAGAAGTTTCACAATTATGTGATGATGTCGCCGATAGTAGTTTTTGTTCAAATATTGCCGCTCAACGTAAATATCCGGGAATGGAAAAATTTGTGTACGAAGATACCATTACCATTCCCTTCAAATGTAACTCATGGTATGTTGCGCATTATTTTAATGCAAGAAACTCATCTATGAATGCTAAGGGTCCACAAACTGTCAATCCATACCAAGATACTTCCAGTGCAGCGGTAAAAAATGGACGCCCTTTCTACATAGAAGCCAAAATAAACAACGACTATACCTTTGCTGCCGGAAACTCCAGCCCTGTTTTTACTAGTGACCCCATACCTTATTTTTGCAAAAACATCCAATCATCATTCAATTACTCGGTAGTGGATGCAGACGGTGATATTTTGAAATACGAGCTGGTTCCGGGTCAATATATTACGAACATAAATGATACAAGTAATATTCAGTTTTCTCAGCTCTCGCTTGTTTACCGACAGCCTGAATATACATCTAGTAAGCCCTTGCATGATGCTGTCCTAAATACAAATACAGGGGCCTTGGAATTCAAACAAAGAGTTCGGGGAAGATACATCGTTGTTTTAAAAGTTACGGAATACGATAAAAACAACCCAGACAGTATCAAGAGTGAATTGGTTCGAGATATTCAGTTTTTTATTGACCCTTGTTCAGGAAATGACCCTCCAGAATTTGCTAGTGGCGGTGTTTTTGACGTTACTGGAGGAAAAAAAGAAAGTGCAACAACTATCAAAACTCTAAAAACATCCGCCCTTTGCTTCAACGCTTCATTTACCGATCCAGATATCGGAGATACCCTTACCACTACCAACAATAGAACAATAGCGTTGGTGGGTGCGACAGAGACAAAGTCGGGTATTAACCCAGATACTACCAGAATTTGTTGGACACCTCCGGCAAATCCACTTCCAAGTTATACGCTTTCCTTTACCTCCAAAGATAACAATTGCCCTGTCAAAGCAGCTACATCGGAGGCAATTAGAATCGATATTGTTGATCCCATAAATAATGTGGACATTACGGCAACTAAAGAAACTTGTGACGGAGAAAATGATGGGGTTTGGACGGCTACGTTTGATGATGGTATAGGTCCATTTGGTTACTATTGGATAAAGGATGGTACAGATACAATACGTGTTGATTCTAATGTATTGACAGGAGTTTCTAGTAAAAACTCTTATTCTGTAGTGGTTACAGATAGTTTTAACATGACTTCCATTCAATCGGTTGGTAGGAACTTGCCTCCCACTTTCCCCGTTCGCGTAGTTGCATCCTCAGTTACAGATATTGATTGCGCTGGTGGTTGTACAGGTAAAATAACTATTACCTCCGTAACCGGTGGTAACACGAGTAGTCCGGGTGTCTCAGGGTATTTTTATCGTTGGAATACCACCGCCGATACTACTGCAACACCAGGTTCTCTATGTGCAGGAACACACTTAGTTACTATTACTGATGATAATGGATGTGATACAGTGGAGCAGTTTTTTGTTTCGCAAAAACCTTTGGTATCAGTCGATATTACCGATAGTTCGAATATTCTGTGTAAAGGCGGTTCTGATGGTACTGCAACTTCCTCTGCCAAAACAATTGAGTGTGGCGTCTACTCAAATTTGAGTACAAAATGTTCAACTACCTCGGATGTAACTATTGGTTCAGGTACTGGACAAAACGGATTAACAAATTACCCAACGCCTTTTGCCGCAGCCAATAGTGCCAAACAGCAATACCTGTACTTAGCAAGCGAATTGAGAGCTGCGGGTTTTAAAAAAGGAAGGGTGTCAAAGTTGTCCTTTATTTTAAAATCTGGTTTTGCTCAAACATTTACAGATTACGTGCTTTCAATAGGCTGTACGGATTCAACCAATTTGGACAATGGATTTGTGAACGGGGGCTTTCAAGTCTTTTCACAAAATTCATACACCATTCCAATTGCTCAATTAATTTCAGGTGAACCAGCGGTTGTATTTAGCAAGGAGTTTGAATGGGACGGAGCTTCCAATATTATAATTCAAATATGTAATTCTAAGTCGGGTGCTTCTCACTTGGCACTCGAGAATACCACTACTAGTTTTAATTCAGTTGCTTATTTTACAAGTGATACGAGTGATGCCTGTCTTTCCGATACTGCAACGCAAATAGTTACAACACGTCCAAATGTTAAGTTTCACTATTGTGATCCCGGAATTAGTTATTCTTGGAACTCTACACCAGTTCAAACGGATAGTGCTGCTACTGGGCTTCCTGCAGGTACTTATATTGTAACTGCTTCAAACCTCGCTGGCTGTGAAGCAAAAGATACCGTTACACTTACTGAACCTCCCCTAGGTTTAGTTCTTGGCAGCACGTTAGAAAATGCAATAGCATGTGCTGGTGATAATGATGGTTCGGCAAGTATCCAAGTAACAGGGGGTACACCTGGATTTACATTTGTTTGGCCTGCCGGGGTAACTACTCAGGTCGGATCCGATAGTATTGCAAACAACCTATCGGGTGGAGTAAAGTACAGAGTGACAGTAACGGACTCAAAGGGCTGTGAAGATACATTAACTGTTTTGTTATCAGAGCCTAATGGAATCACCTTTGGAAATAGCACGGTAACTGATGTGGGTTGTAAAGGTGCAAGCACAGGGGCTATAGCTGTTGTTTTGGACGGTGGTACCACCCCGTATAGTGCAACTTACGTTTGGGATCCTGTAGCGACTGGAACTACAGCTTTAGTTAGTAATTTGACCGCAGGTACTTACCGTGTAACTGCTGAGGATGCAAATGGCTGTACAAATGACACAACGTTTGTGGTAAATGAACCAGCAACTACTATTACTTTCGGAACAAGTGCTCAAACCAACGTGCTCTGTAAAGGAGCAAGTACGGGAAACATAACGGTAAACCTTACTGGCGGAACGACCCCTTACAGTTCAACGTACATTTGGTCGCCAAATGTATCCACCACAAATTCTGCCACGAATTTAAGCGCGGGAACTTATAATGTCACTGCGGAAGATGCGAATGGTTGCACAAATGATACGAGTTTTGTGATCACTGAGCCAACAGACACTACTACATTCGGTGGTAGTAGCCAAACCAATGTTTTGTGTAAAGGTGCAAGTACTGGAGTGATAAATGTTGTTCCAAGTGGCGGAGCACTTCCATACAGTGGCAGCTTTACATGGTCTCCTAATGTAAGTGTCATCAGCAGCGCTAGTAATTTAAGTGCAGGTAATTATTCAGTAACTGCAACTGATGCCAATGGTTGCGCAAGCGACACTACATTTACGATTACCGAACCAAGCGATTCTACAGTATTCGGAAGAAGTACACAAACAAACGTATTGTGTTTTGGAGAAAGTACAGGAGTAATAAATGTTGTTCCAACACGAGGAGCTTTACCATACAGCACCACTTTCATTTGGAGTCCAAATGTGAGTACAACAAGTAGTGCTACAAACCTATCTGCTGGAAGTTACTCCGTAACTGCAGAAGATGCTAATGGCTGTTTGAGTGATACAACGTTTGTACTAACAGAGCCTAGTGACAGCGTTACATTTGGCAATAGTTTGGTAACTCCAGTAAACTGTAAAGGGACCAGTACAGGTGCCATTACGGTTAACTTATCTGGAGGGACTACTCCTTATAGTACCACTTACACATGGCTTCCAAATGTGAGTGCTACAAATAGTGCAAGTAATTTGGCAGCTGGAAATTATTCGGTTACCGCGACAGACGGTGCGGGTTGTCAAAGTGATACTACATTTACGATAACAGAACCTACTGATACCATGACTTTTGGAACAAGTACAGTGAGCAATGTTAGCTGTAAAGGCGCTAGTACTGGAAGTATAACGGTAAACCTACAGGGTGGCACAACACCATACAATAGTGTTTACACATGGCTTCCTAATGTAAGTACAACGAATTCGGCTACGGGTTTAGCAGCTGGAAGCTATGCTGTAACGGCAACAGATGCTAGCGGTTGTCAAGGTGATACAACATTTACAATAACAGAACCTGCCAGTGGAGTTACATTCGGAGGGAGTATAGTTACTGATGT
>CBFIBQ010000035.1:0-31860 GCA_965660875.1 Salibacteraceae bacterium | reverse complement strand
GCCAAAGAGGATTATTCGATTTTTCCGGTACCTATTATTCCAAGCACAACTGCTTACGCACTGAATCAAGAGAACTCAAATATCACAGAGTTCATAAGCCTAATGCCCGATCAAGTAAACTATGATGTCGATTTTACAATAAACCCCTTAGGTAATATCTCTGGTGGCAACGATTTTCTGTTTAATGATTATGGCGTAAAAGCCAATTTAAATATGCGTATTCCACTGAATATCCGAGCCAACCAGCTGACTTTAGTTGATACGGTTGATTTTGACCTTGGTGCAAGAGATGAGGGAACTGAGTTTGTTGAAGGAGGGTTTGTACGCGTGCATGCAAAAAATTATTATCCGTTTGTAGCTAAGATTCAGATTTACACCCTAAATGCACAGGGCGCAATAGTAGATTCGCTGATGTTGCCCAACTCTACAATTGAATCGGGTGTCGCGATTAATGGAAAAGTTACTTCACCAACACCATCGGTAGTTTCTGCGCCAATATCTGTGGATAAGATTAACAAACTGTACTTAGCAGAAAGAGCTATCGTCAAATTGGAATTTAACACTTTGGGTACAGAATTTCAAGATATATATGCGAACTACCGCACCAAAGTAAATGTAGTTGGCGATTTTAAATACCGCTTGATTATAGATTAATGAAGTACCTGACAACTATTTTATTTGCGTTAACTTCTTCGTTTCTTGGCGCTCAATCGGACTTTACTCTTGATAATATGAGAGTAAAAGATTCTACCCGAGGTATCGCCGGATTGTGGTTTGAGCAATCTTTTAACTCCAATGCCATAAACAATTCAATTCCCATGAATTTAGCGGTCAAGAATGGACCTACCTACCAATCCATTCAAAATATAAGAAATCGCTTGCAAAGCTCAAATAGGGCTGGTTACACCGGGACGGAACGAGTTTTTTATGGTTTTAATATCAAGAACAAAAGGGACTCTGTAAACTCTAGTGCTTTCGTTTCTGTTTACACAAATAGACAAATAACCACTCGATTTGGAAAAGACCCAATTCGACTATTGGTATACGGTAATAAAGAGTTTGCTGGGAAAAAGGCAAATATTGAAAATCTTGATTTACTGCTTCAACAAACAACTTTTATTCAATTTGGCTATACCATGGAAAAAAACAACAGAGTGCTTGGTATAGCTCCTAGCCTGGCTATCGGAAACAAGTATGTAAATGTTTCAAGCGAAGAAGGTTTTTTATACACCTCTCCTATTGGAGACAGTTTATATGCCGAAGCGCGTGGTTCTTTTTCGCAAGCTGACACAGGGTCAAAGCTAATTTTTGATCCAAATGGAATAGGAGCTGCAATCGATTTGTACTTCAAGTTTCCATTTGATGTATTTCGTAAAAATGAGCAACAAGGAAATGTAACCGTTGAGGTTAATAACTTGGGTTTCATGGTATGGAACAAAAACACCTTTACGTACAAAATAGACGGCAATTACGCATGGGGAGGGTTTTCGGCACCCAATCTTTTTGATTTGAACGACTCAATCATTGATTCACAACGACCAAATGATGTTCAAAGTAGTTTTATTGATAGAACTGAATTTGGGACGGTAAATATGCTTTTGCCTTTTAGACTATCGTTGAGATACGAAGAACAATTGAATGATAAAGTGTTATTCGTAGCAAATTTACAACAACAATTCATGGCACATTCGCTGCCATTTCTTGGCTTATCGCAAGAAATAAGAATGAATAAACTAGAAAAGAAAACAGCAGTTCATCTCAATTTTTTCGAATCTTTGGGTGGATACAATTACATAGGTTTAGGCTCAGGCATTTCGGTCTCCAACGATCATTTAAATTTTATTGTAGGCACAAGAAATTTGATTGGGTTAACGAATACAGAATACTTCAGTGGATTTAACGTTCACATGGGTTTCAATTGGAAATTCTACTAAAGCTTTAAGCCTGTGCGAAAGCAATTTTTGCTCAATATCGTATTCTTAATCTTACTGAATATCCTGATCAAACCGTTCTGGATATTGGGCATTGACCGAACCATTCAAAATACGGTTGGTGCCGAAGAGTACGGGTGGTATTTTGCCTTATTTGGCTTTAGCTTTCTATTTAATTCCTTGCTCGATTTAGGTGTTACTAACTTTAGTGTTTGGTCCATTGCTCGCGAAAGCTCTTTTCTTAAAGTTGGCTTTTTAAAGTTGTCCAAACTAAAGGCCGTTCTGGGGTTATTATATTTAGCAGTAACACTTTTTGCGGCAATTCTATCGGGTTATGATTCAGAGAGTTTTAAACTGCTCTTTTTATTGTCCATCAATCAATTCTTGCTCAGCTACATATTATTTCAACGCTCGGTGCTTGCTGGACTGCATATTTTTTGGTTGGATAGTATTTTTTCAGTACTTGATAAGTTACTCCTCATAGGGTTTTGTTCCTTTCTGCTATGGTTTTCGACTCTAGATTACTTTAAAATTGAATGGCTGGTGTATGCGCAGCTTACTGCCTACTTACTTACGCTCGTAACATTAGTATTGATCAATTGGACAAAAAAAAGCCCCCTAAAAACCGTCAATCACAAAAATTGGGAGTACAAAGAACTCTTAACTAAAAGCTACCCATTTGCAGTTATTGTGCTCTTCATGACGTTTTACTACCGTATTGATGCATTTATGATTGAGCGAATGTTACAAAATGGAGCCGAAGCAGCAGGACACTATGCGCAAAGTTTTAGATTGTTAGACGTAGTGAACAATTTTATTTTCCTTTTCACAGGTATGCTCTTTCCAGTGTTAGCTAAAAGTTTTTACAAGGGAACATCTAATACACAACTTATTGACTCCGTCATGCGATTGCTAATATTTCCAACTTTACTATTTATACCATTAAGCATCTCATCTGGAACTCGGCTTATAGAACTGCTGTATCAAGTACCGGCTCAAAACGGAGGAGCAGTATTAATTGCGTTCGCTTTTGCATTTGTAGGGATGGTGCTGACTTCGATTTATGGTACGGTTTTAACGGCGCAAGGTGCACTTAAAAAAATGATTCGAATTACCTTATTGGGTTTTGTGATAAACCTCATACTCAACGCAATACTAATACCTCTATACGGCATTATAGGAGCTGCAGTAGTCAGCGCATGCTCACAGTTATTAATCGGAGTCTTGCTATTAATTACCTGTGCTAAAATGAATCTTATAGTATTGAAAATTAGCTGGTTTGGCAAATTTCTTTCTGTACTAATACTATTAACTGGATATTCTATAATCGCTTGCCCCATAATTAAACAAGAGCTTTTTTACATTGTATTTGCGTGCTTATTAACGTTGAGTTTTTTCATTTTAAATGCAAAGGACCTAGGTGCGATTACTAAATTGTTGAAAACATAAATCATTTTAAAAACGACCCAAAGTTTTCAATGTCTATTTTGCAGTATTGTTTAACTTTTTTAATTAAAATATTATGAAAAAAATTATTTCGGGAGTTTTAATAGCAGGCACACTTTTAGTTTCTCAGGCGAGTTGTGTAGGAACATTTGGTTTATTCAATAAATTAGCTGAATGGAACAACAACCTTTCTAATAAATTTATCAACGAATTGGTATACATAGCGTTACACATTATTCCAGTTTACAGTATTGCCTTGTTTATCGATTACTTGATTATCAACACGATTGAGTTTTGGACAGGTTCTAACCCGCTTGCAATGAACGAAGGCGATGTAGAACAGCAAATGGTAAAAGGTAAAGATGGTAATGACTATTTGATTACCGCTACAAAAAATAAATTTGAAATTAAAGGTATCCAAACAAATGATGTTGCTGAATTGGTATACAATCCAGTAGCAATGAGCTGGACGGCTATTGCAGATGGTGAAGCTACTACATTAATGGAAGGTTTAACTAATAGTGACGGTAAACTGACTGGTGAAGTAAGCTTAAACGTTAACGGATCTGCTATCAATTACGATTTAAATAGTGGCAATGTAGCTCAACTTGAAGCTGAGGTTAGTGATGCCGTAAATTCTTTGGCAGTTAAATAATATTTTATTTAAAGCTAAAAAAAAGCCATCCCACATGGGGTGGCTTTTTTTATTGTAATAAAGTTGTTTTTTGATATTAAATCACTAATTATCTTTGTACAAGGTGCACAACATAATTTACATGACTCAATGGAGTGGTTCTTGGAGTAAATCAAATTTGCTCTTAAAAATGTATGCTCTTTTCATATTGCTTTGTTTTACTGAATTTAATGCACATTCTTCTGACCAAAAAAATTTTAACAACACTTATAACCGCCTGTACAATCAAGCAAAGTATGTAGAGCTGTTAAAAATATTAGAAAAAAAATCCGCAACAGCACTGAACGAAAAAGATAGTATTGAGTACTTAACCTTTCAGCTGAAATTGGCAGATGTATATCGTGCCAGTCACAAACATAGAGTTGCTTTAAAAATAATACGTAACACAGAACCTTATTTAATAAGCAACAAAACCTCCCCTTCTATTCACCACCTTTACAATAAATTAAAAGGCGCTATTTACTTCGAACTCAAAAATCACGATTTATCTTATAAGTACACGAATCTTGCGCTAACTATCAGTACAGAGTCGCTATCCGATAAAGAAATTTGTAACGATTTAATTCAATTGGGTGCAGTATTCCGATCTATTGATAGCGATAGTTCACTAACCCTGCTGCAAAAAGCTAGAAAATATGCTGAATCAACCAAAGATACCGGCACCCTAGCACTTTCATACATTAACTTAGCGTTTACCTACAGTGCACTGAACAAAATTGATTCTGCACTACATTTCTCAAATCGATCATTGACTTACTCAAACCCTGCTCAGATTAAGGTATATCAAGTAATGGCATATAACCAACTTGTAACCTATTACGATAGAATCGGTGACTATACAAAGGCTTACGAATTCATAAAAATTCGAGAACGTATATCAAGCTCGTATGAAAATGAAAAGCAAGCTGCCGTTTTGGAAGACCTTACCAACGCATTACAAAAAGCAGAGCAAGAGAAAGAACGCGAGGTGTTGCTGGCACAAATTAAATTAGAAGAAGAACTAATAAAAAGAAAAAATATTCAGTTAGGCCTGGCTTTGTTTATTTTTCTAGTAGTGTTGATTTTGGCCTTTAATTATTACAAAACAAACAAAAAACAACAAAAACAAGTAGTTGAACTCAATAGGTTGAACGCCGAGAAAAAGGAGAGTATACAAAAGCTTAAGGAAGTAAATCGTCTTAAAAACAAAATACTTTCAATTATCGGACACGATTTACGTGCTCCCTTTTCAAACTTAATTTCCTATTTAGAAATAATAGAAGATATAGATTTAACTCCAGAGGACCGCTCGGCAATGATATCCGGTTCGAGAGTAGCCGCGAATAATGGGTTACTCATGCTGGATAACTTGGTTTATTGGGCTAATAAAAATAAGGATGGATTTATATATAGTCCAAAGGCAATTGATTTAAAGGAAGTTGTTAATGAAGGGATTGAGGAATCGAAATATCAATGGAAACACAAACAACAGCAAATAGACACAAGTGGACTTGTGCCTTTGAAGGTGCAATCAGACCCAACTTTACTGAGCATTATAATCAGAAACTTACTAAGTAATGCAATTAAATTCTCACCAACTGAATCTACCATTCGAGTATCCACTGAAAAAGTGAATGAAAAAGCATACATCAAAATTCAAGATGCAGGAACAGGTATGCCCGATAGTCTTTTGGAAGAATTATCGAAAAGAAATAATGAGATCAAGCCAAAACGCGGTACAGAGGGTGAAAAAGGATTGGGCTTAGGACTGCAATTATGCATGAGTTTTGCTAAACTAAACCATTCCAAAATAGTGTTTTCAAAAAATAAAGCACCCGGAACTCTTGTTGAAATAGAGATACCCTTGACCTAAACTGCTCAGGGCAACAACTGTTTTAATTCCAATATTTACAAAAACCCAAAAACAAAGAAAGCCCTGTTTAAAGGGCTTTCAAGTGTTTATTTAAAAACTTTGGCGGAGAATGAGGGATTCGAACCCCCGGACCTGTTACAGTCAACAGTTTTCAAGACTGCCGCATTCGACCACTCTGCCAATTCTCCGCTGCGAAAGTAGTATTTCTTGGCGCCTTGCCAAGCATCAAACTGACTTTTTTGAGTGTTTTTTTACGATTTAATTTAAGGAATATCGAACATCCATTTTATCCAGGCTTTCAATCAATGGATCTGTAATAAAAACCTTCTTTCCACGCAATAGCCCTTTGGCGGAAATGGCTTCTCCTTGATGCTTGAAACTCATAATCACCTTGCAGTTCCCTTCGTTTTCCGTAATTAAGGTATATAAATCATCCATAAACTCATCGGTAACTTGCTCTAATTCAACCGACAAGTTTATCTCTTTGGCTATTTTCTCACGCAAATCACTCAGCAAAGAAATCTTGGTTACTTTAAATTCAGGTTCATTGCGGTATCGACTCATCATTACTTTTCCAGAAACAAAAAGGAAATAATTTGGATTTAAAAACTGTTGATTATTCAAGTAATCGTCTCCAAACAAAGCCAATTCAAAATCTCCTTTATAGTCCTCCAGCTTGACTTTACCCCAAGGTTTACCCTTCTTTGTTTGCAAATGCAACGCTTCGGTAACGATTGCAGCAAATTTCAACTCACCTTTTCCTAGCAGTGCTTCCAAGTTATCGGTGTGACCGAGATGAAAATTTTTAGTACAGAAATGTTTCATCTCTAATTTATAATCGTCCAAGGGATGGCCTGAGATAAAAACGCCTACTAAGTCCCGCTCTTTGGATAGCTTCTCTAATGTACCCCACTCCTCACAAACCGGCGGTTGAGGCTCAGGTATTGTAACTTCACTTGCTTCTCCAAACAATGAAACTTGAGCTGAGTTCTCACTTTCTTGATAGGATATGCCGAATTTTACTGCCTTTTCTAAAAAGGTTGTGTTTCCTTCAACATGCATGTATTGAGCCCTATGTGTCCCTTCAAATGAATCGAAGCCACCTGCAAGCGCTAAACTCTCTAGGGTGCGCTTATTGCACGCTCGAAGATCCATGCGTTTTGTGAAATCAAAAATAGAATGGTAATTACCGTTTATGCGTTCATTTACAATTGCTTCAACAGCTCCCTCACCTACTCCTTTAATTGCACCCATACCGAATCGTATTTGCCCGTCATCGTTTACCGCAAATCTGTATTTCGACTCATTTACATCCGGACCAAGAACGGAAATACCCATTCTCCTGCACTCATCCATAAAGAAAGTGACCTTCTTTATATCGTTCATGTTGTTGGTGAGCACTGCAGCCATAAACTCGGCAGGATAATTTGCCTTTAGGTAAGCAGTTTGGTAGGCTACAACAGAATATGCTGCTGAATGCGAACGGTTGAACCCATACTCAGCAAATTTTTCCATAATGGCAAAAATTTCATGTGCTACCTGCTCCTCTATATCGTGCAATCGCTTGGCGCCTTCAGCAAAAACCGCTTTCTGCTGCTGCATGACATCCATCTTCTTTTTACCCATGGCACGTCTGAGTAAATCTGCTCCGCCCAATGAAAAACCACCGATGATTTGAGCCGTTTGCATAATTTGCTCCTGATAGACCATAATTCCATTGGTATCCTTAAGGATTTCTTTCAATAAATCATGCGGATAATTCACATCCTCTACACCATGCTTTCTATTGATAAAGGTGTCAATAAACTGGAGCGGACCAGGTCGGTATAGCGCATTCATGGCAATTAAATCCTCTATATCCGTTGGCTTTAATTTACGAAGGTATTTTTGCATTCCTACGGACTCAAACTGAAAGGTTCCGTTAGTTTCTCCTCGCTGATACAACTCAAAGGTTTTTTCGTCATCAAGCGGAATTTCATCAATATCAATTTCAATACCGTGTTTGTCTTTAACGTGTTGAATGGCATGCTTAATAACTGTCAACGTTTTCAGACCTAAAAAGTCCATTTTCAGTAGGCCTGCATCCTCAACCACCTTATTATCAAACTGGGTAATGAGTAAGTCTGCATCTTTACTCGTACTTACAGGAATGTAATTGGTCAAATCATCTGGTGCGATTATCACTCCACAGGCATGAGTACCCGTATTCCGAACCGAGCCCTCCAATATTTTAGCTTGATTGATCAACTCACCCACGGGGGTATTCTCTTCACTCAGCTCTCTAAACTTATCAGCTTGTTGTTTCAGTTCCGAATTGAATTTCGATGCCAATTTGGGATCAACACCTCCTTCAGCTAGCACCTTATTTAAAGTGGCGCTGAGATGATCTGGAAAAGATTTACAAATCGCATTGACCTCGTTGAGCGGCATATCGAGCACTCGACCAACATCCCTTAAGGAGGATTTTGCGGCCATAGTTCCATACGTAACAATTTGCGCAACTTGCTTGTAACCATATTTTTCGACCACCCAATCGATAATCGAACTTCTTCCTTCATCATCAAAGTCAATATCAATATCGGGCATAGACACCCTTTCAGGATTTAAAAATCGCTCAAAGAGTAGCTTATATTTTATTGGATCTATATTCGTAATACCAACACAATACGCAACAGCCGAACCTGCTGCTGATCCCCTACCGGGACCTACTGAAACCCCCATTTTTCTTGCCTGCGAAGTAAAATCCTGCACGATTAAGAAATAGCCGGGGAAGCCCATCTCTTTGATGATTTTTAATTCATAATCTAAGCGTTCAGATATTTCATCAGTAATTTCAGAGTAGCGTTCTTTAGCTCCCTCGTAGGTAATGTGACGTAAAAAATCATTTTGGTCGCTAAAACCTTCTGGCAATTCGAATTCTGGCAGTAAAGGGTCTTTTTTTAATTGAAAAGGTGTGACCGAATCGGCAATTCTTTGAGTATTTCTTAGCGCTTCAGGTTGCGATTTAAAAATTTGTCGCATTTCTTTTTGTGTTTTAAAGAAATACTCTTGATTTTTCATTCCAGGCCTAAACCCCCTGCCTCTGCCTATCGGAGTAGCTTGTAAAGCCCCTTCTTTTACACAAGTCAAAATATCGTGGGCATTGGCATCCTCTTGGTTTATGTAGAAATTGTTGTTTGCAGCTGCAACCTTAATGGAATGTTTTTCTGCAATTTGAAGTAGTACTTCATTCAAATGCTTTTCTTCTTCTAAATTATGATCGATTAACTCCAAGTAATAATCATCGCCAAAAACAGATTTCCAGTACAAAGCAGCTTCCTCACCTTGAGCTTCTCCAACATTGAGAATTAAGGACGAAACTTCGCTATTAACACCACCCGACAAACAAATTATACCTTCTTTATACTGCTCAATAACTTCCCTGCCAACACGAGGATTACCAGCATAAAAACCATTAATATACCCCTCAGAAACAATCTTTGTTAAGTTGTGATATGCATGAATATCTTTTGCCAATAAAACAAGCGGATATTTTCTATCGGGATCGTCTTTTGTAAACTTAAGCCGTTTATAATCTTCAGCTACAAAAACTTCACATCCAATAATTGGCTTTATACCCTCAGATATACAAGCCTCTGTAAAAGCAAATGCACCATACATATTGCCTCTATCTGTAATAGCTACAGCCGACATACCATCCTGCTTGGCTTTTTTGACCATTGCATAAATATTGCTTGTGGCCTGTAATACTGAGTATTGCGAATGGTTGTGTAAATGGCAGAAGCTTAACTCATCTAGTTCTTCGGCAGTTGCTTCATCAGTTACCCTGTTTGTTCCTTCTGCTGAATCAGTGCTTTCGGTTTTAACCAGCTCTTTTTCACTATAGGGCTCAATATTTAACCCAATGAGTTCAATGGGCTCGGGGTTTGCCAAAAGAAAGGCTGCATATTCATCATCAGCTAAGGCTACCGATTTTGGAGTTACAATTCCCTTCCGAACGATTTCTAAAAAACAACGAGCCGTTGCTTCAACATCTGCTGAAGCATTATGCGCCTCCGCGAACTGCTCTCCAAAGAGTTTTTCATGTAACTCTGTTAACGTAGGCCATTTAAACTTACCACCTCTACCTCCTGGAATGGCAACATAATTTGCAGTCTCCTCTGATTTTGTATCAAAGGCCGTTTTATTGGCTAATTCCGTATCAATTGACTTCCTAAAAAACTCTGCACCTGCGATATTAACGTCAAACTCAATATTATGACCTATCACAAACTCTACTTTCTTGAGCGACTCATTGAATGCTTCGAGTACAAAATCAAGATCTACCCCTTGTTCTTTAGCTCTTTTAGTTGAAATGCCATGAATTTTCTCTGCATTAAATGGTATGGTGTAGCCTTCTGGTTTTATTATAAAGTTCTTAACCTCAACCAGCTGACCCTCTTTGTCGTGAATTTGCCAAGCCAACTGAACCATTCTTGGCCAGTTTTCACTATCCGAAACAGGAGCATTAAAATTTTTAGGTAAGCCAGTAGTTTCGGTATCAAAAATTAAGTACATATTAAACCTATATTGCTGTTTTAAAGTAAGATAACCTCTGAAAATGTGTACTTCAGATGTTGGTTAAAACTAATTAATAATTAGTTGTTTTTTGATTGATTTAGTAAGTTGTTCAAAAAAAAATCCCGCTGTAAACAGCAGGATTTTCTCTTTAATTGTTGTTATTTTCAATGTGACCGAGCAGCTTAGACTTTTTAATATCTAAGGCTTTCGAGTAGTTTAAAATTGACCGAATCGAATTGGACTTTGGTCTAAGGGCTTTACCTAAATTTTGAGTGAGCTCTAACTCTTTTAATTCTTCTGATATTTTTTCAAACTTTAGATATTCTTCTGGAGAATAAATGTGCTTCATAGGCGTCTATTTTTTCAATAAACGACCTAAAACCAAAATATTGTGTTCTCCTTGTTTTTTTTAGTAACTCAATTGAATGTTTCGTTCTTTTACCAGTTTTCTTAAATTCATAAGCGCATAGCGCATGCGGCCCAAAGCAGTATTAATACTAACTCCTGTTTCTTCAGCAATATCTTTAAAAGACATTTCAAAGTAAAGCCGCATCTTGAGCACCTCCAACTGATCTTTAGGTAACTTATTCATTAACTCCACCACATCTTGTTTTATTTGACTAGAAATTAACTGCTCTTCCATATTCTCATCCTCCATTCCAAGAATATCAAATATGTCAAAATCTTCACCTCCTGAGGTAGTCGGCATACGCTTTTTAAACCTGAAGTGATCTATCGATAAGTTGTGAGCGATGCGCAAGACCCACTGAATGAATTTACCTTCCTCATTGTACTTACCTTTTTTCATTGTGTTCACCACCTTCATAAAGGTATCTTGGAAAATATCGTTGGCTAAGTCTTGATCTTTTACAATCATCATAATGTAGCCAAACACCCTGTCTTTGTGTTTTAGAATTAATTTTTCTAACGAAAGCTCATCGCCTTCTAAATAATTTCTGATAAGGATACTATCCTTTGTTTTTGAAGTATTCATACATGTACTCGGTTTTGCTCTTGCGAGCGATTCAACAATTAATTAATCTGCGGTTGAGCGAAAAGGTGGTTTCAATTGTTTACGAGTAAATGTGTCCTATAGGCAGTATCTTTTTGTATTGTTATAGACGTGCTATTTACGCACAGGTTTGGCAAATATGATATTTTTTTTGAGTAACTGCAAAATTTATAAGTGAGCGAATACTTTTGTCCACATTCAATATGAGTAAGAAAAAGAAAAATTTAGAAGACTATAACCCGAATAATTTTATTCTAGTTAAAGGTGCTAATGAGCACAATTTAAAAAATATTGATGTCGCCATACCGCGAAACCAATTCGTTGTTATCACGGGATTATCGGGTAGCGGAAAGTCTTCTTTGGCTTTTGATACGCTGTACGCGGAGGGTCAAAGAAGGTACGTTGAAAGCCTTTCTTCTTATGCACGCCAATTTCTTGGAAAAATAGAAAAACCCTCGGTGGAATACATTAAAGGTATTTCGCCAGCAGTTGCTATTGAACAAAAAACCGGTTCCAATTCGTCTCGGTCAACCGTTGGAACTGCCACGGAAATATATGATTACCTGAAACTGTTATTTGCTCGAATTGGCAAAACAATATCTCCAGTATCAGGAAAAGAAGTAAAACGAGACACCCCTCAGGATGTGCATGATTTCTTACACAACCAGGAAGAAAACACTAAAGTACTCCTCTCCTCTAGGCTGGTGATTAGAGAAAATGAAACGGTGGAATCGCGCTTAAAAATATTGCAACAACAGGGGTACTCAAGGGTTCTTTATGCGAACACCACGCATAGAATTGAAGATATTCTGAAAGATCAATCCATTGAGGCCAATGAATTGCAAATTTTGATTGACCGTTTTACAGTAAAGCACAACGACGAAAATAATCGTAACAGAATAGCCGACTCAATTGAATTGGCGTATTTTGAAGGGAACAATGAATGCTTGGTTCACATAGTTACGCCTAAAAACACTGAGATTCATCAATTCTCGAATCGATTTGAATTGGACGGAATCGAATTTGAAGCTCCTTCAAATAATTTTTTCAGTTTCAATAACCCAGTCGGAGCATGTAAAACATGTGAGGGCTTGGGAAGTATAATAGGAATTGATAGCGATTTGGTTATTCCCGATAAGTCCAAATCCGTTTATGAAGGCGCCATTGTCTGCTGGAAAGGTGAGAAAATGAGCAAGTGGAAAGACAACTTAGTAGCATCTTCACACAATTTTGATTTCCCAGTACATAAACCAGTTTCTGAATTAAGTACAGCTCAGCAAGAGCTACTTTGGACAGGTAATGCTTACTTCCGAGGGTTGGATGAGTTCTTTACCATGTTGGAACAAAAATCCTACAAAATACAGTACCGTGTAATGTTGTCTAGGTACAGAGGAAAAACTGTTTGTCCTGACTGTAAAGGCACTAGACTTAGAAAGGATGCCAACTTTGTTCAAATTAGCGGAAAGTCTATTACAGATATCGTGTTATCGGAAATAAAAGAGCTCCCGGCGTTCTTTAATACGCTCGAAATTTCTGCACGAGACGCAGTCATAGCAAAACGTATTCTAACGGAAATAACTACCCGCTTGGACTTTCTTATCAAAGTCGGTTTAGGGTATTTAAGACTCAACCGACTTGCTTCAACATTGTCTGGTGGTGAAACACAGCGAATTAACCTCGCTACATCTTTAGGTAGCAGTCTAGTGGGTAGCATGTATATATTAGACGAGCCCAGTATAGGCCTTCACCCTAGAGACACCAAACAATTAATTTCTGTCTTAAAGTCCTTGCAAGAGCTGGGTAATACTGTTGTAGTTGTAGAACATGAAGAAGACGTCATTCGAGCAGCAGATACAGTTATTGATTTAGGTCCATTAGCAGGCACAGAAGGCGGTGAACTTATTTTTCAAGGCACCCAAGCTCAACTTTTAAAAGATAAAAAAAGTCTAACTGCCAAATACCTGAATTCAATTGAAGAGATTGAGTTACCCAATACTCGAAGAAACTGGACGAAATCCATTATTTTAGGTGGGGCTGCAGAGCACAATTTAAAAAATATCGATGTAGAGTTTCCTTTGAATACGCTTACAGTGATTTCTGGTGTAAGTGGTTCTGGAAAGAGCACGTTGATGAATAAAATCTTGTATCCCGTGCTTAAAAAAATCCATGGAGGTGTTGCTCAAAGCACTGGAAGGCATCAGTCCATTAATGGAAGTATCCAATCAATAGGAAATGTTGAATACATTGATCAAAATCCGATTGGAAAATCTTCGCGGTCAAACCCCGTCACCTACATAAAAGCCTACGATGATATACGCACGCTTTTTTCTAATGAAGGATTAGCAAAAATGAGAGGGTACAAGCCTGCATCATTCTCGTTCAATGTTGAGGGTGGTCGGTGTGAAAAGTGCAAAGGTGAAGGGCGGGTAACCGTTGAAATGCAATTTATGCCAGATATTCATTTAAAGTG
Source organism: Salibacteraceae bacterium (assembly GCA_965660875.1). Lineage (GTDB taxonomy): Bacteria > Bacteroidota > Bacteroidia > Flavobacteriales_G > Salibacteraceae > UBA6770. Next base: position 17,895 of record CBFIBQ010000035.1, on the reverse strand, counting down.
CGATGTATGCGAAGGTAGAAGGTTTACCGATGATATTTTAGAAGTGCAATTTGAAGGTAAAAACATTGCTGATATTTTAGAGTCTACCATTGATGATGCGATCACTTTCTTTAGTAAATCAGAAAATAAAATCTCCAATAAAATTGCAAAAAAGCTCACTCCTTTAGCAGATGTTGGTTTAGGATATGTTCAGCTTGGGCAGGCTTCCAACACACTAAGTGGCGGTGAAGCCCAACGTATAAAGCTGGCGTCCTTTTTACTGAAAGGGCAAGCCAACTCAAGTAAGGACAAGACACTCTTTATTTTTGATGAGCCCACAACAGGATTGCATTTTCACGACATAAAAAAGCTTCTTAAAGCTTTAAACGCCTTAATTGAATTAGGGCATTCTATTATTGTAGTAGAACACAACCTTGATGTAATTAAATCGGCAGATTGGATAATTGACCTAGGTCCAGAAGGTGGAAATGATGGGGGACACTTAGTTTTTTCAGGCACTCCGGAGGATTTGCTTCAATGCCAGGAATCTCACACCGCCACTTATTTAAAAGAAAAAATGATAAGCCAAGAAGTATGAAACTATATTCTATAGAAACCGGATTATTTAAACTTGATGGTGGTGCCATGTTTGGTGTGGTTCCAAAATCTTTATGGAGCAAAAGGTATGCAGCAGACAACAATAATATGTGCACATGGGCAATGCGTTGTTTACTTATTGAATACTCGAATAAACTGGTGTTAATCGATACTGGAATCGGAAACAAACAATCGGATAAGTTTTTTGGGCATTACTTCTTGCATGGAGATTATACGCTGGACAAAAGTCTTGCAAAACATGGTTTTACCAGAAATGACATTACAGATGTTTTTCTGACTCATTTGCATTTCGACCATTGCGGCGGTGCAATAGAATGGAACAATAGTAAAACTGGATATCAACCCACCTTCAAAAACGCAAATTACTGGAGTCACAAAAGCCATTGGCAATGGGCAGTTGCCCCCAATGCACGTGAGAAAGCTTCTTTTCTTTCAGAAAATATAAAACCCATTGAAGAAAGTGGTCAACTGAAATTTGTAGAAGACAATGGAGTTTATACAGAGGAAGTATTTCCGGGATTCAAGGCACTCTTAGTTAATGGTCATACCGAAGCTCAAATGATTCCGCATATAGTCTACAATGGAAATACTTTGGTATTTGTGGCCGACCTACTTCCCTCACACGCTCATGTTCCTTTACCATGGGTAATGGGTTATGATACCCGCCCCTTATTGACGCTATCAGAGAAAGAAAAGTTTTTTAAAACCGCTATTGAGAACAATTATACACTCATGTTCGAGCACGATGCAGTGCATGAGTGTGGTACGCTTAAACAAACCGAGCGTGGTGTCCGTTTTGATCGAGGCTTTGATTTATCTGAGTTTCTATAACTGGTTCGCATACCCAGCGAAACGTTTAGCCTCTGCCTCATTTCCCTCCTGCTGATAAATCTGACTAAGTAATTGATAGGCAGGCTTAAAGTTCGGCATTCATTCAATACACTTCTGCAAGTTTTGCTTTGCTGAATTCATATCTCCTGCATTGGCATACGCAACGGCCATGATATAGTAGGAGTTGTCGTACTTAGGGTTTGCTTTTATAACTTCCTTGGACGTTTCAATAGCCTCTTTCAGTTTGCCCATATTCAAATACAGCAATGACCTTGTGTACAAAGCTTTATCGTAATTAGGATAAATTTTCATGATATCCTTAGTTACTTGAATTCCCGCTTCAAAATTTCGAACATTCAAATACGCTTGAGCCAAATTTAAGTAGGCTATTTCCGACATTGGGTCTTCAGCTATTGCTTGCTTTAGCAATTGAATGGCCTTGGCGTTTTCCCCTTTCTCTAGTGCTTGAATTCCTTCATAATCTTTACGCGTTTTTCGCTCAATAACTGCACAAAGTGGCGTATCATCAACCTTAACCGCATATACCGTGTTTTCTGGTGGCCACAATCCCCGCTTTAATTGCCCTGGATTTATGTAGCTGTTTACGCAGATGTAATAATCCCAATCTTTTGTTCCTCTATCGTAATAGCGTACATATTTTAATGCTACTCCATTGCTTAATTCGTTACGGGCAAAGTAGCGTACTGAAAACAACCCATTTGTAGCCAATTTTAGCGGATTGTCTTTCGAATACCGCGACCAATCTACATTATCAACGAGCCACTCATACGCTTCCTTCGTACTATGGTAATAGTAGTCCGTTTCATACTTAGAAGCAGCAGCATCAATACCTCCAACTGCTTCGTTAAAGTATTGGTATTGGTAAGGGTGGTTGGAAAAAGTGTGCTTCAAAGGATGAAAAGCCAGCAAAAACACACCTGTCAGGGCTAGCCTTTGGAACATTTTATTCTTTAGTAATGAAATCAATTGGTCGTATCCGATTGCAGCGCAAACGGCAACGGGTGGATAAACAAAAAGAGCATGGCGCCAACCGCCGTAAACATTACTGCTCTTATAAATGATATAGGCAATAGGAAAAGCAAACGCAAAAAACACGCAAAACTTCCAGAACAACTCCAACCTGTTGCGGTAATTAAAATATAAACCCAGAAAAGAAAGAACCCCAAGCCAAACTACTAAAGGCGTTGTAATAAGAATGTACTTAGATATGTAATACCAAGGCAAGTAATCACTCCAAACTATCTCACCTTCAAACAATTGACGAATACTCGTACCATAGCTGGTCATTACGTTTAACGATTCTAAAGGATTGGCAATTGGATCGAGTAAGGCATATGGCCATAAAATAATACCCGCTATATAGCCTAAAATAACTATGGCTCCAAGTGAAGTAAAAATAGGCCTAAGTCGTTTTAATTGCTCTGGTTTAAAAGCTTTTACAATTCCCCCGCTGATGATTAAATAGTACAGCCCAGTAAACAAGAATAAGTAGGCAAACAACAATAAACCACCGATGCGAATTCCGATAGATACACCTATTGCCATAGCAACCAACAGCACGTGCTTGAATTTAATTTTTTGAATGTTTATTAAGTAGTTTAAAATGTAGTAAATCCCTATAACGTAACTCATTGCAAACGGAATATCTTTAGGATTATTCCACGAATGACCTAGAATTCTGGGTGATACAAATACTAAAAACATGGCAAGTAAACCTGCCCTCCAACCTTTGATGCGAACAGCCAATAATCCACAAAACAAGATTAAAACCCATCCGGTTAGGGAATTCAACACATGCCGCCACTCGTATTCATTTTCAATATTAAACACCTTGTTGAAAGCTGCAGTAACTAAATCAAAGGAGCTTCCATACAAATGAAGTAAGGTTTTTGGATCTTCTACAGCAGTCCTATTTTGATCCGTTACTTCACCAAAATTCACAAACCAATCCAGTACCGCCTTACCTTGTTTATATTGAACAAACTCATCACCCGAAATACCGGAATTGTAGGCAGCAATTGGCATTCCAATGAGTAGCACAAATGCAAAAGCAACGAAAATCAGACGGTATAAGGGTTCCTCTCTAATAAATGAAAATCGAGTGTCAGTACCCTTTCCCATTTCTTGAATAGGAAGTTTGATAAACCACCAAAACCAACGCGCTATTTTTTGAATGAACGAATTTTTCGCTTGCTTCTCAATAGGACTATTTTTTTTAAGCTCTAATTGCTTCGAGTCAAGACTCAGTTTCTTCGCAACAAAATTTACTGTTTGATCAATCGTCTCTCCAGCAGGCAAAACTTCATAGCAGTAAAGTAAGACGTCTGCATTTACAACTTGAATGCCTGAATCAGCACTTTTATCCTTTCCTTCTTGACCAGAATAGTTGATGTTTACAACGTCAAATTGCTCTGGTAGGTTTTTTAAGACATCCCTAAGTTCAAACTTATTTTGCAAAGCTTGTCCATCCAAGAGCACAATGTTTTCGGATTGATAATTGGCTTTCATTAATCCAATTGCTTCAGTAATGTGCTCCGCAACTACATAAATGCATTGTTCCGGAGAATTTTCATTGCTTGAAGTGTCTTGAACAAATATTCTAAGTCTTCCTTGGTCTATGGCGCTTAATCGAGCATAGCTCTCTAATAATGCATCAACTTGATTGGTTTCAGCATTGGTCAACAAAACATCAACGGCTACTGTACTTATCGATTGACTACCAGTATGTTTTGATTCAGTCTTGTGCTTTTTGCTTGAGTTTGCCATGTCGTCATTTTGAACAGGGCTAAAGTAAATATTTGACTAGAAACAGCGTACCGTTCCCAATAGTTTCAATCTTAGAAATTGTCCAAGGATAGCATTACTAGCGTGCAGGCGGCAATAACTTCAATACCTTTTTCTTTAGCCATCACCATAAAGTCTTGATTTTCCGTTCCAGGATTGAAAATAATTCGCTTCGGTTGTAAGCCCAAAATATATTCATACAGTTCGGGCTGCCTAGCTGGCCCAACATACATAGTTACGGTATCAACATTTTCTACATTGGGTCTACCTGTATGTATTGGCATTCCATTTACCTCTCCATTTTTTAAACCAATTAAATAAGGGTTATGTCCACTCTGCTTTAATGCTAAAGCAGCTTTATAGGAATATCTGCTCGGGTTTGTGGATGCTCCAATAACTACCACTTTTTCTGATGAACTCATGAACCAAAGCTATGGCTATTTTATTACCGACCGAGAAACTCGCGGTATAAATATGGCTTTTCTGGACTTGAAGGCTTTTTGTAAATGTAATAAGCATACCCATTTTTGACTTGTAAATTTTCTGCAAACTGTTTTTGCACTTTATAGCTCTGAGCCACACCACCATTCTTTAAATCAACATTTTTAATGAGGAAGTACCCATTTTTCTTAAACACCGCATAAAATTTATTTTGTTGATTATCGAATAAGAGTTGCCGCTTCCAAAGGAATCTTCTTTCTGAATAGTGATAGGACAAATCAACACTATCAACTTTTTGAAAATCAACATATTTGGTCAGCTTGTTTTCCGAATGATCAAAAATAAATATCGAGTCTTGGTAGACAAATAATGGTGCATAAACTGGCTCGTAGTATATGGATTTATGAAAGCCAGTAAAAATAGCTGCAACATCCTTTTTATCCATACTTGGAATTTTCTCCGCCAATTCTCTAGCCTCTCGCTTCTTTTCAAGGGGCAGTTCATAATACTCCCAACGGTACATTTTGTTTACCACGTCATTGGTAAGTGAAGCGAGCAAAAAATGGTTGGAGTCTTTTGAATTTAGAGCATAATAATTCATGCGCGGCAGATACTCTATAAAGTCATTAAAAAGCACATGCTGTCGCAATGAGTCGACACAATGCTCCATTGAAAATTTATAATCTGCAGCATTAACGGCTACAAGGTTAATCAAATTGCCTTTTTTATGAATCTGGTACGTTTTATACTCTGTTTCTAAAAATATTCTATTCCTAAAGTCTTTCTTTAAGCCCACTGGCTCACCCTCAAACTTTGTCTCACTCAGTACTTTTTGATCCATGGTGCATAGGGTTAATTCTGCATCCTTCAGTTTTTTGTTGAATGTTATTAATAACAATTGATCATCCACAAACTCATAGTCAAACACATAATGATAGTTCGAATGAAAAACAGTTTCCAGTTTCTCTCGATATATCGTAAACTCGTTCAGCTCTTCCGTTCTTGGGTGCAAGACCGCACCTTGAGTAAGCCTTTCTTTATCCATTTTAAAATAAAGCGTGTCGTAACCGATGTGCGTGATGAATATATCGGTCGCAGAGTGGTTTGAACGGATAGATACTCGACCGTTACTATTGGAAATACCCAGCAAATGGGGACCAAAAACATGTGCGCCTTCTATGGGTTGGTTTGTTTTAGCGTCCGTTACATTTAACACCAACTGAGCATTCATCGATTGAACCGCCAATAGTGCGACAATGAAATAAAATATATGGGCTACAGTTCTAATCAATTTCAGATAATTTGGCTACTGCCTTTTGCTTATAAAACCCTTCTTGGCTTGCAATAAAACTCAACTCTTTCTTAGCTCTAGACAATTCATTTAAATGCACAAGAGCAAGGGCTTTGTACCAACTGGCTTCTTCACTAAATATAGATTCTTCAATATTCTTGAGTTGGTTCCATTCACTCAATGCATAACCGTAATCGGAGTTATAATAATGTCCGAGTCCTTTATAAAATAAAATATTCTGATCCTTAGGAAACACATGTTCCAAAGCGGTAAAAAGGTGAATGCTCCGTTCAAAATTTCCTTTTTTCAAAAAGTAGAGTGCACGTTCTATTTTACGGTAATAGTTGATATTTATAGCTGTACTTTGCTTTACAGTAAAATTATCATTGGCTGGTGTCCCAAAAGTAAAATTGGTAATCCCTTCACTATTCTTTGCTGCTAGGTTTAGTACTTTATAGTTTCTTATGTACCTGTAGTTATAAGTACGAATAGGATGTTGCAATTTGTACTGTGCTAATTTTTCGGGAATTGAACGCAGCCTTTTCCTCTTAACCTTTGGCAAAAACGTTGAGTAGGTATGCTTTGATTTAGGTACTGCTTTCGCTCTTAAGATAGGTTTCTTGGAGGCCAGTATTGGAGTATACTCCTCTTGTCTATTTTCCGCACTCCAAGTATTATTTTCACCAATAGGTTCTTCTGCATGCTGGGAGAATTTTAAACTGAATTTTTCTGAAGAATGGTTGACGTTTTTATACATAATTACCGCCCAAAGCATACCCGCACTTACGAGCACAACAACGCTTAATAAATAGTAAAAAGCAACAGTATTGGATTCGTTTACATAGCGTTTATCAAATCTACGTTCAAGGGAAGCAACATCCTCTACAGTAGTATTTTCTATGGCATCTTGGATATAGTCTTTATCTAAGGCGTCCTTTTCCAATTCGTACCAATAGTCGTTCAACGATTTATCGTGAGACGAATCCTTTGAGAATATTGTATGTGCCCTATTTCTTTCCATGACCCGTTAGTTTTTGTAAATTCATTTTCAGCATTCTTTTGCCATTTTGCAGGTTAGTTTTAACTGCGTTTTCTGATAACTCAAGAGCTTTTGACACCTCTGCATACCGCATTTTTTTGAAGTAAAACAACTCAATACATTTTCTCTGGTTTTCTGATAATTGATCCATTGCACGGTTCAAATCTTTTTCACTTATGTTCCCAATAATAAAATTATTGTAAACCTCTTCTTCTATTTCAATGCGCACCAACTCTTGGTATTCAATCATAATTTTTTTTGTTCTAAGTTTTCCAAGTGCTGCATTTTTAGCAACTACAAAAAGAAATGGCTTTAACCTCAAAATCTCAGTATTCGTTTTAAGAATCTTCATTGACTTTTCATAAAGCTCCATAACCAAATCCTCCGCATCCTCTTTTGATTTTAAGTAACGCATGCAAGTACCCAACAACAAGGGCAGGTATCTTTTAAACAAGATACCAAATGCCTTTTTGTCGTTGTCTTGCTGAAATCGCTTCAACAATTCACCATCAGCAATATGTTTATAATCGTTGTTCATTTGCATCAGCGCAAGGCTTATCGATTATACTGATCCAGGTAACTTTTAGTTTCAATCACTACCACCCCTCCGATCAAATCTCCGTATTGTGCAGGTATTCCTCCCGTATAAATGCGCATAGAACCAATGGCCGCAGAAGGAAAAGCATCATTTGCACCATAAGATTTCACACCGTCAATTAAATAGACCACTGAACCTGCTCGCGCTCCTCTAAAATACATGGGTTCTCCTTCTTCAGCTTGGAAGATATCAGAGCTTTGGGCAGATATCATAGCTGTTAAACTGGTTTTTGTAGCAGATTTTGTGAAAGTTTCTGGCAAAACATCTATCGCCATAGGTTCTACTTTATCTATCAACGGAATTCGATAATCCACTACTGTATAGCCTCCACCGACTATAGATTTATATTCCATTTGATACTCTTGTAACAACACCAATCCGTCTCCTTTTACTTTGATATCATTGATTATCAAAGTATCAAAGCCCATAGAGGTCACAATTAAAGAATAGGTTCCAGCTGGCAGAGGTTTTATGGTAAACCGACCGTCTAAACCAGTGGCTGCCCCTCTCAACGAAGAGCCCACATAAGTAAACACACTGGCACCAATTGCAGGGTTTCCTTCGGGGTCAAGTATTTTACCCTTAATCGCTCCATTTCCTAGGGAAAAAGCTTGAGCTACACAAAAAATTAATAGTACTCCAAATCCAATCGCTTTATATCTCATAATTCTAAATTTTATACTCGTGAGAGCGGTTTCTGTTTAAAGGATGCAGAAAGCTCTAAAATTCCATAAAGAATTTTGATAAAATTTAAAACTGACTGATTATCAGATGATTTTTTTGATCAACCTAAGCTTATGAGAATAGCTTTTGGTATCTACATTATAGATACCTTGGTGGTCAATCTTATCGATTCGTACTTTACCGCTGGCATGAATAATTTCATTTTCATTCATAAGAATTCCAACGTGGATTATACTCCCTTCTTCATTATCGAAAAAAGCTAAATCACCGTCATCGGCTTCCTCAACAAAACTAAGTGTGGTACCTATTTCTGCTTGTTGATAGGCATCTCGCGGTAATTTTTTACCTGCAATCTTATACACCATTTGGGTAAGGCCAGAGCAGTCAATACCAAACGGGGATTTTCCGCCCCATAAATAAGGAGCATTCAAATAAAGCAATGCATTTTCTAAAATCTTTGACCTAGAAAGGTCGTCGTTACTATGAACGAAATTTCCTTCAAACGCGAAAGATTTTGGAGCAATACTGGAAATTCCATTATTCAAGTTGGGTAAGGAGCTACCCATTACTATTGGTTGTAGTTCATTTGAGCTTGCATCTTTAATGATGTTTACTAAATCGGTGCAACTGCACCACCAACGGTTTTTCTCTAAGGTATCGTATAAATTCTGGCCCACTTCATTTGATTGATTGCGGTCAATCCAGCATTCGTACTTGTCATAAGCACAGCGGACTTTTACCCATTTGGCTCGTTCTTCAATTATTTTATAATGATCGCCAAACAACAATTGGGTAACCATCTGAGCTTTATCGCTAGGCTCTTCTCTGCCGGGTACAATACTCAATATGCTTACACCGTATTTCATACTAGGCAAATAAAGAACTTTGCTTTGGAGCTTCGGTTCGATTCAAAGTTTAGTTTTTAACGATAGTAAATTGAATTGTTAACAGGCTCAAGGTAATTACAACTGTTTTTTCTGCGCCATTATGTAGCCAAGGTGAAGCGCCTCATGCAAATTATTGAATGCAATTGCCTCCTCTATTGAATTGAGCTCAACGCCATAGCTGGTTTTGTAATTATTGAAATTCGCTAGCTTTTGAAGCCCGTAAGACTCTTCTGTTAAATCTACTAGCGTAATAAAGTTCGATTTGAAATACTGAAGGTCTTCAGCTGGATTTTTAATTGTTTTTGGAGAAGAACCTTTACGGTATATCTCAACCAATTCCTCAGGTATCCAAGGTTCTTGATTGGCCAATTTTACACAAAGCAGCTGCTGAGTTACGGCGATATGTCCAAAATTCCATAGTACATTGTTGTTAAACCCAGCTGGAATTGAAGTCATTTCATCAATCGATAGGTTTTCAATACTTCCGACTATTCGCTCTCTAGTTATTCTATTGTAATCAAAATATAGCTTCATTATTCAATTGCTTTATCGTTATAGGCACTTACAAAAAGTGTATTTCCAAGATTGGGCAGATCATTAAACAAATCGCCACCTCTTTCATCCAATCCTTCACTTGTATAACCCAGAATCGTAAGGTCTGCATCGCCGGATTTTTGCTCAATTACTTTGGATATCAGTTCACCTTCTTGGTGAATTAATTCTATATTCTTAGGCGATATCGGCAATCTACCTGTGGCTATTAAATCGGTTAGTGCCTTTTTCTTTACTTTATACTCTCCTTTCGAATAGCCACTAAATATTTTTATTTCTGCATTTTTCCAATCTGGGTGGCCCGTTAATATGTACCCCAATAAAATCATTAGATTGGAATTCTTATAATCGGATGCTGATATCCAAATATGAATAGATTTTTTGTACCCAAAACCCTTATAAGTTGATCGCAGTATACAAACATCAAAATTGGTAGCATGTAACAGTCCATAATTATCGATTACCTCTTTTAGTTTGGATTGGTCTTCATCACTATACTCGAAAAGAATGAGATTGTTTCCACTTCCAGAGACACCTCCGAGTTGAATACTTTGAGCTATTGCAGAGGTATATGATGGCGATACAATGGTATCAAGGTAAACCCTGCTTTGCGTTCCTTCAATAAGTGATATTAAGCGTTTTTTAGTTTCTCTAGAATCGTTGTAAGCTTTCTTATCTAAGAAGCCTTTTATAAAATGGATGTATGTTCCAAAACCATATTTATGAGACAACCATCTAACAAAGTCTAATGATGTAGTTCTTTTAAAGGTATCTGCAGAAAGACAAATTATAAAGGGCCGCCAACCTTGCTCATGAGAGGTAGTTTTTTTCTGAATATAAACTGAAAGTCTCCTGTTCATTTGAAACAGCACGCCTCTTAGTAGTTTTGCAACATCTCGCTCAGTATTACCAACTGAAATGGCCCAGAAATATATTCCAATCATGATGAAAATTGATAGAAAGGCATAGGCCGTATTCATTTTAAACATCAGGTAAAAACACAATACTGCACCCAGCAAAGACAAATACCACCTTGACCTGAAGGTTGGCCTATAACTCGGATCTGCAGCAAAATGCTCCAAGAAGGATATCAAGCAAATGGCTCCGTAGGTTACCATAAAAAACATGGATATGATCTCCGCCACAAAATTGATATCCCCAATTGCAACAAAAACAAACCCAAATACACAGGTAACTATTGCAGCGTTGAAGGGTTCCAGTTTTCTACCTTTTCCTTTTGCAAACCAATCGCTTAAGGAGAGCGGAAAAACTTTATCCACTCCTAAGGCCTGCAGCGTTCGAGGCGCAATCATGATACTTCCTAAGGCTGATGAAATCGCCGCACAGCCTAAACCAATAGGTATAATGGGTTCCCAAATGGCAATTTTTCCCATAATCAGTTCATCGGTATTGGCTAAATCCTCAGGACTTGCTGAAATAAAAAGTTTAAATACTACTGCTATATAAACTACAATACCAACTAATGTCGCCCACATTGTACCCGCTGGAATTGATTTTTTAGGATCTTTCAAGTCACCGCTGAGGCCTAAACCCGCTGCAATACCTGTAAATGCAGGAAAGATGATGGTAAACACGTAAAAAAAGTTGTCCGGGTCCGAGATGGTTGCCGTTATATCTCCAGAAGAAGGAGAATAGCTTCCTCCTGCGAAAAACATTCCCAAGGAAGTTAACAGAACTACAACAACAACGTACAATGCTTTTATTCCGATGTCGGCGCCTTTGCTTAACATCAATAAGGACAACAACACCATAAATACTAAGCCTGCCAGCCGATTATCGACATAGAATCCATAATTCTGATAAATGATATCTGCCAATGGTTCAAAGGAAACTGCAAATGCAATGACATAAAACGCTACACTAATTGCTTGAGATAAAAAGAGTGCAATGCCAATAGCAGCCCCTATATTTAACCCAAAAGACCTGGATATCATATAGTAAGCACCACCGCCTTCTACTTTACTATTGGTAGCAATTTCAGCAACAGCCATAGCCGTTGGTATGGTTACTAAATGACCCAAAACAATGATACCTATCGTTCCAATTAGTCCCACATGGCCAACTGCGTAGCCAAACCTTAAAAACAAAATAGCTCCAAGGATGGTACTTAACGCCGTCATAAAAACCGGCATGGTGCCCATATTGGACTCTTTAATTACTGTCTCTGACATTTTAAAAGTGAATGGAGTGGTTAGTTTGCAACTTCACTCATAAATTTGATGCGCATAAGTCGAATTTCTTCTTCAGAATAATCCTCATCTTCCATTTCACTAAGCGCTTCCTCAATTGTTCCTGTTTCCGCATCTTCCATGAAATAATCGTAGAGTTCATCTTGCTTATCCTCATCAATTGCATCGTCCAGGTAATAGTCAATGTTCACTTTTGTTCCTGAATCTACTATATTTTCTATTTCCGTCAATAATTCGTCCATGGTCATATCCTTGGCCGAAGCAATATCGTCCAATGGTCTTTTTCGGTCAATATTTTGAATGATATATACCTTTTTTCCCGACTTGTTCACCACGGATTTTACTACAATATCCTGCGCCCGTTCAATTCCATTCTCCTCAACATAGTCTGCAATAGTTTCTATGAATGCAGCACCATATTTTTTCGCCTTTCCTTGGCCTACACCCTGAATATTTGCCAATTCCTCCATTGAAATTGGGTATTGATTCGCCATATCCATTAGTGACGGCTCCTGAAAAACCACAAAAGGCGGAACATCGTGTTCCTTTGCTACACTTCGGGTTAAGTCCTTCAAAAGTTGATACAACTTATCGTCCATTGCAGACCCTTGAGCTTTTGTATTGAGAATGAGGTTATCATCTTCTGCTCGTTCAATATAATCGTGATCTAAAATTATTGTAAACGGTTTCGGATCCTTAATAAAAGCTCTACCTTTTTCCGTTAATTTAAGTACACCATATGTCTCAATATCTTTAGTTAAGAGCCTTGCCACTGTTGTTTGTCGAACCACAGCCATCCAAAATTTAGGGTCTTTTTCTTTTCCAGCTCCGTATGTCGACAATGTATCATGTCTGAACGACTTTATTTGAGAATTGCCTTTACCCGTTAAGATTTCTATTATATATTTAGCCTTAGCCGTTTCTTTTAATTCACTTATACACTCCAGCAACATCTTAACCCACTTAGAACCTTCTTCTCTAGGTCTTGGATTAACTGCATTATCATCCATTTTAGCTCCAGCGCCGGTTTCTTCGTCAAATTCTTCTCCAAAATAATGCAACAAGAATTTTCTTCTACTCATCGCTGTCTCCGCATAAGCAACCACCTCTTCGAGCAACTGTTTTCCAACTTCCTGTTCGGCTACGGGCTTACCCTGCATGAATTTTTCAAGCTTTTCAATGTCTTTGTAATCGTAGAAAGCCAAACAATGTCCTTCACCGCCGTCACGTCCGGCCCGTCCAGTTTCTTGGTAGTATCCTTCTAAACTTTTTGGCATATCGTGATGGATAACGAACCGCACATCTGGTTTATCAATACCCATTCCGAAAGCGATGGTAGCAACGATAACGTCTACCTCTTCATTCAAAAACATGTCTTGGTTTTTGGCACGGGTACCTGCATCAAATCCAGCATGATAAGGGAGTGCTTTTATACCATTTACTTGAAGGGTTTCTGCTATTTCTTCCACTTTTTTACGACTCAAGCAGTAAACGATTCCAGACTTACCTTGACGTTCCTTAACAAAACGTATTAACTGTTTTACTAATTCAACTTTCGGTCTTACTTCGTAAAAAAGGTTGGTTCTGTTAAAAGATGCCTTGAAAACGCGGGCATCACTCATACCCAAATTCTTTTGGATATCTCCTTGCACTTTTGGAGTCGCTGTTGCTGTCAAAGCCATAACTGGAATATGCTCGTTTATGCCTTTGATCATTTCTTTTATCCTTCTGTATTCTGGCCTAAAATCATGGCCCCATTCAGAAATACAATGCGCCTCATCTACAGCGACAAAACTGATTTTTAACTCTCTAAAAAAATCAATGGTTTCTTTCTTATTCAAGGTCTCTGGAGCAACGTAAAGTAATTTAGTTCTTCCCGCTACCAAATCTTCTTTTACAATAATTTGCTCACTCTTGTTTAAGGAGGAATTCAAAAAGTGTGCAACATGATCTTCCTCCGAGTGGCCTCTTATACTATCAACTTGATTCTTCATCAACGCGATGAGCGGGGAAATCACAATAGCCGTACCTTCGGAGATGAGGGCTGGCAACTGATAACACAATGACTTCCCGCCTCCTGTTGGCATAATCACAAAAGTATCTTTGCCTGAAATTACACTTTGAATTATCTCTTCTTGGTCGCCTTTAAAAGCGTCAAATCCAAAATATTTTTTTAATGCTCCTTGTAAATCCATTTATGTAATCCTTGTTTTACTCAAAATTTAAAAATAGTACATTATTAGCGAAAAGGGCAGCCTTGAACAACACTAATTTTCTTGTCTTTAAAAACTTTTGAATAGATACTTTTGTTCAGATGAAACATTACGTTGGATTGACTAAATAGAAAATCAGCTTTTGTTACTTTTGCGCATACAAACGATTATTATGAAAAAGGGAAATTGGATTTTTGTTTTTACGCTTATTGTTATGGCTAGTTTAACCAGACTATTGCCGCACCCACCAAATTTTACGGCAATTGGTGCTATGGCTCTTTTCGGCGGAGCGGCATTATCTGGCAAAGTTCTTAAAACAGTTTTACCACTTATAGCCCTATTTATAAGTGATGTAATTATAAATAATACATTGTATTCAAGCCTTAACGAGGGCTTTACCTTCTTTTATACAGGTGCTTTCTGGACCTATTTGTCTATTGGTTTAATTGCGATCTCAGCTCCATATTTGGTAAAAAAGTTGAGCGCAAGTAATGTATTAAAAGGCAGCGTATTGGCTTCGTTACTATTTTTTATCGTTTCCAATTTTGGAGTATGGATTTCTGGTACTCTTTACCCTCTTAATGCTGGTGGCCTAATAAGCACTTATACTGCGGCTATTCCTTTTTTTGCAAATACCTTAATCAGTAATGTATTGTTCAGTGCTCTATTATTTGGAGGTTTTTATTTGGTGGACCTAAAGTTTCCAAAGCTTGCTGAGATTAGAAAATAACCGCGGTTAGATTAAATACTTCAGCAAGGAACTTAGGGCTCCTTCTAATTGGTTTCCTTTTCAAAAATTAAGGGTGTTATTGGATCTCCGTTTTTAAAGAAATAGACCCCTCCCCAATTGTACTTGATTTTTTGGTACTCGGTTCCTTTGCTTCCCGAAACAATAATAACTCTTGTTACTTCTTTATTTCCCTTTTTCTCAGTCTTAACTGTTTTACCTTCGGGATACAACTCAGCTAACTTTGAATGAAAATCTGAACTTTTCTTATCCATTTTATCCAAGTCGTTATTGTTGGCGTTTGAAGTTTCAACTGATTCTTGGGTTTTCATTTTGTTGGCCGCTATTAAACCAGCTTTTACTTGAGCGTTACCTGGGTTAATGTCTTGTGCTTTTTCGTAAAAGAAAATAGCTGATTTTTTATCTCCGTCAGCTTGTGCTTTTTTGGCTAACTCAATGTAATTTGTGAATCGCTTTTCTTTTTCTTTTAAAGCAATTTGTTTGTTTTTCTCTTCTTCAAGTTGTCGTGCTTTTTCTTTTTCAATCAATTGAGCAACTTTGTTTCGTTGTACTTTCAACTTAGGCTCATTTGGATATTTACTTTCCGCCAAACTAAGGGACTCCTTCGCTTTTACTAAATCACCCGATTTAATGGCACTTTGAATTTCTACAATCGCATTATTTATAATTTCTTCTTTCTGCTGTGCTTGTTCCTTTTCCTTCAGCTTAGTTTCACTGAGTTCAAGTTTTTTACTAGCTAATAAGGCATCGGGATTAATATCAAGGGCTTTATTAAAGTTTTCACTAGCTACCTCAAAATTACCTTCTTCATAAGCGCTATTCGCCACCGCCATGTAATTATTAAATGCATTTGCTTGTTGCTCTTGCACTTTAATTTTTTGAGAAATCAGTGCAATCTGTTGCTTTGGATAAGCGGCTGTTGGTTTAATTGCACCTGCTGCCAAAAACTTCTCAGTTGCGGATTGGTACTCATTATTTTCAACAAGCGCATCTCCTTCAGCCAACAAGTTTTTGTAATCCTCTTCCCGCTTTAATACTGCATTTATGGCAGCTAGTTTTTGTTTCGCCTCTCCCTCTGGGTTCAATACAATGGCAGATTTAAAATATTTTTTTGCTTCGTTATAGCGTCTTCCATTCAGCGCTTGATTGCCTCGAACAACTAGATCTTCATACTCTTTTTTGTTCTCTTTTTGTACAATAGCTTCTTTTTTCTCAAGTTTTTCAACTTGTGCCTCAACAGTAGCCAATTCTTTTTTTCGCTTTCCTGTATATTTATAATCAATAGAAAAATCCCCCAAGTCCTTATCGTAGTGAATTCGAGCAATGGGCTTTTCTAATTTATCCGCATCAATTTCCTTGTAATTTTTAAATATTTCTATTTCCCCTATACTCCAATCGTGTACGGTGTTTTTTTCCACCTCTGGCACATCGGTCAACAAATCCAGTTCTATGGTCTTAGTAGCCATTCCTTCGCCGGTAAATTTCAGCTGAAATACTCCGGTATATGAAAGTAGGTAAGTAAATTCACCCCCTTCATTTACTTTTACCTGATCTAGAAACGAGTTGTTTTTAAATATTTTGACCAGCCCTTCTGGGTAAGGATTTCCTTTGTGGGTAACTTGAATGGTGAATTTTAGTCCCGCATCTTCTTGCCCATAAGTGGGCATAAGAAACAAGGAAAACAGAAGAATTGATATTGATCGGATAATCATCAATTAATTCTGTAATGCTTCTTTTTGCCAAATAAATCTTGTGGTTGGTTTGCCATTTTTAAAGAAATATGTCCCCCCCCAGTTATGAGTTACATATTTATATTCTACTCCAATATCTCCTTCTACAATTACTCTTTTTACAATAGACTTACTCCCTTCCATGTAACGTTCCTCCGTCATGCCTTGTGGGTATTTTTTTGCTAACTCAGCGCAAAAGGCAGCTCTATCAGTAGAAACCTCAACATCTTTTAGGGAGTAATCTGTTTTTTTCTTTTCTTCTTTATCCACTTTTTGAGATTCTAAAATTGCGTCTATGGTCTTTATTTGATCTCTTGGATATGCCTTGGTGGTATTGACTTTAATAGCCGACAAGTACAGATTCTTAGACTCCTCATATTCTTTCAACTCAAATGCCTCATCGGCTTGAGCAACCAACAAGTCAAATTTTTCTTTATCGGCAAGTTTACCATCCAATAGACCATCAATTATTTTTAGTTGTGCTCTGGGATATTCAGCTAGCGGTTTTAGTTTTATCGCTTCCTTGTAATAGGACTTAGCCAGCTGATAATCCTTTGCTTCAAACTCTATATCTGCATCTCTAATCAGAACATTATACTCTTCTTGAATTAGGTTTTTATCTTCTTTGGCTTCAGCAATTAATTTGGCATTTCTTTCTTTCTGCTTTTCTACTTCCTTTCGCTTTTTCTTCAAATAGCTTCTATCCAAGGTCACCATTTTTGTTCGGTCGTCAAAATAATAACGAGCTACTGGCGTTTTATACTCTTCCACATCCATTCCTTGGACATACTTCACCATTCCCATTTGAAACCTTCCCAAATCATACCCTTCCTCTTTAAATTCCCCTGGCATATTGGTCAAATCAATTTCTACAAACTTTTTTACATAACCTGCTTTAGAAAACTCTAGCTTATAGTTATAATCAAATTTTAGAGCTGTACTAAACCCTCCATCTTTATCGGTATACATAGAGTCAACAGTCGTATTGTTTATCTTTAATGCAACCTTAACATTCTGCAGTAATTTATCTTGATCGGTTACGAATGCGTCTTTAATAATTAAGTTCTTTTCAATAGCATTGCTGTCGTAGCCACCCCAAAGTCTTTTTGTCAACTTTTCTTTTTCGTCTTTTTTCGTTTCATTCTCTTGGCCGAACAGGCCTATTGAAACAAATAACATCACTATTGAAATAAATCTGGTATCAATTAATTTCATAATCTAAAATTTAATTACTTCTGGTTTGGAGTCCAATTCTTTAAAGCTCTTTTT
>CBFIBQ010000034.1:0-34203 GCA_965660875.1 Salibacteraceae bacterium | reverse complement strand
AGCGGTACTTATACAGTAACTGTTGAAGATAAGAGTAAGTGTCCAAAAGTTGTTTCAGTAACTGTTGTTGATCCTCCTGCTATTAATGTAGTGATGAAAAACAATGCACCAAGTGCTTGTAAGTTAGCTGATGGTTCAGCAGAAGCTGCAGTAAATGGTGGTATTGCTCCTTTCAAATATTTCTGGAGTAATTCTCAAACTACAAATAAAGCAGTAGGTTTAACTGAAGGTGTTTATGATGTAACTATTACCGATTCATTAGGCTGTGTTAAAACAGGTAAAGTGAAAGTAGTTGATCCTAACTCGCCAATATCAGTGCCTAGCAACTTGAATCTTGATTGTAGTTACGATACTGCTACCGCTGCTGTAACAATTAACGGTGGTTCGGCTCCATTCAAGTATACTTGGAGTACGGGTAGTTCTGCTACAGAGTTAAATGGTGTGTCTGCTGGTTCTTACCAGTTGAGAGTTGAAGATGCTACTGGTTGTGATCACGATACAACGGTTGTAATTACTGCGCCTTCAAGAATCAGAATTGGATTCTCTAATCTAGTGGATAATGGAGAGAATAATGTACAGGCTACTGCTAATGCAGTTGGTGGTACACCACCTTACTCTTCTTACACTTGGTCTAATGGAGAAACAGATTCAACTGCGACTAACTTGCCAAATGGTGTAAATGTTGTAACAGTTGTTGATGCAAACGGATGTTCATTTGATGCTCAGATTGACGTATTCAGTGAGTATACTGGTGTAGGAGTATTAGGAAGAGAAGACGCTTTCAGAATATTCCCTAACCCAACTACTGGCATGATTAACATTGAGTTCAATTTAGATGCTCAAGAAGATGTTACCGTTAGAGTTATGAATGCAGTTGGTGAGGTGATAGAAATCGCTGATCAAACAAACGTATCGAAAGATAATATGACTCTAGATATCACGGGTTATGCTTCAGGTATCTACTTTGTTGAAACCTCAATAGGTTCTGAAAAAGTAGTGAGCAGAATTCAATTGTCTAAATAGTTAGAATAAACCTTAATTAAAAAACCCTGGCTTCGGTCAGGGTTTTTTTTTGCCTTTTTTTGTAGGGCGATATGAATAGAGTCAATTACCGTTTACCAGGCACAAGATCAATAAAGAGTGCTAAGATTTTGAATAGAGTCGATTACGCCGTTTCTAAAGACGATCTGTGTTTTGTATTCTGTCCTTTTGAAGGTGATGCTCTAAAACACAGGTATACTGCAAAGCCAATTCCATATGAGCATGAGGAAAACTCGGCTAGTCATAAACCCATTTTGACGCTGGAACACGTTGATTTAAAAAACTATGAATTAGCGCTTAAAAAAGCAATTGTTGATATAAGTGCAGATGATTTGGAAAAAGTAGTGTTGGCTCGCACTATTAAATTAACGGGTGAATTAAATACCCATGCTGTTTTTAATGAACTAGAAAGTAGACTGCCCGACGCATTTGTGTATCACCTGATACTTAATGGCGTTAATTATATTGGAGCCACTCCAGAAGTTTTGATAACACAACAGGGGCTAAAGGTTAATTCTGCTTCACTTGCTGGTACGATAAAAAACAATAAGCTTAACGCTACCATATCTTGGACAGATAAGGAGTTTCATGAACAATCTTTAGTTACTGAATTTGTCTTGCGCCAATATAAGCAGTCATGCAACAATGTTGTCGTCTCTGATTTACAGAATTTTATTGCTGGTCCGGTAACCCATTTGTATCAAAATATTTCTGGAAGCTTGAAGGAATTGCACGCTATTGATGATCTTATTACTGCATTACATCCAACACCTGCAGTATGTGGATTACCAGTAGAAAAAGCCAAAAGGTGGTTAAAGGATCATGAACCTATAGACAGAGAGTATTATGCGGGCTATATTGGCTTTATGGAATCAGGCAATACTAATTTATATGTAAATCTGCGCTGTTTGAAATACTCTAATAATGTCTCTACGTTGTATTTTGGTGGTGGTATAGTAAAAGATTCAACATATTTAAAGGAGTTGGAAGAAACAGAGCACAAAGCACAGACATTGTTGTCTTCTATTCAGGAATCTCACCATATTATACAGTGATTACGGACAAACATAGTGCCCTTCTGGCGGCTGATGCTTATAAAGCAATTGGTGGAAGTATTGCAGTAGTATCACCTGGAAGTAGAAATGCTCCATTGGTCAAAAGTTTTCAGAATGGAAATGTTGAATTGCTCTCGATTGTAGACGAACGTAGTGCTGCATTTTTTGCTTTGGGTATAGCAATTCAAACGAAAAACCCAGTAGCACTTATTTGTACTTCTGGAACCGCACTTTTAAATTATGCACCTGCTTTAGCAGAGGCCTATTATCTAGGTAAAAGTATTATTGTATTATCCGCAGATAGACCAGAAAATTTAATAGATCAAGGGGTAGGTCAGGCTATTCGACAACAAAATGTCTACTCAAATTTTCAAAAAGGTTTTATTCAGCTCCCGCTTAATATGAATACAGAGCACAAGCAGCAAAAGCAGTATGCTGCGCTTGTTGACTTGTTTATGAAATCAAAATCAGGATTTCCGGGACCAGTGCATGTAAATATCCCTTTTGATGAGCCACTATATAATAGTACAGAATCCGAGTATAAGTCGCCACAACTGAGTACAAATCAAAATTTAGCCACACCAAACTTTACTATTTCGTCAAACTTGGTACATGAGTTTAACGAGAGTAAAAGAGTAATGCTTTTGTGCGGAGTTTTGGAAAAGCATACACGTATAAAGACGGCAATTGAGAACATCAGTTCCTTAAACAGTATAATTGTATTGAAGGAACACACGAGTAACCTTCAAAGTGATAAAATGATCAGCACCATAGACAGAACGTTGGAGTTGGTTACTGATGAATTAATGCCCGACTTAGTGATTACATTGGGCGAAAATGTAGTTTCAAAAAAGATTAAGAAATTTATCGAAGCTTCAAATACGAAGCATTGGCATGTTTCCGTGGAAGGTGTCGAAAGGAATACTTTTGGAAAACTTACGCAAGCAATTACTAGCAGTACCGTAGAGTTTGTTGAACAATTGTACGCAAAATGTGCCAAGAAATCCACCTCAAGTTATCGCTCGAGCTGGTTACATGCGGATCAATTGGCTCAGAAGCGCCACATAGAATACCTGAAGCACTGTCCGTATTCAGACCTATATGTTTTTAATGAATTGATTACAAAAATTCCTTTTGATATGCATCTTCAATCGGGAAATAGTAGCGTAGTGCGTTACTTTCAATTATTTAAAAATATACCTTTTTCTTATTTTCACGCCAATAGAGGAACTTCAGGCATTGATGGCAGCACATCAACTGCCGTGGGTTACTGTTATACTGCCGAAGCGCCTACTTTATTTGTTACAGGGGATTTAAGTTTTATGTACGATTCAAATGGTTTATGGAACAATTACGTATCTCCTAATTTACGCATTGTAATCCTAAATAATGGAGGAGGTGGAATTTTTAGAATTATACCTGGGCCCAAAACCGTAGATAATTTTGAAACCTACTTGGAGGGTAACCATGATATGAGTTTCAAAGGAATCGTTGAAAACTTTGGTTTAGAATATATGCTCTCGGAAGATGAGGCGGATTTGAAACATGCTCTGTCTTCATTTTTTGAGCCTTCCTCAGTGGCAAAAGTGTTAGAGATTAAAACACCTAATACTGTAAACGATGCGGTATTGAAGCGCTATTTTAACTATATAAAAACCGGCGAACGTGAAAAAATGGCTTAGTGCTTTTCGCTTACAAACCTTACCCCTGGCATTTTCCACCATACTTATGGGCGCCGCAATAGCTGCATTCAATGGTTATTCAAATAACCTTGCACTATTACTAGCTTTTAGCACAGCCACTTTTCTTCAAATACTGAGCAATTTAGCAAACGACTATGGCGATGCTCTATCGGGTGTAGATAATGCAAATCGATTAGGGCCAGTAAGAGCAATTCAGAGTGGAAAAGTGAGTGTTCAGGAAATGAAGGTTGCGGTAGTTGTTTTTACAATTTTGAGTTTAGTAAGCGGAACAGCATTATTGTTTAGTGCATTTGAGGTATTCTCCCAGAGTTTTGTTGCGTGGTTTATTGTTGGTGTACTCTCAATAGCAGCGGCCATAAAATATACTGTAGGAAAAAATGCTTACGGTTACTCTGGCTTGGGGGATATTTCGGTATTTGTATTCTTTGGATTAGTGGGCGTTTTTGGGAGTTACTATCTTATTAGTAATAGTCTGTTTATCCTGGTGTTCTTACCAGCAGTTTCAATGGGTTGCTTTGCCGTTGGGGTGCTCAACCTCAATAATTTAAGAGATATAGAAAATGATGCAAAGCACGGCAAAAATACTTTGGTGGTCCTAAAAGGGAAGAACTGGGGTAAGACCTACCATTATACCTTATTGGCAGTAGGTTGGAGTTGTTTCTTAGCTTTTCTTTTAATCGAGGGAATTGGGGTAATGGGTTATCTACCTTTTCTTTCTCTTCCTATTTTTATTCTAAATGTGCAATCGGTAAGGCATCATACAAATCCAAAAGAATTAATTGCTAAACTCAAACAGCTGGCTTTAGGAACCTTCGTTTTTGCCCTTTTGTTTTTTTTTAGTTCGTTATTGAGTTAATATGAAGGTTGATATAATTCCTCACAAATTGGTATTCAAAGTACCGGGAGGTACATCTAGGGGAGTACTTAACACCAAAGATACTTGGTTCATTAAAATAGAAAATGGCGAAAATGTGGGTTGGGGAGAGGTTGCTATGTTTAGAGGGCTTAGTTCTGATGATAGACAAGGATTCGAAAATCAATTGAAGCAACTAAAAGAGGATATTGAAAAGTACAAACCGGAGGAAGACATTATAAATGGTCTACTCAATTGGCCATCGATAAGGTTTGGCGCGGAACAAGCATTACTTTCTATAAAACAGCAACACCCTTTTACATTGTTTCCTACTGATTTTGTTCATCATAAATCGCCTATTCCAATAAACGGTCTGGTATGGATGGGAGATTATGGATACATGGAACAACAAATTCAAGAAAAACTCGCGAGTGGATTCGATTGCATAAAACTCAAAATTGGTGCAATAAACTTTGATGAAGAGTTACGATTAATAAAGAGAATACGCAACGACTACGACCAACAAACGATTGAAATAAGAGTAGATGCTAACGGTGCTTTTACTCCGCAAGAAGCTTTTGAAAAACTACAGTCCCTCGCATCAATGGGAGTGCATTCAATTGAGCAACCCATTAAGCAAGGCCAAGCTACTGAAATGTCCCGACTATGCAATACCCCTCCCATTGATATCGCTTTGGATGAGGAGTTAATTGGAGTGAATGAATTTCATGAAAAAATTGCTCTATTAGATAGGATACAACCGCAATACATCATTTTAAAGCCTTCGTTGTTAGGAGGTTTCAAGAGTTGTGATGAGTGGATAGATATTGCAGAAAATTTAGGAATTGGCTGGTGGATAACTTCGGCTCTAGAGTCTAATATTGGTTTAAACGCAATAGCTCAATATGTGAGCACTAAAGAAATTCAGCTTCCCCAAGGTTTAGGAACAGGGAGTTTATTCCTGAATAATATTCCCTCACCGCTTACTGTTGAAAATGGCAGCTTGTTCTATGACAATTCTGTCGGTTGGGATACGTCAAATTTGGATGCCCGTGTCTGAAATACATCCCAACTTTCGCTTAAACGGTATGCTCGCTAGTGAGTTTATTGAAAAAGAACATGAGTCAAACAGGCTTCGAGCATTTAAGCAGTTAATTGAAGCATTTACATCGGAAAGCGAGTTTACTTTTACCACCTCTGGAACTACGGGTCCACCCAAACAGATTGTCTTTACCAAGAACCAAATAGCAGCATCGGCTAGAGCTACACACAAATTTTTCGGTTTAAATGCTGGATCTAGGGTTGGGCATGTTTTGCCGCTAAAGTTTGTTGCGGGTAAAATGATGCTCTACCGGGCATTATTAGAAGGCTATCATTTAGTGGTAGAAAATCCTGAATTTGAATTCAATACAGCTAGCTTTTTCGAGGAAACTATTGATTTTATGCCGGTAGTTCCGCTGCAGCTTCAAAAGTTAATGGTGGTGAACCAAGGGGAAGTACTCAGTAAAATTGATAAAATATTAATTGGTGGTGCGTCGATTCCGCAAGACCTTCTGGGTACAATACAGGGGATTAAAACATCCACTCCTGCATTCTACGAATCTTTCGGCAGCACAGAAACCTTAACGCATATTGCCGTTAAGAATATATCGATTGGTCAAGATTACTTTGAGGCATTGCCTAACGTTTCGTTTCAAACAAAAGAGGATCAATTAATAATTAATGCACCAAATATCTCTACAACACCTATTATTACAAATGATTGCGTTGAGTTGCTGTCTCCCACAGCGTTTATTTGGCTGGGAAGAAAAGACAACATAATAAATAGTGGCGGGGTAAAGTTGTTTCCAGAAGTAATTGAAACAAAACTGCAAACTTTACTGTCTGTTCCTTTTTTTGTAGCACAAAGGCCTTCTAAAAGATTGGGGAGTGAGTTGATATTGATAATTGAAGGTAGTAAAGAAGTAGCTATTGATTGGGCAGACGTGGGCCTCGATAAATTTGAAGTTCCCAAAGCTATTTTTTATGTAGAGCGATTTGAGAGGACAATAAGCGGAAAAATAAGTCGTGAGAAAACCCTACAGCTAATCTAGATGGGAATGCTTGGAGTAATTTTCCCAACGCTCCAATACCTGTTGCATGTCTTCGGGTAAGTCCGAATCAAATCGCAAGAATTCACCAGTTTGAGGATGCTCAAAACCTAAGGTTTTTGCATGAAGTGCTTGTCTTGGTAAAAGTTTGAAATTGTTTTCTACAAACTGCTTGTACTTGGAGAAGGTTGTACCCTTTAGGATTTTGTTTCCACCGTATTCTGGGTCACCAAATAATGCATGACCAATATGTTTAAAGTGGGCTCTGATTTGGTGCGTTCTACCAGTTTTGAGTTTGCACTCTACCAGCGTAACGTAGCCATACTTTCTCAAGGTGGTGTATGTGGTTAGTGCGTATTTGCCATAGCTACCATCTTCAAAAACAGACATGACTTTTCTGTTCTTTAAGCTCCTTCCAATGTTACCTTCTATTTCTCCTTGAGCTTCACTTGGCTCCCCCCAAATTAGTGCTTGATAGGTGCGCTCTGAAGTTCTATTAAAAAATTGCTTGGCAAGATGGCTGTGAGCATACTCATTTTTGGCAATAACCATTAAACCGGTTGTTGCTTTATCCAACCGATGCACAATTCCGGGCCTATCGGTTCCGTTTGAAGTGGGTAAGTGGTCGAAGTGATAGGCTAGAGCATTTACCAAAGTACCGTTTTTATTCCCATAGCCCGGATGCACGACTAGTCCCGCATTTTTATTTATTACCAGCAATTCATCATCTTCAAACACAATGTCTAAAGGAATGTTCTCTGGTGTAATTTCCAAGACTTCCTTTTCTTCGGGTAAAAGCAACACGATTTCATCGCCAGGTTTTACTTTGTAATTCGGTTTTACAGTTGCTTCATTAACTAAAAGACAATTGGCTTTACAGGAAATTTGAATTTTATTCCTTGAAATTAGTGGAATGCGATCAATTAAAAATTTGTCTATTCGCAAAGGCTGCTGACCTGGGTCTACAGTTATGGTTTTATAAACAAAGAGTTCGTCTTGATTTGATGATTCGCTTTCCAAAGGGTACTATTTTGTCAAAATGAGTTTGTTGGTATTTGGTGTATTATTCAGGCCTTGTGATTGAATGAAGTATATGCCATTCTTAAGTTCAGAAATATCAATAGCTTCGCCTTCCTCTGCATGTGCTTTCAATACTAGGTTTCCTTGAAGGTTATAGATGAAAATAGGAGCTTCTGTATTTATACCATCAATCCGAAAACTTCCATTACTTGGGTTTGGATACAATTTAACTTGGCCTTTTGGCTGTATTTGCTTCTTGCTCAGCGGTTTTTCTGAACCATCGCCAAAATC
Source organism: Salibacteraceae bacterium (assembly GCA_965660875.1). GTDB lineage: Bacteria > Bacteroidota > Bacteroidia > Flavobacteriales_G > Salibacteraceae > UBA6770. Next base: position 26,150 of record CBFIBQ010000034.1, on the reverse strand, counting down.
CGCTCGAATCATAACAGTTCCATTAAAAATAGTTCGTGACCACACGCCATCAACCTCAGAAATAAAAGTGTTGCTCTGATTGTTGTTATTTACGTCGTAACCCACAAAAGTTTTTGAAGCACTCTCTTGCTCCCAGCCAATATGAAAATCCCCTTCAACAATAATCGGTTCTGGTAATCGATAACGCATAAACGTTCCAGGCGCATTTTTTTGTATTTCTACCGATCCAGATTCAAAAATAGGTCCTGCTTGAAGACCATTGTACACCTTGATATTTACTCTATGCTTTTGGTTGGTTTGTTGAAAGGTTTGAACAAAATTTATCAAAACGCTTTTTAACGTATCTCTAACCGGACTATTAAATCGGACCGCGAGATTTGTCCCAATTAAATTCAGGTGATAAGTTTTTTCGGCGGAATTGTCGTCGTAACTGTAGTATCGATCAAATATTTGAAAGTGGTCTAAGGTGTCATTTGAACGGTAGACGTCTTGAGAAGAAAACGTCTCGAACTGCACTTTAAAATACTCACGGTCAACTGTTTCTGAAGGGAATTGAAAGTTATTCGGTGCACTCCTTATCTCATAGTCTAGCGTAGTGCGTTTTTCAACCGAACTTTGAACTTTTTGATTGGAAATAAAGCTGTAGTTCAGTGCATCAGCCTGATAAACCTTGTACCTAGAAGTAAGAATGTCTGAAGTTAAACTTAGGTTTCTCAGCTCGAGTTTTACTGTATCTTTCATAAACCTGTATGGATCGGTTTTATAATGCTCATAAGGCATAGCGGTATAGTCGCGCAGCATGGAGCTTATTGGGTTTACAATTGCAAAGTCCTTGATTTCATCGTTCTGACCACCTTGTTCTATCAAACGGATATAATCTAAATGCCAATGATCAAAGTTACCTGATTGAGTAGCGTAGTTTTTAAAGCGAAACCTAAACCCATTTTGTAGGTAAAAGGTGTCTTTTATGTGTATAGATACCCTTTCAAATGGACTTGTTGTATCGCCACCTACTCCCCAAACTCTGTTCCAACGATTGGTTTGTAAGTTGTAAAACTCAAGAATAAGTGAGTCTTGCTCCTCTGGTAAATCTCCATTTCCCTCGGGTTGATAGAAAAAGCTTAGATATATGGAGTCATTTAAGCTGTAACGTTGTCTATTACCTCCAGAAACTTGTTTATCGAATAAGTTTATTGGTTTAGAAATTAGATAGTCAGAAATGCCATAGGTAATGTTTGAACTATTGTCGTAAGGCAGCCCATTACTGTCTAAGCCATCAAAAGTCAACACACCTAAAGTGGGTTGCTCAATGGCCAGTGTGTAATTTAAAAACGGACCTCTTCCAATCCATAAGCTAAAATCGTCATCACGTCCATAAAAATTGGATTGTTTACTGTTGTATAATATGCTATCGGGGGCATGCTCAATGGTTCGGACAACTCCATTTTGAATGTATTGGCTCTTAGTAGGGTAGGCTATCAAAGAGTCTCGCACAATAAAAACTTCAGCAGTATCAAAAAAGGTGATTATAAGCGGATCTGCCAACGTACTATCCAGATTTCCAGAAACCGGATCTACGATATAATTGAAAGTAGAGTCAAACTTGATTTCAACTGAATCAAGTGGTAAGCCATTCACCTTAAAGAGATAACTACTTGAGTCAAATATGGAAGGGTGGTTGAAATCTTTATGAAAGACCTTTAAATGATTTTTTGAAAAATCATCTATGATGGGTAATTCTAGTGTGTTCAATAAATACTGAATAGTGCTATCCGTTTCCGACCTGGAGCCGTATTGTTTAGAATCGGTAATGTCAGTTGTAAACTGCTCTGCACGAACGGACAACGGCCCTAAGGTTTCCTGACCAACAGTTGGGAAATACAGGCACAAAAAACAGATCGTTGCTAGAATTACTTGTTTAAAGCTCATTTGGAACATCAGTTTCTAAGCTATCAATCGGTATTTCGGGTATTTTATTGCTATCTAGGGTGTAGAATAACTGAACGGCAGAGCCTAAGAATAATATTTCGTCATTATTAAAATCTGGAATTTGACGGTAAATTTTTGCAGCAGCACTATCTTCAGTTGAGAATTCTTCATCACAAACCGAAGACCCAATTACTAAGCCCGCCTGCATTACCTTTTCTCGAGCTTCTTCCATATTCATACCAATGAGTATAGGTACCGGTGTAAATTGATCACTTTTTCCGCCGCCAAAAACCAAGTCAATTTCTGTACCTTGATCCAAGCGGGTTCCCGGTTCAATCGGAACACTGTCCCGCTCAATGCGTACAAGACAATCCACACATTCTGCTGGGATATATGTTATCTGTCCAATTTTTAAACCTATGGATTGAAATTGTGCAATCACATTCCTTTTATCGTCATATTGCAAGTTAGGAACGGTGATTTTTGGTGCGTCGTAGGAACTAATCGTTACGTAAATTTTTCTTCCCTCTTTCACCAATGATCCTGAATCTGGTTTTTGTTCAATGACAATGCCACCTTGCTGTTTCTCTACAAAAACAGAATCCATGATTTGGTATTTCAATTTTTGAGCATCTAGGTAACTTTCTAGTTCCGTTTCATGAAAACTCCTTAAATCGGGAACCTTTATGGTTTCCCCATGCAGCGTAACAGCATCTAAATAAAGCAATAAAGACCAAACCCCTATGAATACCAACACAAGGTATACCCCAATACTCACCCAAAAGGCTTTGGAGAAAATAAATTTTACTATCCTAACAAATGACATAAACTGTTGGCAAAGATAGAATTATTGGTGCGGACAATGGTGTTAGTAATTCTATTAATAAGTAATGAAATCAACAAGGTAGAAACCTTCATGCATAAAATAACTTTGATAAAAATTAGTCGATATGTCTAAGCCAAATATTGCGCTTGTATGCGGTGGATTCACTGATGAATACACCATTTCAATGAAAAGTGCAGAGTTGTTTTTAAAACATCTTTCTACAGATAAATACAACGTGTTTAAAGCGGTTTTAGACAATAACGGATGGTTAGCGTTTGATGCTTCTGGACAATCCGTAAAAATCAATGCAAGTGATTTTACCATAGAGCAAAAAGGTCAACCCATTAAAATTGACGCCGTAATTAATACCATTCACGGAACTCCCGGAGAGGACGGTAAGCTGCAGGGTTATTTTGATGTAATTGGTATTAAGTATATGGGCAGTAATGTACTTTCCAGCTCCCTTTCTTTTAACAAAGGATTTTGCAATCATTTTTTAGAGCGACAAGGTATTTTGGTTCCAAACTCCAAACTGGTGTACGAAATTGAAGATGTGCACCCACAAGAAATGATTGAAGAGCTGGGTTTGCCGTGCTTTGTGAAACCAAATGATGCAGGCTCGAGTCTTGGAGTCTCGAAAGTCAAAAAAACTGAGGAGTTGCTCCCTGCAATAGAATTGGCTTTTTCTGTTGGGCAGCGCGTCTTGGTTGAGTCCTCCGTTCAGGGACTTGAATTAACTTGTGGGGTGGTTCGAAAGAATGGAGTTATAACTCCAGTGGCTGTAACCGAAATTCAATTTGAAGCAGAATTCTTTGACTATGAGGCCAAGTACAACTCAACCACTACTCAAGAAATAACCCCAGCAAGAATCGATCAAACGACTTACGATAAATGTATGGCCCTTTCCGTTGATATTTATAAGAAACTGGGCTGTAGTGGTTTTTTTAGGGCCGATTATATATTGCATGAAGGGGAGCTTTATTTGATAGAAGTCAATACCGTTCCGGGTATGTCATCAGCAAGCTTACTTCCTCAAATGCTTAGTTATGCGAAAATGGCTGTTCGTGAATTGCTAGATGAAGAAATAGCTCAATTAATAGAATAGTCAAAAAAGGTCTACTACTTTTGCACTTTAATCTTAAAAATTAACTCAATGAAAACTTTACTAACATTTATCCTGATATTTACGTCAGCACTTTTAATGGCTCAAACTCCTAGCGGTGTAAATTACCAGGCAGTGGCTAGAGATGGTGCTGGAGATTTAATTAAAAATAAAGCGATATCCGTAAAAGCTGTAATACTAAGTGGTTCTTCGGGTTCTAATGTGGAGTACACCGAAACGCATGCGGTTACTACAAATGAATATGGCTTATTTACCCTAATTATTGGTGAAGGTAGTACTTCAGATAATTTCGGTGCTATTTCTTGGGGAACAAAAAAACATCATTTGAAAATTGAGCTTGATAATGGTTCAGGTTTCGTAAACATGGGTACGATGGCTTTTCAGGCTGTTCCTTATGCCATGAGCGCTAAAAATGTAGAAAACATGCCAACGTTAGAATTAGAAAATTTAAGTAATGTTACTACAGCAGGAGCAGGAGCTGGTCAGGTTCTTGGCTGGGATGGAACTTCTTGGAAACCCGTTAATGCAGGCGGAAGTGGATCAACATACGTTGGAGGATCTGGAATTACGGTTACTGGTAATACGATTGATGCAAATGCTGGAAATGCAATTTGGAATGCTGATAAACTTCAAAATAGATCTATTGCGAACACCTCTCCTACTTCGGGTCAAGTTTTAAGCTGGAATGGAACTGCTTGGGCACCCTCTACAATTTCTACGGGAAATACATACACTGCAGGAACTGGCTTGTCTTTGACAGGAACTAGTTTTTCTGCAAATACCACTACCGCATTGTGGAATGCAAACCAATTACAAGGAAGATCTATTGCTACAATGGCACCTTCAACTAATCAGGTGTTAAAATGGAATGGTTCTAATTGGGCACCTGCTGCCGATAACAGTGCAAGCTATACTGCAGGAACAGGTCTTAGTTTAAGTGGAACTGCTTTTTCAGCAAACACAAATACTGCCTTGTGGAATGCAAATAAATTGCAAGGAAGAAATGTTGCGACTACGACACCTACCAGTGGTCAGTTTTTAAATTGGGATGGTAGCAATTGGACGCCAAAAACGATTAAAGAGACCCCTTGGCAAAGCATCGGAACCATTTATGCGCACACGAACAGGAGGGTAGGAATTGGAATGGATTCAGCACGTGCTATGTTGCACGTAAATGATACAATGAAAGGTACTGCCGTCGATGCATTTTATGCTAGTATAGAATTAGAAAATCAAGCATCTGCAGGTGCATCTGCTACCTCGGTAGGAATTTGGAATACGGTTTCTGGTAGAAATGGATATCAGAATGTTGGAATTCGATCATGGGCAGGTGGAGATGCAAATAATACATATGTTGGCGGAGGAGCAGTTGGTGGACAGTTCTATGCCCTAAGTGATGGTGGACAAAATAACTTCGGTATTAGAGCAGATGCCGGTGAAGATGCAACAGTTCGGAACTACGCATTATATGCTCATTCAAGAGGAAACGGGTCTTTTAATATGGGGCTTTTTGCACTGGCAAATAAATCCAGTAACTCGACTACAAAGACCAACTACGGTATTTATGCTTGGGCAGATAGTGCACAAACAAACTATGCGGGCTACTTTGATGGAAATGTAAGCTATACGGGTACTCTCGCATCTGCTTCTGATAAAAGGTTAAAAACTAATATTCAACCCTTAGAGGGGGCACTTTCGAAACTGGGCAATGTTCAAGTAGCTACTTATGAATACCGAACAGATGGAATGGCTTCAAAAATGACATTAGCTGAAGGTAAGCAAATCGGTTTTATAGCTCAAAATCTTGAATTGAGTTTCCCAGAGTTAGTGGAATCTCAAAGACATGCCGTTGGGCTTGAGGCAAAAGATGGAGATGGCGAGTCAATTGAGTATAAGGCTGTAAACTATATAGGGATGATTCCCGTGCTCACAAAGGCAATTCAGGAACAGCAAGAATATATTAAGCAATTAGAGGCAAGGTTAGAAGCTTTAGAAAATGCGAAGTAAAATGAAGGGGTTCTTTCTTACCGTATGTATAGTAATTGGTGCAACAGCAGCAATTGCTCAATCTATTGAGCGAAGCGTTGTTGGTTCTGCTGGTAATGAGCAGAAAAAATCTTCTATTGTTTTGTCTAGTACAATTGGTGAAGCTGCAATACAAACTTTAAGTAAATCAAGTTTGACTATTACTCAAGGCTTTCAGCAGACTTTAAAGTCTAGTACAGATACTTCAGACGGAGGTGACGGTGGTAATGATACTACCTCGATACTGGAAATGAACAAAATTTTGAACATGTCTTTGTATCCTAACCCTACACATTCGTCTGTGAATTTTATGTTTCAAACGAACGAAAATTACGTGCTCCAGGTGTTAGATGGCGCGGGAAAAGTTGTTTATACGACTGAGTATGTTGATCAATTAGGTGTTGAGCAAGTTGTTTCTGTTCAATCTTGGGAAAATGGTGTTTATCACTTTAGGTTTCAAGACTCCGCTGATAAAATATCAAGTTATCAAGTGGTTAAGCAATAAATATTAAAACAAAATAATACAATAAAAAGTCCCGAAATTTCGGGACTTTTTTGTTTTTATAAATTCAGATCAATCACGAACCCATCGATCTTCGATTCTAGTTTTTTATTAGATAACTCAAATGCATCAATCGAACTTAGCTTTTCGCCCTTTACGCTTATATAAAACTTAATCTTAGGTTCAGTACCCGAAGGCCTAGCCGTAATTATACTTCCATCCGCAAGTACCAGCTGAATCACATTCGATTTAGGAAGTTCGATGCCCTGAATTTTTCTTGAAGAAAGGTTTAGTTCTTCTTGTGAGCTATAATCACGCAACAACTCAACTTCAACCCCTCCAACAGACTTAGGTGGATTTGAGCGCAAGTCACTCATCATTTTTTGAATTTCGTTATTTCCTTCAATACCCTTTTTGGTAATTGAAATCAATCGCTCTTTATAGAAGGCAATATCTTGGTAAATACCTAATAATTCGTTGTACAATGAACTGCCAGCCTTCTTGGCTTCCGCAGCGGCTTCACAAATCATTACTGACGAAAGCACAGCGTCTTTATCTCTTACAAAATCGTCAATTAGGTAACCGTAACTTTCTTCACCACCAACGATGAATTTTTCTCGACCTTCTTTCTTTCGTATTAGCTCAGCAATCCACTTAAATCCAGTTAAGGTATTGTAGGTTTTTACGCCGTAATGGTCAGCAATTTCAGTGAGTAATTCGGTGGTTACTATTGTTTTGCAGATATATTGGTTACCATCAATTCCGCCAGATTTCTTCCATTTTTTCAACATATAGTTTACTAAAATAGCCGCTGTCTGGTTTCCATTTAGAAGTACAAAATCGCCTTCATTATTTTTTACAGCAATGCCAACCCGGTCTGCATCGGGGTCGGTTCCTAAAACTAAATCTGCGTTTATGTTTTTAGCTCTATCCAGTGCCAATTGAAGTGCAGCAGCCTCTTCAGGGTTTGGAGATTCAACCGTAGGAAAGTTTCCATCTGGAATTTCTTGGTCAGCGAGTACTTCAATGTGTTGGTAGCCCAATAAATCCAACACTTGTGGAATGGATTTTACTCCTGTGCCGTGAATTGGGGTGTAAACTACTTTTAAATCCGATTCGTGCTGCTCAGATGCTACACTGGCTATACTATCCCAGTAGTTTCGGTCGGTTTCAATTCCCAAAGGAATAATATTCCAACTTCTATAATCGGTTTTTACTTCGGCTGGTGTTTTGATTTTTCGAACCTCTGCAATTACATTATTATCGTGTGGTGGAACCAACTGTGCGCCATCTTCCCAGTACACTTTATAGCCGTTGTATTCTTTTGGATTGTGTGACGCAGTGATTACAATGCCAGCCTTACAATCGTGTTTTCGCACGGCATAAGATAATTCTGGTGTTGGTCTTAGAGATTCAAATAAAAAAGCCTCAAAACCATTAGCGGCCAATATCTCGGCACATTTTCGAGCAAATACATCCGAGTTATTTCTGCTATCGTGTGCGATTGCGACGCGTATCGGTTGATTGGTTTTATCGGTAAACGATTTTTTTAGATAATTCGCTAAACCTTGGGTAGCCATACCAATGGTGTAGATGTTCACTCGATTAGTTCCAACACCCATAATACCGCGAAGTCCACCAGTTCCAAAGTCCAAATCTTTGTGAAAGGCTTCCAATAAATCCTGCCCATTTTCTTCAATAAGCTGCTGAACCGAAGTTCTAGTTTCTTCATCAAAACTTGGGTGTAACCATTGCTTTGCGCGTTCTAATATTTCGTTGTTTTTCATTTATTTTCTTGTATTACGTATTGACGCACAACGTATTACGAACATAAGTAGCGTAATACGTTGTACGTTTTTAGCGTTGTACGTTATAACCCAGCCAACTGTTCTTCAATTACCTTAATCTTCTGTTCAGCGTCAGCTTGCTTCTTTTTTTCTGAGGCAACTACAGCTTCTGGAGCATTATTTACAAACCGCTCATTACTTAGTTTTTTTACCACAGAATTCAAGAATCCTTGAGTATATTTTAATTCTTCTTCTAGTTTTTGTTTTTGCGCCTCAACGTCAACAGTACCAGCTAGTGGAATATAAAATTCGTTACTTTTTACTATGAACGAAAATGCGCCTTCAACTTTTTCATTTACCGTTTCAATGGCTTCAATATTTCCTAACTTTTCAATAATTGCAGTCAATTCCGTATTGAAAGCAGCATTGATTTTAACTGAAAGCTGAATCGGATTTTTCTGAGCTAGATTTTGTTTTTTTCTAAATGTTCTAATTTCAGCGACAACTTCTGTCATCGTTTCAAAATCTGCCAATAAAGCTTCATTTGTTTCACCAACAGTTGGGTATTGGTTTACAACAATGCAATCTTCAGCAGAGCGTTCCTTTATTGAATGCCAAACCTCTTCCGTAAGGAAAGGCATAAACGGATGCAATACAGACATCAAGTGCTCTAATAATCGAATGCTAGCATCATAGGTTGCTTTATCAATTGGTTGCTGGTACGCAGGCTTTACAATTTCTAAATACCAAGAGCAGTAGCTATCCCAGATTAGTCGGTAGATAGACATCAATGCTTCTGAAACTCTGAACTCAGCAAATTGTTTCTCCAACTCAACTAATTCAGCATTGAATTTATTTTCAAACCACTCAATTGCCATTTTACTGTGAGCGGGTTGCTCTATAGAATCTGAAACTTCCCAGCCTTTTATTAATCGCAAGGAATTCCAAATTTTATTGGCAAAATTTCGTCCTTGTTCACACAATGCTTCGTCGAACATTAAATCTCCACCGGCAGGAGAAGAAAGCAATAGACCTACTCGAACACCATCAGCGCCAAAATCCTCAATAAGCTTTAGTGCATCGGGCGAATTACCTAATTGTTTGCTCATTTTACGACGTTGCTTGTCGCGCACCATTCCAGTAAAGTAAACGTCTTTAAAAGGAATTTTCCCTTTGAATTCAACGCCCGCCATAATCATTCTGGCTACCCAGAAAAAGATAATATCGTGTCCAGTTACTAGAGTAGAGGTGGGGTAATAGTAATCGTACTCATCGCTACCATTTTCATTAAATCCGTCAAAAACAGAAATAGGCCACAACCAGCTAGAGAACCAAGTATCAACCACGTCTTCGTCCTGCGACAAATCGGATAGTGAAAGCTCTGGTTGCTCTTTTTGAAGAATTGACAACGCTTCTTCAGCAGAATTTGCCACCGCATATTTGCCGTTTGGCGCATACCAAGCTGGAATTTGTTGACCCCACCACAACTGACGAGAAATACACCAGTCTTTTACATTTTCGAGCCAATGACGATAAACGTTCTCAAATTTCTTTGGGTGGAAATTAATATCGCCGCCAGTAACTGCTTCCAATGCAGGTTTTGCCAATGACTCCATTTTCACAAACCACTGAGTAGAGAGCTTAGGCTCAATTACAGCGCTTGTTCGTTCAGAACGACCAACTTTATTCTGAATCGTTTCAATTTTATCGACTTGTGCTAATTTGTCTAGGTCTTCAATGATTTTCTTTCGAACATCAAAACGGTCTTCACCAATATAAAAACCCGCCTTTTCGTTCAAACGTCCTTTATCATCTATTATCTCAATGGTTTCTAGTCCATGTTTGAGGCCAAGATTGTAGTCATTAATATCGTGAGCGGGAGTCACCTTAAGGCAACCTGTACCAAACTCAATATCTACATAGTCGTCCAAGATGATTGGTACCTCTCGGTTCACCATCGGAATAATTACTTTTTTTCCGTGCAAGTGCTTAAATCGCTCGTCTTCAGGGTGAACACAAACAGCGGTATCTGCCAAAATAGTTTCCGGTCGAGTAGTAGCAATGGTTACAAATTCATCACTATCAACAACCTTGTATTTGCAGTAAAACAGCTTTGAGTTTTCTTCGGTATGAATTACCTCTTCATCAGAAACTGCGGTTAATCCAACCGGGTCCCAGTTTACCATTCGAACTCCACGGTAAACCAACCCTTTGTTGTACAAATCAACGAATACGCTTTGTACCGCTTCGTTCATTTTGGGGTCCATGGTAAAATGTGTTCTATCCCAATCGCATGATGCTCCTAGTTTTTTAAGTTGATCCAGGATGATTCCGCCGTATTTTTCTTTCCACTCAAAAGCGTGTTCTAAGAATTTTTCGCGGCCAATGTCTTCCTTTTTAATGCCTTGCTCTGCCAATAGTTTTACCACTTTGGCTTCGGTAGCAATGGAGGCATGGTCGGTTCCTGGAACCCAGCAAGCATTTTTGCCTTGCATGCGTGCTCGACGAATCAATACATCCTGAATAGTATTATTAAGCATGTGCCCCATGTGCAAGACACCAGTAACATTTGGTGGAGGGATAACAATGCTGTAGGGCTCTCTGTCATCTGGTTTTGAAGCAAAGAAATTTTGCTCCATCCAGTGCTTGTACCACTTAGACTCTACCGAACTGGGTGAATATTTACTTGAAAGTTCCATGAAACTGTACTTAAATTTTGGCTTGCAAAAGTAGCTGTTCTCGATACAATTTTATTACGCAAGCTCCATAAAATCACTCGTATGGACAGTACAGATATATTGTTTGTAATTTATTTTTCAGGTTGCTGTCAGTTCGAGTGATTCTATGCAGGATAATTGTATCGATAACTAACGCTGTATAATTAATTTCTGAACAGGAAAGCTCGTTTTCTTAGAGTACAAATACACCAGGTAAAGCCCGCTTTCACAGTCAAGATTGGTAAGTGTTATTTCATTGCTTCCCTTTTCAATTAGTTGTTCAAAAACAAGTTTACCTGATTGATCAAAAATTTGGAGATTCATATTCTCCGAAGTTGGAATGCCAAACTCAATATGAACTTTGTCTTTTGCTGGGTTTGGAAATACACTAAAGTTGCCTATTCCTTTCTCTAAATATTTTTCTTCAAGAGCCAACACGGCTTCTTTTACATCGCAAGGGGTGCCGACGCATCCTCTGTCATCCATTTTTAAAACCCAGAAATCTGTATTACCCTCCGCTGTATTAGTTTGACCACATGCTATATAGCCTCCGTCTGGGGTTGGTTTGATGCTGTATAACCTGGCATATACACCCACTTGACTCTCTGGGTCAAAGGCTTCTGGTAAGTGATGTACTCTTTCCCATAGCAGTTCACCATCTTTACTTACTTTTATTACATAGCCATAGGTGCCGGATACTCCTTCTTTGTAAAACTTACCCGGTATTGCACCGCACCCTATAAGCGATCCATCTGCGTTTTCTTTTAAACTAAACAATCCAAAATTAAAACGGCCTCTGTTGTAAGATTTCTCCCATACCACCTTACCAAAGCTGTCTAGTTTAATTATGTATGGAGTTGTAAAAGTAATTTCCTTGTAGTTAATTACGTTACTATAGTCTGTTCTACCGCCACCTGCAAAATATCCTCCAAATTTTGACTCAAAAACGCTAAATACCGCCTCAGATAATGAATCACCAAGGTAAGTGTCCCACTCAATTGAATCTTTAGCGTTGAATTTTATAATTCTAATATTGCTTTTTCCTTCGGCATTAGGCACGCCTAAATCTGTCCAGCCTCCTACTACATATCCGCCATCCGAACTTAGGCCAATTGACGTGGCTGTATTTTTTACCACATTGTCACCAATTAATGTATCCCAAGTAGTGGTTCCAGTGCTATCTGATTTTATAACCCAAAACCTTGAAACCAACGCTGGATGATGAACAATACCTGCTGAAATAAGTTGTTTGCTTCTGGTATTCCACTTACTCTGGCTTATATTTTGCCAACGATAATTGTTTGAGGTAACAAAAGACGAACTATCCAACTCATCATTTATAAAGAAAAGAGTGCCTTTACTTACGTTATTAGCTAATGATAATGATCCACTAATAACGAATCTTGGGGATTCGTTAATTACAGTACCTGACTCATAATACCCTGTATAGACTGCGGTATTAGTTTGTCCATACATTTTTTCATTGAAAAAGGTTCCGTTTTTATCCAATTGTATAATACGGAGCTTGCGTTGACTTAAAAAAGAACCACCAGAGCCGAATACAACATATCCTGTATCCGTATAGAAAACGTTGTTAGCAATACCCCAGTTTCCATTTTGGGGACTATAATTAAAAGTAGTTTGTGTCCATAAGGCATTAGGTAACATTACACAGAATACAATCATCACCGCCCTATTTTTAAAAAGATAATTCAACTATCTGGTAATTATAAGTTTTGTTGGGGCAAAAGCCTCAGAACTACTTTGCACTCTTACATAGTATACACCACTCCGAACATCAGATAAATCAGTATGCAACTGTTTTTCTTCAGCCTTAATGATGCTCGTTGAAATTACTTTTCCTTTCTGGTCAATTATTTGCACCGTAGTTTCATTGAGTAGATGATCATTGAAAACAAGATGTACTTGGTTTTTTGCAGGATTGGGGAATACCTGATAACCATAAACAACACTACTTTCCTCTGCCTTAGAAAGTACATTTTCGCTTTCACTAGAACTGTTCAGCACATCATCCGCTATTATTTGGCTACCAGAAGTATCTGGTAAAGGTGGGTGAATTGGCTCTAAATAACCACCGCCATAAATGGCATCAAATGTATAAGCTGACATACTAGCGGGGTCTATGGTATCTGCCAACAAACTATCATGTACTATTAGTACTGTAGTATCAGAAAGTAGTGTGTCGTAAGCAATAGAATCTACACGGGCTTGTAACAGGTACTCGCTAAATTCAACGTAGTTGTTCCATTCGTCCAGACCACTAAAGTTTGACAAACTCGATACAGCTTCAGTTTCATTATACGAATCGATGTAATAGTCGGATAAATTGGCTAGGTGGTTAGTGTTGTTACTAGTAGAAAGATAGTGGATTAGCGTATCTGGTGAATGAGGAACGGTATCGAGCAGTAATTCGCTTATTACTCTGTTTAAGGCATATTCTGCTTGGTGGAAATACCAATCGCGCTCTGAGGCTAGTTTTTCACGTTCAGACACTCCAGTTTGTGCCGCCATTAATGCGTTCATTGCACCATCGCCTATAGCTGGTGTTCGTTCAAAAATTGCCGCAAGTACCTCATCTGATAGCGGGCAATTTGGTAAAAACTGTTGTTGAATAAAATTATCGGATAAGGGTGTTGGTTTGTCGTTTAGGAGAGAAAGTAAGACCTCGTCAGATAAGTAGGGTTGTATGTTTTGTAGTTCATCCGATAATTCTTGTTCTGTAGCATCATTTACCACCAAATCTGTTATAGCTGTAGTATTACCTCCGTCTATGGTATTGTTATAATTGTCGGATTGTTGTTGCGCTCCGCTATTCCAATTAACTAACTCTGAAACCCATAAATCTTTAACACTGCCACTGTAAACATTGGTCCAAAAGTTTGAAGGACAAGCATCTACTCTATCCCATGATAACTGGACATTAAAGGCGTCCACTTCTTGTGAAGAACTACCAGGGCTATAGCAGGAGGTGCTTGGAATAGGAGTACTTCCAGACCCAGAATAGCTATGATGATAATAAATAATATTTGAAGCCCCGTTTTCAATCTCACCTTCAGCTACCGTACAGCCATCAAACAAATTCCCAGCAGGGCTTTCATTATCGAATGAAGAAAAAGCACCTTGGAGACCTGAAGCACCTGGCGCCATGGTAGAAAGGATATCGTATTGATTATTATTATAGGTATTGCATATAAAATCTAGACCACCCGATTTAGGGCTATTACTTGTAACGCGTTTTCCTCCTCGGTTATACTTTAATCCGGTAGTTGCCACTAAAGATTCATTAAACGTATTGTCCCTGATATAATTGGTATTGTAACGATTATTGAAATTTCTATTGTACACCGTAACGCCCCAAATGCCTAAGTCGTTGCTTGTAGTATTCTTACTAAAAATATTTTTTTCTACTTGATAGCCGGTGCAGTTATGGAAGTAAACCGCATCTCCATAGTAGTTATACTGCCTTCGTGTATTCTTAAAAGTGTTGTAGTTTACTTTTGAGTAATCAACGTTGGATAGATGAACACCGTTATTGCATCCCTCAAAATCTCCAAAAGATACTTCACAAGTGTTAATGGATTTTGTGTTGTAGGTGAGTACCCCGTTAAATAGGTTACTGAATTTAGATTTCTTTGTAGGAAAACCTTGCCCGTTAAAAACTGCTATGGATTTAAATTTGGCGTCATTTGCAAAGATACCACACCCGTATTGATCTTGATACGTATTCTTAAACTCGCACCCAGAAATAATAACACCATCAACTTCTGTAATTTTAATTCCCATAGGATAGAGTTTATTTCGTGAGCCAATGCGTTCATTGTTTATCAACGTTTGTAATCCATCATCGCGCAAAGCTGCATTGGTTATAAATTTACATTCCTTTATAAAACTTTGATTTACATAGTTACTTAGTAATGATTTTTTACTGTACTCGCTTTGCACAAACTGGATTCCTGTTTCACAATTTATAAAGTCAGTCTTTTCTGCTTTTATTATACCTCCGCCTTGTCTGGAGTGAAATGTTTTTGGTTTGTAAATACTCGGGTCTATGTCGTCAGAGCCCGCAAGAATTCCTATTACGGCATGGCTTATTGTTGCATCGTTAATTACGCATTTCCCTTGATTTCCGAAGCCATATATGGCATTCGGCCAATATTGTCCGCTTTGCCCTTTAACAATTATGCCACCCCACATACCTTTATCACAAGATTCAATAACGGTTAGTTGTGCTCCATTTTTTACCTCAAGTAATCCACCTCGTTCAACAATAATCCCCGTAATTTCACCAGCGTCTTTCATTGCGGTAAATTCAACCTTAATACCATCAATTACAAGTTTGGCTCCAGCAGGAACTGTAACCTTGCCGTTTATTTGTTTATCACCAGTTGTTGAAGTTGACCAGTTTGTTACTGAATACACCCCGGATTGGAATAAAGTTGGATTTCTGGTTATTGCATGAATCGTGTATGAAGTTGGCGAATCCATGGAAGTAACCGTACAACCATTGCCTAATTTGAACAAATATGAATCGTCGAAGTTTACACTGTTGTTCCCTACGCCAACAAGACCACCAGCATCTGCTTCTACAATCCTGTAAACACATTCTGATTTTTTAATATCACCCGGAAATGCCGTCGGAGGATTGTTGTTTATGTCAAAGGTTTTTTCCCACTGTTTGTTGTACTGACTATCGTACTTTAATACATACGCATCAGTTTCCCAATAGTGCATTTTATCTGGATTAAGATAAAAGTACCAAAAATGTAATGGTTCTTTTAGAATGTCTGTAACTGAGTTTCCAGAGAAGTAGTCAGAAATATCTGGATCGGGCTTTCCAGTTTTCCTTCTGGATGAAATAAAAGCGTAACCACCATCTGAAGTTTGTGTAACCCCAATTTGCAAGTCAAATGCTTGTATTGTTTTAGCGGGATCCGATGGATCTACACCTTTTTCAGTTGCTACACCAGTACTTGGGTCAACTTCATAGAATGAGAACTTGCCTTGTGAGTCTCCAGGCCCACCGCATTTTGTACAGTTTTTAATTACAGGAACTATTATTTTACCTGCAGAATTATAAATGAGGTTGGTTGCCCAACTAGATCCGTTTGGTTCTACTACTTTAAGTTTCGGTGTTGACCAAGATCTGCTTATACTAAAGGTAGTTGGATTGTACTCCAGTTGCATGATAAATGCCTTTCCGTTACTAATACCGGTAACCGCGTAATTGTTAGTTGTCCCTTTTCTTGCAATCGCAAGTGCTTCTCCTTCCTCGTAAATATACTTATTTTTTAGGTATCCGTTTTGGTCAACAACAATTACTTGTATTTTATTCGCACCGTTATCATCTGAATATGTACCAACTAAAATATATCCATTGCTAGTTTCTTCAACACCTTTTGATTCTCCTTTGTGGTATAAATCAGCGGCTGAACCTGTATAGGGCTCATAACCATAAATATGGTGCCATTCACTGTCACCGTCAGAATCAAGCTTTATGGCAATAGTTCTAAAATTTACAAATTCAGAATTTGTACCTAAGGTGAAGCACGGAGAAAGATTTCCATAATGATTGTTGCTAGTTGAATTTACAGGGTTGTATTTTAATGGTGTTTCATTGCTTCCTGTAGTAATATCTATTGAACTTCTCGTTCTTCCAACAGCTAAAAACCCTCCATCGGAGGTGTGCTTTATGTCAAACATTTCGTCTAGTTGAAAGGGTTTACACCACAACATATTTCCCGCCAAATCATACCTAGCAATAGTTCCTCTTTGCATTCCTTTTTTATAGTTAAGTGTTTCAAATTGATGCCAGTCAACGATGCTGTCATAGTTGTATGAATAAGGAATTACACCGCAACCTTTGTTTGTTGCATTTTCACTCTCCTCCCATTGCTGATTTACCCACCTAGAAAAGCCTGTGGTAATATAACCTACATGTGTGCCGTTATCATATATTTTTTCAATATCGTACCACCAATCTTCACTAGACTCATCTTGTGTTTGCACTGTTTTGGCATATCTTAAAGCTGGGTTTGTTACATCAATTGGTTTGTGCGGCGCAAAATCTGAGTAACGCCATTCAATTCCAGGTTCATCGGTTTGTGCGTTGTTTGGTTGTATAAGAATTGTAAAGAATAGTACCGTTAAAATAAAAGTAAGATTGATTGATTGATTGATTGATTGATTGATTGATTGATTGATTGATTGATTGATTGATTGATTGATTGATTGATTGATTTTGAAATAAATTTTTTGAGGTTTTCATGATAAATTGATTATAAAATTTTTCGTAAGGTACGGTTTTTTATCGTTCTCAGGTACATGTAATAAATTATTAAGCAGGGTTAATGATTTGTTAAAGACCATTAACCCTCTCCAAATCAATCTACATTTGTAGAGTAAACTTAAAAAAAACAAGAAATTATGAAAAATGCAATCATCGCAACTTTTGTTGCACTAATGGGCGTTTTTGGTGCAAATGCTCAATTGGATATTGAGAGTGGCGCTAAAATCGAATTTGAAAAAGACATTCACAATTACGGTGACCTTACTCAAGGTGAGCCAGCGGTTTATGAATTTAAATTCACAAACACTGGAAATGAGCCTTTAATCATCTCTAACTCTAGAGGTTCTTGTGGTTGTACGGTTCCTTCATGGCCAAGAGAGCCAATTGCCCCTGGTAAGTCCGCTTCTATTAAGGTAAAGTACGATTCCAATCGTTTGGGCCCAATTAATAAATCGGTTACAATTACTTCAAACGCAATCGATAACCCAACAAAAGTAATTCGTATTAAAGGAAACATTGCGCCTAAGCCCGCTAATGCAGCCCCTACAAACGACGCTTCTCCGATGGCTCCAAAAGCCAACTAGGATTAAACAGTAAAATAGTTGAAACCCTTCTGCTCAATTGAGTGGAAGGGTTTTTTTTATGGTTATCTGTACAATTCGCGAACGTAATGGGATTAAAGAATCACAAACTGAAATCAATTGTTTGAGTGATTTTTATTGAACGAGACAATAAAAATTGTGTCGAGAACAATACATTTGTTTTTCTTGTAAAATTTAAAACTAAAGTTATGCCGGGAATATCTAACAAGGCACTTCAAATGCCTTCTTCACCAATTCGTAAATTGGTACCTTATGCAGAGACTGCAATTAATCAAGGTAAAAAAGTGTTCTTTTTAAATATAGGTCAACCCGACATTGAAACGCCAAAAAATGTCCGTGATAAAATTGCGAATCATGGACTTAAAGTGTTAGAGTATTCTCATTCTGCAGGTTTTGAATCCTACCGAAAAGGGTTGGCGAAGTATTACAACGGAGTAGGTATAGATATTGACCACGAACAAGTTATTGTAACCACAGGTGGGTCTGAGGCCTTGCAGTTTGGTTTTATGAGTTGTTTTGATGAAGGAGATGAAGTAATTATTCCCGAACCGTTTTACGCCAATTACAACAGTTTTTCAATCAGTGCCGGTGTAAAGGTGGTGCCCGTTGCCTCCAAGATAGAAAATGGCTTTGCATTGCCAAAAATTGAAGAGTTCGAAAAAAGAATTTCACTAAGAACTAAGGGGATATTGATTTGCAATCCCGGTAACCCTACAGGATATTTATATTCGAAAGAAGAGCTAGAAAAATTGAGAGACCTGGTGCTCAAATACGATTTGTTTTTGTTTGCTGATGAAGTGTATCGTGAGTTTTGTTACGATGGGAAAGAACACTTTTCAATTATGAACTTGGAAGGAATCAAACAAAATGCAATTTTGGTCGATTCGGTTTCTAAGCGCTACAGTATGTGTGGTGCTCGAATAGGAGCATTGGTCACTAGAAATAAAGAGGTACTTGAAACTGCCATGAAATTTGCGCAGGCTCGATTGAGTCCGCCAACATTGGGCCAAATTGCCGCTGAAGAGGCACTCAACACGCCGCAGTCCTATTTTGACGAGGTAATTTTAGAGTATGAAGAAAGAAGAAATGTACTAGTGGATGCGCTAAATGCCATTCCTGGAGTAGTGTGTCCAAAGCCCAGTGGAGCATTTTATGTAATAGCGCAGTTACCGGTTGAAGATGCCGAAAAGTTTTGTGAGTGGATGTTGGAGCAATTTGATTACAACGGAAAAACTGTAATGATGGCGCCAGCAGCAGGATTTTATTCATTGCCAGATGCGGGAGAAAATCAAGTAAGGTTGGCTTATGTCCTTGAAAAGGAGCAATTGATTGAAGCGGCGAAATGCTTAGAAAAAGCATTAGAAGAATACCCAGAAGAAATGGAAGAATCTGCAAAAGTGCCTACCTTATGATGCGCTTATTTTTTATTATAGCCTTTGTTGCGGTAAGTTTTGGCGTTAAGGGGCAGGTTGGAGATGTTTTTCCCATGTTTGTCGGAGAAACACTGAAAGGGCAGGTAGTTGACCTTCCGGAGTCTGTGAGTGGAAAATTCTCATTAATTGGTATAGCCTACAGCAAAAAATCACAGGATGAATTTGAATCGTGGGTAAGTCCTGTTTACAATAAGTTCATTGCAAAAACGGGTATGCTTGACGACCTCTACGATGTCGATCCATATTTCATTGCACTCTTTTCTGGTGCAAAAAAATCGGCTATGGAAGGCGTTATGAAAAGAATGGAGGCGAAAAGCGACCAACGCATATTTCCTTACGTGCTTTTTTATAAAGGTGCTATTGATTTTTACAAGGAGAAACTGAGTTTAAACGATAAAAGTAAGGCCTATGTTTTCCTTTTGGATGGTGCTGGAAAAATAGTGTATGCAACTTCTGGGAGCTTTACTTCAAAAAAAATGGAGGCAATTGAAAAACTTATCCTTGAAGAATAGGATGCAAAGTGAAATAAATTAATACTTTTGCACACCGTTTTTTTAGACGATTAATTAAACATAAATGGCAAAAAAAGGAAATAGAGTTCAGGTTATTCTAGAATGTACAGAGCATAAGGAATCAGGTATGGCTGGAACATCTCGATACATTACCACCAAAAACAGAAAAAACACACCCGAGCGTATCGAGATTAGAAAGTATAATCCAGTGCTTAAGAAGTACACGGTACACAAGGAAATCAAGTAATAACTCGATAAAAAATTAGACATGGCAAAGAAAGTAGTTGCAGGTTTACAGAAGAAAGGAGCTAAAGACTTTACTAAAGTGATAAAAATGGTAAAGTCACCAAAAAGTGGTGCTTATTCTTTCAAAGAAGAAATTTTACAAAAAGACAAAGTGAACGATTTTTTAAAATCGTAAGCTAAAGAAGTTGTAATTGGAGTTTTATATGAAATCCCGTTTCGGTTTTTATCGAAACGGGATTTTTTTGCTTTAATAATTCAATTTAAATTCGCAGCAAACCAAGAAGATGGCTTTATTCGGTTTATTCTCAAAAAAGAAAAAAGAAGACTTAGATAAAGGTCTAGAAAAAACAAAACAATCTGTTTTTTCTAAATTGTCGCGCGCCATTGTGGGCAAGTCTAAGGTAGATGATGAGGTGTTGGATAACCTTGAAGAGGTATTGGTAACCTCAGACGTAGGCGTTGACACTACGCTCAAGATTATAGAACGCATAGAATCCCGAGTTGCTAAGGATAAGTACGTGGACACGAAAGAGCTAAATGGTATTTTAAAGGATGAAATAGCTCAGCTCTTAAAGGAAAGTAATAATCAGGACGGTGAGGAGTTTTCCATTCCTGTTTCAGAAGATCCATACGTAATAATGGTAGTGGGAGTCAATGGAGTGGGCAAAACGACGACTATTGGTAAACTGGCTCATCAATTTAAACAGTCGGGAAAAAAGGTGGTATTAGGCGCTTCGGATACGTTCAGGGCTGCCGCTGTCGATCAAATTAAAATTTGGGGCGAACGGGTCGGCGTTCCAGTAGTGAGTCAAGGAATGGGAGCAGATCCAGCTTCTGTTGCATTTGATACGTTGCAAAGTGCAAAATCAACCCATGCGGATGTGGTAATCATAGATACTGCTGGTAGGTTACACAATAAAGTGAACCTCATGAATGAGCTTTCAAAAATCAAGAAGGTGATGGATCGCATAGTACCCGGTGCTCCACATGAAATTCTATTGGTTTTAGATGGTTCAACTGGTCAAAACGCCATTGAACAAGCAAAACAATTTACAAAAGCAACAGAGGTTAACGCATTGGCTTTAACCAAATTGGATGGCACCGCAAAAGGCGGTGTTGCTATTGGAATATCCGATCAATTTCAGATTCCAGTAAAGTATATTGGTATTGGTGAAAAAATAGACGACTTACAAGTCTTTAACCGCAGTGCATACGTTGAAACGCTCTTTGGAGAAGATTTAAGCTAATCTCCTTATCGACACGCTTTAACCCATTCTAAAGCAATTTGCAACTGTTCTTCTTGTGTAAGATTGGAGTTGTCCAGCACTTTAGCATCTTCGGCTTTTCTCAGTGGGTCCTCGGCTCGGTGTGTATCAATATAATCCCGCTGTTCTAGGTTTTCCATAACCGCTTTCATAGACATAGGAGAGGCTGCAGTTTGCAGTTCATTGAAACGCCTCTGGGCTCGAATTTCTTTGTCCGCAGTCATAAATATTTTTAGCTCTGCGTTTGGAAATACCACCGTACCAATATCTCTTCCATCCATTACAACGCCTTTTTCTGCGCCCATTTTTTGCTGCAATTCTACCAGTTTTTTTCTAACAGCTTTTACAGCGGCTACGGGACTCACATTTTTCGAGACTTCCATTTCGCGGATTTCAGTTTCTACATTTTCACCGTTCAGTAGCACATCTGATGCACCCCGTTTGGGATTGTACTCAAATTTGATATCCATGTTATCCAACTCCCTTTCCAGTAATTCAATGTTAAGAGTATCTGTTATGAGGTTATTTTTTAAAGCATATAAGGTCACTGCGCGATACATGGCACCCGTATCAATAAATACATAGTCTAGTTTTTTTGCCAGCTCTTTTGCCAATGTACTCTTGCCGCACGCAGAATAACCATCTATGGCAATATTGATTTTTGAAGTATTCATTTAAAAGAGTTCGCCGAGATTACTGGTAATGCCAATATGGTGAGAAATTCCAGCCGTATGATAACTACTTAGAGAGTAATTAAACTGCATTTTTTTTACTTTAATCATCGCTCCGAAAGAAATGCCAGACAATCCACCTCTTGCTACTGCCGCCAGTTCCGTTCTTCTTCTAAAGTTGTAGGCAAACGTTAGTAGAAAGTTATCAGATGCCACTATATCAGTACCCAGTACGATATGTCTAAATAGATTGTCGGAACTGAATTTTCGCTTAGTGATTTCGCCAGTTTTTGGATCTTCAACTTCTTTACCTGAATAATCTGGGTCGTTTGATCCTAAATCCCAACGCTGTAAGTTATTGTATTGCCCAAAAATCCGCAGGGGAGCCTTTGGTATTTTCATGGCAGCCCCAAATTCAATATTAAGTGGTAAGTCCTCCCTAGTGTTAAATTCATTTGTGGTAATGGAACGTCCCAGATTGCGCAGCGCAATAGTACTGGTAAAGTATTTTGATTTACTGACGAATGCGCCTCCCAAATCCATACCAAGCGCTAATGATTGGCTATAATAGTAATTTGTGTAAACTGTTTTTATTGCTACACCCATTGTGAATTGTGAGTCAAGTGCACGACCGTAGGCTATGTTAAGAGCAAAATCACCTGCTTTAAATTCTTCGCCTGTTTTAATTCCATTGGCTTCAACTACCTCAAAGTTTCCGTAACCTAAAAACTGAGCCGTAACGCCTAACATTCCTGCTTTTATTTTTCTCGCGTAGGCTATGTTTCCAGCGTTGATGTCACTAACGAAGTTTACGTAGTTTATACTCAAATGATTATCAATGCTGGAATCTAAATTTGCAGGGTTATCGTTGATGAGGTTTACGTCATTTCCTTTAATTCCGGCCGAACTGCCGCCCATTGCCGCAGATCGTGCTGAAGCGGGTATTTCTAAAAAGGTATAGCTCCTTTCACCTCCCAATTGGGCGCTTGCAGCTAATGTATACAGTAGGAAAAAGAAAACAGAAATAAACTTCACGACACAAATACGAATTTGTGTCAAAATTATTGTTTTCATTTCAGAGAACTCAGTTATTTATACCAGATGATACTTTCTGTTTAACTGAGACAATCGCGGGAGGAGCCATTGCTGATAGATTTTATCATTCTTTGCCCATTTTTCCTCGAGTTTATGTTCTTCGATGTAGCGCTCAATTTTAGTAAAAAGCTCGAAATCGTTGGTGTTTCGAGCACTTATATTTCGTTTGTTGTCCTTATCTACTTGGCTATTCAAAAAGGGTTGCAACAATTCATTATTCTCAATGCTGCGATTCGGAAAGGACTTAAAACTGCTGTTGTTTCTTTTTATGAATTTTTCCAATTCTAGCGGGCGAATCAATGCCGTCATTCTAGACAAAATTAAGTCTGAAAAAATGTGCGTCCGTTGAGTATTGTTGTAACGAGAAATGTAACACGTTTGAATACCAGTTAGCGTTTTTAGCATTTTGCACAGTGTTGCTGAAATACGTGCTGGGTTACTACCAGTTAAGTCTAAGATTAGGCTGCGTTGATTATCAAACCATTTCACCGAGTATACCGCATTAACCGAAGGTAAACAGTCCACTAACTGCACCGCCAGTTTAGAAAATAGAGATAAAGGCTCAAGCGGCTCAACAGCTTTCAGTTCCGCTTCACTTCGTGCAAATAAGGCGTAATAATCACCACTCCGTTTTACTATTTCCAGATCCTCCAGGACCGAAAGACTGATTTCAATCGATTCCAAGCTGCTTCTGTTCTCAGACAGAAACTGCACTATGGTCGGCTTTGGAATTTTTAAACCTAAGCTGTCAAAAAACACTATCGTTTTTAACACACTTTTTACAACAGAATATTCCAGTTTAGGATAAGTCATCGCTAGTAGAAACGTTGATTTTAACTGTAAAGTTGGGCATTAGCCTATATTCTTATTGAATACATTTGCGCAATGGCAGGAAATACGATTGGTCAGTTATTTAGATTAACTACCTACGGCGAATCTCATGGAACCGCCATTGGAGGAGTTATTGATGGCTGTCCTGCTGGTTTGGAGCTTTCTGTGCAGGATATTCAGCAACAGCTGGATAGAAGAAAACCCGGTCAATCTGCATTAACTACAGATAGAAAGGAATCAGATACGGTGCAAGTGCTTTCAGGAATTTTCGAAGGGAAAACAACGGGCACTCCAATAGCCTTTACGATTCCAAACAAAGACCAACGCAGCAAAGATTATTCAACCATTAAGGATCTTTACAGACCCTCACACGCAGATTTTACGTATCAAAAAAAATACGGTATTCGCGATTATAGGGGAGGCGGAAGGTCATCTGCAAGAGAAACTGCGAACTGGGTTGCCGGTGGTGCAGTTGCTCAAAAGGTGCTGGATACGAAGAGTATAGAGATTTCGGCTTTTGTTTCTCAAGTAGGCTCAATCAATTTCGAGCACGACAATCGGTTTTTTTCAGAGCACTTGGTAGATACAAGCGCTGTGCGCTGTCCGGATAAAGCAATAGCAAGCAAAATGCAACAATTAATTGCAGAAACGAAGGAGCAAGGCGATAGTCTGGGTGGAAAAGTTTCTGTGGTTGTGCGCAACGTACCAGTGGGCTTAGGAAGGCCTATTTTTAGTAAGCTACAGGCAGATTTGGGTCATGCAATGTTCTCCATCAATGCAGTAAAAGCAGTGGAGTTTGGTATTGGAACAGAAACGGTTTTGAAAAAAGGTTCAGAACAAAATGACGATTTTACCAATGAAGATGGAGCAGTCGTAACTGTAACTAATAATTCCGGTGGTATTCAAGGAGGCATTTCAAACGGTTCGGATATAACAATAACCGTTTCATTTAAACCTCCAGCGACAATTTCTCAAAAACAAAAAACAGTAAATACAGCAGGAGAGCAGACTGAATTTAAAGCTGAAGGAAGACATGACCCTTGTGTAGTTCCTAGAGCGGTGCCTGTTGTGCAAGCAATGTGCGCTTTAGTCATTGCTGATCACATTTTGATGCAAAGAACCGATGTAATTTAATTTCATTATGAAAGGATTGCCCTTATACGTTAAAATACTAATAGGCTTACTTCTAGGTGCCATATGGTCGTTTATCTCCAGTGCATTGGGTTGGAATCAATTTACTATTGATTGGATAGACCCATTTGGACAAATATTTATCCGATTGCTTAAGTTTATCGCGGTGCCGCTCGTGCTTTTTAGCGTGGTTACAGGAATTGCTGGGTTAAATGATGTGAGCAAGCTTGGCAGAATGGGGGGCAAAACCCTGCTGGTATATTTAGCTACTACCGTATGCGCGGTGAGTGTCGGTCTTTTCATTGGCAACGCAGTAAAGCCAGGAAATTTTATTGATGAAGATCAACGGTTAAAAAACAGAATCAGTTATGAGTTTTGGGCCACCAACAACGGGGTCCAAATATTAGATGGCAAGTATTACTCCTCTGACCCAAAAAACGAGCAAATCGTTTCGCAAGTAGAACAGCGGCAAGGGGAAGAATTGAGTCCAGAGGACAGAAAAAAAGTGGAGGAAAAGCTTCAAGTAGTTAAGCAAAATCAATCGAAAGGTCCTCTGCACTTTCTTGTTGATATGGTACCAGAGAATATCATTCTTTCCATCTCGGATAATAAATTGATGTTACAGGTTATCTTCTTTGCTATTTTCTTAGGTATTACCTTAATTATGATTCCAACTGAAAAAGCAGCTCCTATCATTTCTTTTTTTGAGGGTATGTCGGAGGTATTTCTGAAGATGGTGGATATCATTATGAAAGCGGCCCCGGTATTTGTTTTTGCACTTATGGCAGGCGTGATTGCAAAAATGGCCAATACTCCAAGTGAAGTGTATGAAATTTTCATTGGTTTGGGCTGGTACAGCCTTACCGTATTTGTGGGGTTGGCTTTTATGGTAGCTATTTTCTACCCCTTAATCGTAAAATTTGTGGCAAAAATTGGATATACTGATTTCTTTAGAAAGATTAGCCCCGCTCAGTTTTTAGCTTTCTCAACCAGCTCCAGCGCTGCTACTTTACCCGTTACCATGGAGTGTGTAGAGGATAATATTGGGGTATCAAAAAATGTTTCCAGTTTTGTTTTACCCATTGGGGCAACGGTAAATATGGATGGAACGAGTATGTATCAGACCATTGCAGTTTTGTTTTTAGCAC
>CBFIBQ010000033.1:0-35773 GCA_965660875.1 Salibacteraceae bacterium | reverse complement strand
TATGTGTTTAGTTTAAATGATTACAGCAATAGTGACCAATGTCGTATTGCTGCTTTTGATAAAGATTTCAAACTCATTGGAGAAAAAAGGGATAAGCGAATTTCAATTATCCATGCAAATGATAAAGGAATAATCTATGACACAGATATAGGAACTCGATTATATCCAAGATACCAAATTCAGCAATTAAGTTGGGATTTTAAGCCATCGTGGAAAGTTTCTGGGGAATCAGGTGAAGTAACCTCAATTATGCAACGAGGGTTTGTTCCTATTGGCAGAAATTTCTGTTTTATGACAAATCATAAAGACTCCACTTACAAATGGTTGGATGATGTACTTCAGGTTTATAATTATTCTGGTCAAAAAATAAGAGAATGTCGATACAGATTAGAACCAGGTTTTGACCCCACTCCTAGTAGAAATACTAAAGATGGAGGTGTTATAATGGATGTAACAAGGCCTACCACCCATTCACTTAAAGCTGAGTTTATGAAAACCGACTCCCTTGGCTTGGTTTACAACACCGACATTATTTGCGACTGCAAAGATTTTAAAACTGAAGATACTACCAGCACTGGGCAATACTTACTTCCAGCGCTTCATGCACAGGTATTCCCGAACCCTGCAATCGATAAAATAAATGTGCTGCTCTCGCACCAGCAAAAAGCCAGTATTACCTTACGTAATTTAAATGGCCAAATAGTACATACTCAGCAGGCAGAACTAAACAGTAATATAGTAGACATTAGCACGCTTGAGGCTGGGGTCTATATAGTAGAGGTAGAGTCTAGTTCGGGTAGTGAGGTGCTTAAGTTTGTGAAACAATGAGGTTATTATTGATACTGACTTGTGTACTCTTTTTTAAACTAATTGTCGGTCAGCAGAATACTTTTTTTGCTAAAGATCAGACCGGTTTTTCAAATGATGGGAAAATATATATTGAGCCTAGGTTGGTTCATGAATTACCTGAAACAGGGTATCTTATTGGATACAATACATATTACCGAGGTGGATGGTTATTACGTTACGCAACGTACGATATCCGAGCAAAGCACGTAAAAAATTATAGCCCAATCTTTGGGTATAGTGACCCTCAAATTGAATGGAGCGCTTTGCTAAATGAGCAAGACGTATTTATTTGTGGAGACGGCGAACATGCTAACCTTGGGCAAAAAGAGTTTAGTTACTACTACGATAAAAAAGGGAGCAGGAAATGGCAGTACGTTGATTCATTAAACATTCGCAGGCTCTATTTTGAAACCGACACAAACAATCTTGGGTGGCTGAGTGTTCATAAAAACATATCCGATTATAACAAAGGGGATTATTTGGTTCGTTTAGATAGTAATGGAATTATATATTGGAGCCAACCATTTTCCACAATATTCAATCAATTAAAAACCGATACAGCCAATGAATACAACTGGCCAAGAGAATTATACAAAACAGAAAAAGGGTTTGTCTTAGTGCTTTCAAGAGCGAGTTTAGGAAGTAATTTGTTCGTTCTATTAAATGAAGAATTTAGCGTTATAAGAGAATTACATGCGGGTCCAACTGATTTTCAAGGGTTTAATTCAAAAGGGTTCCTCATTAGTTACACTAAAAAAGATTTATACAACAAGTATTTTGTTCGTTTTTATGATTGGAGTTTTAAGCAAAAATGGGAATATCATGCAGATAGTTCTGTGTATAATTATGTACTAAGGGAAGGTATTAAGCCTCTCGGGAGTAATTTCGCGCTAGTTTCTGCTCACAAGGATTCTACCAAAAAATGGGTAGACGAATATTTGGAAATTTATAATGGACTGAGAAAAAAAATTCGTGAATGCCGCTACAGTCTTGAACCAGGCTTTAGAATGACAATAATTAATTCTACTTACGATAACGGGGCTATTTTTATGGCTACCGCACCTACTTGGGATGATTTTGAAGGCCGTTTCGTCAAAACTGACTCACTCGGCTTAGTCTACAACACCGACATTATTTGCGATTGCAAAGATTTTAAAACAGAAGATACTACCGGCACTCGGCAATACTTGCTTCCAGAGCTTCATGCACAGGTATTCCCAAACCCTGCAACCGATAAAATCAACGTGTTGCTCTCGCACCAGCAAAAAGCCACCATTACCTTACGCAATTTAAATGGGCAAATAGTACAAACTCAGCAGGCCGAGCTTAACAGTAATATAGTAGATATTAGCACTCTTGAGGCAGGGGTCTACATAGTAGAGGTTAGTTCCGCAAACGAAAGCATACTAAAGAAACTAGTGGTTGAGTAATATTGAATTCCATAATCCATAGCTTGCTTTACTGTTCAAACCCCCGTGCTTAACTACATTTGCCGCCCTCGATTGTAATAGAGTAAATGGCAGTAACAAAAGCGGATTTCAACAGGAGTTTTAGCACCTGGCCACAGGTAGCTGAGGTGCAACAACATTGCAAAGGAGAAGAACATCCTCTGGTTCATTTAAAAGGGTTTAGAGGAAGTGCTTCGCAGTTTTTTATTGCTGCTTTGGCGAGGCAATCGCGCGGGTTGCACGTAGTTGTTTTGAACGACAAAGAAAATGCCGCATACGCACTCAATGATTTGCAAGACCAATTGGGACAAGATAAAGTCCTGTTTTTTCCATCCCCGTTTAAATATCCATACAAACAAGAGTCGGTAGATAATACCAACGTGCTTATGCGGGCAGAAACCTTGGACCGAATTGTCAAGAATCCGTCTTGGATGGTGGTGGTGACTTATGGCGAGGCGCTGAGCGAAAAAGTAGTCACTAAAAAGCAGCTTAAGAAAAACATTCTGGAACTCAGAGTAGGAGACGAAATCACTATCGATTTTATCAATGAGTTGTTATACGAGTACCATTTTGAGCGTGTCGATTTTGTAACCGGACCGGGGCAGTTTTCTATTCGTGGAGGTATCGTAGATATATTCTCATTTGCAAATGACGATCCTTATCGTGTGGAGTTTTTTGGGGACGATATTGATTCTATTCGGACCTTTGACCCAGCAAGTCAATTGTCGAAAAAGAACTACAAAAAAATTCACATCTTACCCAACGTTCAAGACCATGACTTGATGGAATCGCGTGAAGGATTTCTGGGTTTTTTGCCCAGTAATTGTTTTGTATACCTCAAGGAGCGCAGCGTTTCTAAAGGGCAGATTGAAAAGTCTTTTGAGGTGGCCCAAGAGGCGTACAGTAAATTATCAGAAGATTCGGTGCAGTCGAAACCAGAGGAATTGTACATACTTCCAGAGCAATTTGACCTAGGCCTTGAAAAACACAAAGTATTGGAATACGGCGGTGGGTTTGAAACTTCAGCAACCTTGACTGTCGAGTTTAACCAAAGTCCGCAACCGACTTTCAACAAGAAATTTGATTTATTGGCAGAAAACCTGCACGCTAATAAAGACGGAGGTCTGACGAACTTTATATTGTCAAGTCAAGCCAAACAAATGGAGCGCTTGCATGCCATTTTTGAGGACATTGATGCAGCGGTGGAATTCTCTCCAATTCTGCAAACGGCCCACGAAGGTTTTATAGATAGAGACTTGAAAGTTGCCGTATATACCGACCACCAAATTTTTGAGCGCTACCATCGGTTTAGACTGAAAGAAGGCTTCAATAAAGCCAAACAGGCCATTACTTTAAAGGAGCTTACTAGTCTCCAAAAGGGCGATTATGTTACGCATATCGATTACGGTGTGGGTCAATTTGATGGCCTTCAAAAAATCGAAAATGACGGTAAAGAGCAGGAAGCCATTCGACTTCGTTATAAGGATGGGGATATGCTGTACGTAAGTATTCATTCCCTGCATCGCATTGCTCGATTTACAGGTAAGGACGGTACTGCACCCACCATGAATAAATTGGGAACACAAACGTGGAAGGTGCTCAAGCAAAAGACCAAAAAGAAGGTCAAGGAAATTGCTTACGACCTTATCAAGCTATACGCAAAAAGAAAGGCCGCCCCAGGGTTTGCCTATTCTCCCGATAATTATTTACAACACGAACTAGAGAGTTCTTTTATCTACGAAGACACGCCGGACCAAGAAAAAGCAACCATTGACGTAAAGCAGGATATGGAAAAACCACATCCTATGGATCGATTAATTTGTGGCGACGTAGGTTTTGGAAAAACCGAAATCGCCATTCGTGCAGCGTTCAAAGCGGTAATTGATAGCAAACAAGTAGCTGTTTTGGCGCCAACGACTGTATTGACTTATCAGCATTGGAAAACCTTTAAAGACCGCTTGGCGGATTTACCCTGTACTGTCGATTATATCAATCGATTTAAGACCGCCAAACAGCAAAAAGAAACTTTGAAAAATCTAGCCGAAGGAAAGATTGACATAATAATCGGTACGCACCGAATTGTAGGTAAAGACGTTAAGTTTAAAGACCTCGGTTTGATGATTATTGACGAGGAGCAGAAGTTTGGTGTAGGAGTAAAAGACAAGCTAAAGACCATCAAAGAAAATATTGATACGTTGACATTAACAGCGACTCCGATTCCAAGAACCTTGCAGTTTTCTCTGATGAAGGCTCGGGATTTAAGTGTGATCAATACACCACCACCAAACCGCCAACCGGTAGAAACGATTTTGAAACCCTTCAATGAAGAAACCATACGCGATGCTATTTATTACGAAGTAAGTAGAGGAGGACAGGCTTTTGTGGTTCACAATCGGGTAGAAAATATTCGCGAAGTTGCTGGAATGATTCAACGTTTGGTTCCAGAAGTGCGCATTGGAATTGCTCATGGTCAATTAGAAGGACATCAACTCGAAAAAACTATGTACGCCTTTATGGAGCATGAGTTTGATGTGTTGATTGCCACCACAATTATTGAATCTGGATTGGATATTTCAAATGCAAACACGATTATCATAAATAACGCACACAATTTTGGTTTGAGCGATTTGCACCAAATGCGTGGTCGTGTTGGAAGAAGTAATCGAAAGGCGTTCTGTTATTTGCTTTCGCCACCAATGAGTTCGCTTACTCCTGAGGCAAGAAAAAGAATGACTGCCATTGAGCAGTTTTCGGATTTAGGATCAGGCTTTAATATTTCTATGCGCGATTTGGATATCCGCGGTGCAGGTAATTTATTGGGTGGAGAACAGAGTGGCTTTATGGCTGATATCGGGTTCGAAACCTACCAGAAAATATTGGATGAGGCCATTCACGAGTTGAAAGAAAACGAGTTTAAAGACTTATTTAAGGAAGAAGAAGCCGAATTACAAAACTTCGTCATGGATTGCCAATTGGATACCGATTTGGAGATTATGATTCCGAACAAATACGTGCGCAACGTAAACGAACGATTACAACTCTACCGCCAATTATCCGATGTAAAAACAGAGACGCAGCTCGAGAAATTTGAGCAAGATATCACCGACCGATTTGGACCAATACCACCAGAGACTCATCAGTTAATTAGTGGGGTGCGTTTACAATGGCTGGCAGAAAAACTAGGCTTCGAAAAAATTGTGTTGAAGAACAGAAAGCTGTTGTGCTATTTTGTCTCGAATCCGAAATCAAGATTCTATCAGTCCAACCAATTTCACTTTATCGTGCAGTACGTAAACGCAAATCCTGCCAAAACGCAAATGAAAGAGCGCAAAGAACGCTTGTATGTTGTTTTTGAAGGTGTTACTTCGTTGGAAGAAGCGCTGAGTATTATTGAGCCGATGCGGGTTTAACCGACCAGCCATACTAGCCCGAACAAAACCAACATGGTTCCTTCAACGAGTAAGGAATAATAGTATTCTGAACTATCTTTTTTACATAAGGTAATTACCCATCCGGCAAAAATTGCAGCGCCCAAATGCGCAACGCTCATGTAGGCGCTGGTATTAAATAAGATTAATACGATAACAGCGAAACAAGCTAAACTCAGCAGAGAAATTTGCTTTGCTTTATCTATGCCAACTAACATCGGAACGGTGTTTAATGTGCTTCCTTTATCGAAGTCTAAATCACGGATATCAAACGGAATTGTAATGGCAAAAATGAAGAAGAATCGGCTCAGGAAATAGTAAAACAATTCAGCTTGGGAATAAAGGCTAAAATTTTCATAGAGCGGAAGGTAAACACTTACGTAGCTGACCGTTATACTGATCAAAAAAACCTTGGCAAAGGGAACATCTCTCAGCCGCCAATATTTTCCGCCTCGCTTTATTAAAGGCATGCTGTATCCTAAGGCGAGTATGGCAGGAATGGAAATGGGTACAATGAATGAGGTGCCTAATAGAATAAATAACACCGAAGCAATGCTGCCCGAAAGTACAATCAGGACAAAAAGAAAGGTCTTGTACTTTTTTGCCCATAAATGGCGGGTGGATAGCTTTTCATTGGGTACTTGGTTTAATCCAACGACTCGGTGCAAGTTGTATATGAACAAGGTGCTGAAATAGATAAAGGCCAATAGTTTGTAATCCATTGATAGGTTGAAAATTAAATAGGAAATACTACTAATGGCGCATACCGGAATTGCAACGTACAAGTTGCTGAATATCAAGAAATCAAGGAGAGAAAGTAGGTGTTTTTTCACTAGTTATTTGCTGCTTGAAATCCTATAGCACCGCCCACGACTGAGCCTATTAATGAACCTACTATGCTGTGTATTATTTTTTTCATTCGAGCAGATTGTCTATACCCAGCAATGTAGGCCGCCTTGTTTGAGGGTTCTTTGCCATTTCCGCGCTCATTTGGTGGTAAGTTTCTTGAGCTTAAGCTTCCTAAAATTGACCCAGGTATTGGTGCAAGAACAACGGCGGCAGACTTTTGGTTACCTGCATATGCAGCTAACGCACCGCTAACAGCGATTGAAACTATCCAAGTAAAATGTGTCTTTTGAAGTACCCTTCCGTCGTGCTGACCTTTCATATAAAAGCGCATATCTTCTACTGAATAGCCCGTTTCGCTACTATCGGGATTATACAAGACGGTTTCCTCACCACTTTCTGTTATCGAGAAAATGCGGGTTCGGTCAACGATTACAATTTTTGTTTTTCCATTTTTTTTGGTGGTTTCCAACACTATTTCCTCTATTGAGGAGTCTAACTCAATTCCGTAAAGCTCTTGACCACCAACGAGTAACAGTCGTTTTTCTGCCTGTGAGAAACCTGAAAGTTGAGCCAAAAAGCACAATGAAACGAGTGTAATTAATTTTATCATTTCTGCATAAACATTACTCGGCAAAAATAGCTAAACAATAGTGCTCATTTGTGGTCTATATATATGCGCTGTGACCCGCAGTTAACGTTTATATTTGCAGTCGTTTTTGGCACTTAAATAGCATATAACAGATGGAAAATTTTAAGAAAAGACACATAGGCCCCCGAGGAAAAAATGTATCCGAAATGCTTGAGGTAGTTGAGGCTAACTCTTTGGAAAGGTTAATAGAGGATACGATTCCACCACAAATACGATTAAAATCCGATTTGGATATTCCTGAGGGAATAAGCGAACACGAATACCTCAAGCATATTGATGGTTTAGCTGCCAGAAATCAGGTTTTCCGTTCATACATTGGTCAAGGATACTACGGAACCATTACCCCTTCGGTAATCAAGCGCAATATGTTTGAAAACCCAGGTTGGTATACAGCTTATACTCCTTACCAAGCAGAAATAGCACAAGGAAGGTTAGAGGCCTTGTTAAATTTCCAGACCGTTTGTTCCGATTTAACAGGAATGGAATTGGCCAATGCTTCTTTGCTAGATGAGGCAACTGCTGCTGCAGAAGCAATGTTTTTACTCTACCATGCACGATCACGATCTGACGCAAAAGCGGGGAAAGTAGAGTTTTTTGTAGATGAAAACTGCTTTGCACACACTATTGAAGTATTAAAAACGCGCTCAGAACCATTGAGTATAGAACTAGTAATTGGAGATTGGAAGCACTTTAAATTCAATGAAAAAACCTTCGGTGCTTTGGTTCAATACCCAAATAAAATAGGTTCTGTAGAAGATTATTCAGATTTTGTGGAAGGAGCAAAACAATTTGGTGCTAAGGTTGCGGTGGCATCAGATCTAATGGCTTTGGTGAAATTGACACCTCCTGGAGAGTGGGGCGCTGATGTAGTTGTTGGTAGTTCTCAGCGATTTGGCGTGCCAATGGGTTTTGGTGGACCCCACGCTGCATTTTTCGCAACAAAAAACGAATACAAACGGTTTGTTCCGGGTAGAATAATTGGTGTTTCACAAGATAGAAACGGTTATAAAGCCCTCCGAATGGCCCTTCAGACAAGGGAGCAACACATCAAAAGAGATCGAGCCACATCGAATATTTGTACGGCGCAAGCTTTGCTGGCAAATATGGCGGGAGCTTATGCAGTATATCACGGACCAGAAGGATTGAAAGAAATCGCCTCTAGAATACACGAAAGAACTAACAGACTAGCTTGTGCGATTGAGCACTTAGGGTACGAAATAGTAAACGATACTTGGTTTGATACACTTACAATTAAAGCCGAAGAAAGTAACGTAAAACGAATATTTGAGGATAAAGAAATTAACCTTTGGTATGAAGAAGGTACCGTAACCGTGAGTCTAGACGAAACGGTTATGAGTGAAGACGTAGCCGATTTAGTGACTGGGTTTGCGAAAGTAAAAGGGCAAAGTCTAAACATTGGTGAATGTAGCATCGGTATTCCGTTTCATTTAGCCCGGAAGTCTTCCTTTTTGACGCACCCGACGTTCAACAGCTATCATTCAGAGAGTGAAATGATGCGCTATTTGAAGTACCTAGAGAATAAAGATATTTCACTAGTACATTCCATGATTTCATTGGGTTCTTGCACGATGAAGTTAAATGCAGCGACACAAATGTATCCCGTGTCTATGCCAGAATTTGCAAATATTCACCCCTTTGTACCAGCAGATCAAACCTCTGGATACGATCAGGTAATCGAAGATTTGGAACAGTGGCTGTGCGCCATTACAGGCTTTTCAGCGGTTTCGTTTCAGCCGAATTCGGGCGCTCAAGGTGAGTACACGGGGCTGCTTACTATTCGTGCATACCACCTTTCCAATGGTAACCCTGAAAGAAAAATTGCACTTATACCGTCATCAGCTCATGGTACGAACCCAGCTTCTGCAGTAATGGCAGGAATGGATGTAGTGGTTGTAAAGAGTTTAGAAAATGGAAATATTGATATAGTTGATTTAAAAGAGAAGGCTGAGCGTTATAAGGACACTTTAGCTGCTTTAATGGTTACCTATCCATCAACACATGGTGTGTTTGAGGAGGATATTATTAAAATGACAGACATTATCCACGAAAACGGTGGTCAAGTGTACATGGATGGAGCCAATATGAACGCTCAGGTAGGTCTCACAAGTCCCGGGAATATTGGGGCAGATGTGTGTCATTTAAACTTGCACAAAACATTTGCCATACCTCATGGCGGTGGGGGTCCAGGTGTTGGTCCTATTGGGGTAGCTGAGCAT
This sequence comes from Salibacteraceae bacterium, assembly GCA_965660875.1. GTDB lineage: Bacteria > Bacteroidota > Bacteroidia > Flavobacteriales_G > Salibacteraceae > UBA6770. The sequence goes on along the minus strand of CBFIBQ010000033.1, from coordinate 26,313 downwards.
TTGGTTCAGTTTTTACCTGGCCATTCGGTTCGATTAACCGAAAATGAAGATGCAATTTCTTCTGTAAGCGCTGCTCCTTGGGGTTCTGCTTCTATTTTGTTAATCTCATATGCTTATTGCAAAATGTTGGGTAAAACAGGGTTAAAAGAGTCAACCCAATACGCAATACTCAACGCAAACTACATTAAGAAAAGACTAGAAGATTATTATCCGGTATTGTACTTAGGAAAAAACGGCAGGGTAGCACATGAGATGATACTCGACTGTAGAAGTTTTAAGAAGTCCGCTGGAGTTGAAGTGGTTGATATTGCTAAGCGTTTGATTGATTATGGATTTCATGCGCCTACGGTAAGCTTTCCGGTAGCGGGTACTTTAATGATAGAGCCTACGGAAAGCGAAAGCAAGGCAGAGTTAGATCGTTTTTGCGATGCAATGATTCAAATCAGAAAAGAGATAGCGGCAATCGAGTCTGGTGAGGCAGATAAACAGCAAAACGTAATAAAAAATGCTCCGCACCGTGCAGAAGAGGTGATGGTTACTAATTGGGATAAACCTTACTCTAGAGAACAAGCAGTTTACCCCTTGCCGTGGGTCAAAGTAAGAAAGTTTTGGGCACCAGTTTCACGAATTGACGACGCCTATGGAGATAGGAATCTAATATGCGCCTGCCCTCCTCTAGAAGATTATGAGGATCAAGAGTATAAAATAACGCTATAAGAAATAAAAAAGGGAGCCTTGCGTTCCCTTTTTCTTTTCTTAATTTCACCCGCATGAAGTCTCTATTAACCTTTTTTCTTATCGCCCTATTTTCTGCTGTTTATGCTCAGAAGGAGATTAAACCGTGGTTTGAAAAAAAGGAAACTGCCGTGTTAACTGCTAAGAGAGCAGCTGGAAATTTAGCCATATCTAATGCAATTTTTTCAGAAGACTTTGAATCCATCTCAAGTTTCCCAGCTAATGGAATAACCGTAAAGACGAACGCAAACGACGGCGGGTTTACCATCGGAAATTCAACTTCGGCAAGTACGGGTCAATTTTGGAAAGTACCTGCAGCGTCTAAATTTGCATACACCAATGATGATCGGTGCAATTGCAACAAGGCAAAGGATAGCTTGGTACTTCCAATTGTAAGCTTATCTGCAGCAAAGGCCTATCATTTTGTGCTGGATATTTATTTTAACCCTTTGAGCAACAGGGAAAAAGCGGGTGTTCTAATTAAAACAGGAATCAGCACTCAGAAACTGATGGAGTTTAGAAGCAGTCCCGAATGGCAGCAATTGGTTCTGCCGTTAAAAAACATTGCTGGAAGCGCACAAATAATTATTTATTATTCTGACGGTGGCTCTTGGGGCAGCGGATTAGGACTGGATAATATAGTTATTGGAGAGCCAAGTGAAAGTGTTAATCTTGGTTTAGCGGATTTAAGTTATAACGGGATTTCTAGTGGAAGCTTTTACAGTAGAATACCCAGCCATCACGCATCAAAATTGCCGTTTGATATATCTTGTAGATTGCAAAATTTAGGCGCCAATACGGCTACAAATAGTTCTGTAAACCTTGCAATTGGAGCTTATGGAAACCTAAGTCTAAGTACGGATCCATTTTCTATGCTTCCAAATGAAGACTCCATCATTTCCTTAAAAAAATCCTATTTAGCTGCAGAAGGAAAAGGCTCTTACCAACTGCGCTTGACTCATCAATCGGATACAGCAGAAGTGCTTACCCACGATGATACTTTAGAAACGGAATGGGTTGTTACGGATACCATTTATTCGAGAATCGGTTCGCACGAGAACCCTATGGCTGGCTTTTGGTACGGCCCTAATGTGAATTACGATTTAGTCAGCTTAGTGGAAATAAAAGTCGCGGATACCGCTACTTCAATAGCGCTTTTTATTGATGAGTTGTCGGCAATTGGGGCTCGTTTTGATGTATTGATATTAAATGAGTTTTTCCAAAGTAGAGTAATTCCTCAAGCTTTTCCACAACTCAATGAAAACATCGAAATTACTCGGAGCAACTTGGGTAGGTGGAATACTTTTAAGATTCCTGATACGCACCTCGATCCCGGAAAATATTACATAGGAATAAAATCACGAACCGATTCTGTGCTAGTAGGGGTAAAAACAACTACCGACTCTAATATTGCATACGTTAATATAGGTACTGGTTATACAACGGCTAATTCCTTGCCTTATGTTGCCTTAAATACCAAGTCGCGCAATTGTGCGCTTAGCGCCACTTTTAGTGTTTCACCTTCTAGTTGTGGTTCCTCTAACGGAAGCATTAACACCTTTGCTAGTGGAGGACAGGGAAGTTATACCTTCCAATGGAATACAAATGAGTTAATAGATACCACAGCAACACTAGCAAACTTAAAAGCAGGGAGTTATAAAGTTACTATTTCAGACAGTGTGGGTTGTGTTGGCGTTTTTTCTGCAGACCTATCAGATGCAGGAAGCCCCAGTATATCAGTAGATAGCATAAAGCATGAACGATGTTATGGAGATAATGCAGGAGAAATAAACTTGGCTATATCTGGTGGTTTAAGTCCATATAATATTACATGGAGTAATATGATGTCTGGAAATGCTATTAGTGGATTAGCAGCAGGAATGTATACCATAACTGTTTCGGATAACGCAGTACCCAATTGTATTGCCGTGGAAACCATAGAGGTGTTTGGTCCAAGACTCCCACTGGGTGTTGATTTTGAGGTAAAGGATAACTTTTGTTTTAATGAAACAGAAGGCGAAATTCAAGCAATAGTGACGGGTGGTTTTCCCTCTTACCAATACAATTGGTCAAATGGTCCCGACTCAACAAATAGAATTTCAAGGTTGCAATCGGGTAGTTATTATGTAACCGTTACCGATTCAAACCGCTGTACAATACTGGACTCTGCGTTAGTTGGAGGTACACCGGCTATAATTGTTGAAACTACAGCAATAGATACGGGAGGAACTGGACGAATTGAAACAGTCGTTTCTGGTGGTTCAGGCGATTTGAGTTTCTTTTGGGCTGGCCCAACCGGCTTTAGAAGTCCGAATACGAAAGACTTGGAAAATTTAAGGATTAGGGGCGTGTATGTTTTATCGGTAACCGACCAGAACAAGTGTACCCAAAAAGATACAGCGGTCATTGCTGGTGCTGTGGGTGTAAGCCCCCGTCTTTCAAAAACCGACTATTTAGTTTTTCCTAATCCTTCGAGTGCTTCAGTGAGTATTGACTTTGGAAAAAGACTAACGGGTAAATTTGAACTGATTGATTTAAATGGTCGTATCGTGGATGCGCAGCGTTTTGAAAATGAAGCTGTTGTCCAAATCAATAAGCAGCTTCCTGGAATTTATATTTTACAACTGCACTTAAATGCAGAACTTTTTAATCACAGACTTGTTTTTACAGACTAATGAAGGTATATACAAAAACAGGAGATAAGGGAGACACGTCGTTATTCGGCGGGAAACGCATTTCAAAATCTGATTTAAGGATTGAATCTTACGGAACCGTTGATGAACTCAATTCGTGGATTGGCCTGATTAGGGATCAAGACATAAACAGCGAGGCCGGTGATGTTTTAATTGAGATACAAGACCGCTTATTTACCATGGGCTCTATGTTGGCGAGCGACCCAGAAAAACCATTGGGCAATATACCGGTTCTGAAAGAGGAGGACATTACTTTTCTCGAATCGGAAATGGATAAAATGGATGCCCAATTGCCAGAAATGAAATCCTTTGTTTTGCCTGGAGGAAATACGATTGTATCTTACTGCCATTTGGCGCGTTGTGTTTGCAGACGAGCCGAGCGTATGGTAATACGTTTGAGTGAGGAAAGTAAGGTAGACAAACTAAGTGTTCAATATTTGAATCGTTTGAGTGACTACCTTTTTGTATTATCCAGAAAAATAACAAAAGATAAAAACGCATCTGAAACTCCGTGGAAACCACGTATTTGAGCACAGTGTAAATTGATTTGCAAGTGTGTTTAAAAAAATTACATTTGCAAAAATTAAACCCTAACAATTTAGGAAATGTATTGGACTTTAGAATTAGCCTCATATATGGAAGACGCTCCTTGGCCTGCCAGCAAGGAAGAGCTTATTGATTATGCCCTAAGAAGAGGTGCGCCTTTGGAGGTGGTTGAAAACCTCCAAGAAATAGAGGACGAAGGAGATACTTACGATAGTATAGAGGATATTTGGCCGGATTACCCGTCCAAGGAGGATTTTTTCTTTAATGAAGACGAGTATTAGCTCGAAACGACTTATGATATTACATTAAAGCCACGTTAATCGTGGCTTTTTTTTGTCCTGTTAAGTATAATGTGTATTTAAACTAGATGGTGTTTTCTCTGGGTTTGCCAACTTTTCCGGTCCCCAGAATAGCTATGAATTTCTTATCATCGAAATAGCCATACATTCTAAATTCAATAGTAATAGGTGATTTAGTATCATTTATAGGTACTTTAAAATGCACGTCTTCTGCAGAAGGATTTGTTTTTAGTTGCTCAATGGCTGCTTTTATCTTTTCGTTTTGATCTTCTCCATTAATTAATTCGGGTAGCATTTTAAAAAACTCCGACCGCTCTATACCCGTTAGTTTTTCAATATTACCTGTGGTATACTCTGCCTCGCAATTTTTATTCAACGTGAAGTAAAACGTATTGCTGTGGTCCAAGATGAGACGCTGCTGGAGTAATGTCTCGGAAAGATTTTTTTGACTTTGGTATAGCTCCTCGTTGTTTTGACTCACGTCTTTCAATGTATTAATAAATACCACCAATACTATTCCAATCATTATAAAAAAAGCAATGAATATAATTTGAAGTTTTGATTTTACCGGCGCTACAAAGTCGTCTTCTGAAAGCACGAACAGCAGTCCAAAACGTTCTTTGAACACTTTAAATGGCTGGTAGGCAGACATAAATACCATGGAATTGTGCGGAAGATTGTGTAGCACGTTGCCCTTTTTATTCTCTAATAAATCAGCAATAATTTGTTGCTTGTATTTTGCAGGTAATTGATATTCTGCGTTAAACTCTGAACCTTTTTCGATTGTTTGAAAGCCCATATTTTCTGTAAAGATTACTTTACAACTGAATTCACCCGTGTACTGGCTCAAAGCCTCTTTTGCAATGATTTCAATAACATCTAAAACAGCACCTAAGTAGACCGATTCGCTGTCATTTAAACTCAAAGGACTCATGAGTAAGATTTTACTTCCTTTTAAATGGACAATCTTGGGTTTATTCGTGAATTGAAGGGGCAGTAGGGTGGAATTTAATGGCTTAAACCCTTCTGATACGGCTCCTTGTCGTTCTGTACTTATGTAGTATAGTTGCTCTTGATTAAAAATAAAAACGGAATCTACAAAAAGGCGGTAGCGCCCAACCGCTCTTTTCAGGCGGTATCGAAGTTTTTCGCTTTCTTGATTTTCGACATTAAAAACTGAGCTGAAATCATCTAAATCAGCTAGGTACGGAAACTCTTTTTTGAATTCTAAAATCTGCTGCTCTACTTTAGAAGAGGAAAGCTCCAATTGTTTTTCCAGATATTGCTGCCTGGATTCAATTTGATTGGTGATTAATGTGCTGTAAAGAAAATAGCTCAGTACAATCATTCCAATTACAATAACTGGTAATGCAAAAAAGGTTATTGGGCTAGCTTTTGCAAAATCTTTAAGCATAGGAACAAAGTTAACAGGATGGTATACATCATTGCTCAGTTCTCGGATTAAACTCCAAACTTTTAGTTAGGTGGCAATAGCAATAGTAGCTGCATAACTATTGCAGCCTTCTATTTGGTTAAACTCATGTATTAGAGCAGATAAAGTGGACCCTGTGGTTATAACGTCGTCTATAATGAGCACATTTTTGCCTTCAAATAATTCTGGCTGCTCAATACGAAACGTCCGTTCCGCATTGATATGTCGCTCGTAATGATTTTTTCTGGTTTGGCTCAGGGTGGCACGAATGCGTTTTACGGCATTTTTCTCTAGTTTGACTTCGATTTTCTTTGCTATACCCTCAGCAATAGAGTCGCATTGATTGTATCCACGTATTCTTTTTTTCTGGACGTGTAAAGGCACGGGAATTACAAAATCAATGTCCTTATACAAGGTTGAATCGGTCAATGCCTGCCCTATTATTTCTCCGAAATCGTTGCCGACTTGTATATTTCCCTCATACTTTAAGGCGTGTATTAGGTTTTGGATAATGCTGTTTTTTTCGAAGTAATAAAACGCGAACGCATGGGACAGCTCGCATTTTCCATTGAGTAATTGCATACTGGGGTTAGACTCCAACTCCAAGAATTTAGTTTGCGGCAAACGCACTCTGCAGGTTAGACAGATGGACCAATCGGATTTATGAATGTGTTTTTTACAGCCTGCGCACAGTTGTGGATAGAATAGTGAAATAATTTCGTTTAGCATAGGTTAGAGCACTATTGAGTATCACTAGCTTTGTTCAAACTAAAAGTAAAAATTATATGTCTGAAACTCCAGAGAAAAAAGATAATTCGCAAAAAATTCTGATTGCAATTCTGACCTTATCTATATTGGCCAATGTTGGTTTGATGTTTATGCTGTTTGACGAGAAGAGTAAAACAGAACAATTAGCCGGAGAGAATACAGAGATTACTACAGAAAAAGAAAATCTGACCGATGAGCTCAATGATATGTTGGCGAAATACGATACACTCTCATCGGATAACGATACATTAAATGCGCAACTTGCCGAAGAAAGGTCCAAAGTAGAAGAGCTCATTCAAAAAGTAAAGAATGGTAATTGGACGATTTACAAACTCAAAAAAGAGACGGAGAGTTTGAGAAAAATCATGAAAGGATTTGTACATACGATAGATTCATTAAACACCGCCAACATTGAGTTGATGGCTGAAAACAAGAACATAAAAGGAAAGCTTGGTGAAGAACGAGAAAAGGCCAACCAACTGGAATCCGAGAAAAGTAAACTTGCTGAAAAAGTAAAAATAGGGGAGCGTTTGCAAGCAGTTTTTATTGAATCCTATGGCCAAAAGGTAAAATACAATAACGTGCATAAACAAACCGATAGAGCGCGAGCAGTGGAGAAAATTAAAACCTGCGTAACCATTGGTGAAAATGATTTAGCAAAAGCGGGTAAAAAAATGGTTTATGTCCGAATAATAGGTCCATCTGGCAAAGTTTTAACCCTTAATGAAGACAAGTCAAACATGTTTGAATTTGACGGAGTAAGAGGACTTTTTTCGGTCAAGAAAGAGGTTACTTATGAAAATAAAGATCTAGACGTTTGTCTGTATTGGGAGATAAAAGCAGAGGCTGAACCAGGAAAATACTTGGTGTATGCATATGCGGATAATCATGAAATAGGAACTACCGAGTTTGTATTGGATTAGATTAAGTCAATGGACCTTAATGCTGACCATTGTGTCGGTCATTATCAGTAGTTGTGCGCAGAAAGGTAGAAGCTTTGCAAGAAAAGAGCGAAGATTGATTGAGACTTCTGCTCCAAATGTGCCGTTAAGGATATTGACCATTGACAAAAAAAAAGATTCAATTTTACTCAGAAAGACTTCTAAGCGAGTAAATCTAGAGAAAAACAGGGCAGAAGTAATCTACTTCTCCAAGCGCTTATTGCGCACGGTACAAGACCCAAATAACATGGGAGTTGGTATTGCAGCACCTCAGGTTGGGTTAAGTAGGCAAATCATTGCGGTACAGCGATTTGATAAAGATAATGAACCGTTTGAAATTTATATTAACCCTAAAATCGTTAGCTGTTCTGAAGAGAAACAAAAGGGAAAAGAAGGTTGCCTTTCTATCCCAAATTTTACCGCAGAGGTTTTTCGTCCAGTAAAAATTACCATCGAGTACTCGGACATAGATCAAAAAAAGCATATAGAAGAAGTGGAGGGATTTACGTCAGTTATTTTTCAGCATGAGATAGACCATTTGAATGGCATTCTTTTCCTAGATCATTTGAATAAAGAATAGCCCTTACAAGTTCAAATACTCAGATATTTTATTGACGTATTGCACAAAAGCTTCATTTCCTTGTGGAGTTACGCTGCAGGTTGTTAGCGGTTTATTGTCCTTAAAGGTCTTTTTTACTCGGATGTATTGTGCATCCTTAAGTTTTGAGATTTGAACGCTTACGTTTCCTTTACTTGCACCTGTTTTTTCTAATAGGTAATTAAAACCAGCAGATTCTACGGACATTAACAAACTCATTATAGAAAGTCGCAATTCGTTATGAAGTAAAGGGTCAAGTTTCTTTTTCACTACTGATACATACGAAATTCGGTTCCTATCAGGAATCCATTATTAAAAATAGGTTTTTTGGCTAACTTGTCTGCTGTTACTGGAGCATCAATTGCGCACAATAAGGTACAAATTGAAAACTTCATTTTTTATTGTATTTGATTAAATAACCAGGAATGAGATAAGAAACAGTTATGGCGGCTGCAATACATAATAACTGTTGCTGAAAGCTCAAATAAAACGATACAATGGTGATTACCCAACACAAAATAGCGCCAACTATTAAGGGTTTAAAGCGAATTACACCTCCCATTATAAAAGTGCCCAAGCCATACAGGCCCATTATTAGCGGGTATGTTTTATCGAATCCTATGATGGGCATAGAGACCAATAGGATGATAAGGTAAATTCCAAATCCACCCCACAAATAAGAGATAATGCGATCAATGTGTGTGCGAACTTGTGCCTTTTTTCCTTGACGCATACCAACTACCGCCGCAATAACACCAGCTATAGGCATCAGTGTCCATGCAATATAAGGATGCTGGTATTCAAATACCGTGAGTAGTAGGTAGTGTAAAATGGAGGCCAGCAAGGTAGCCCAGCCCCAAATAAGGAAATGTATGCTGTTGTCTTTTAAGTTTTGTTGAGTTTGACCAATTGCCTTATGAATTACAGCCAAACTTTCTTTTGGAGAAATAGTCGAGTTCATAATATTATTTTTTTGATTTTAATTTACGTGCAGTGGTTGTTATAATCCCTCTTTTGTATAAAAAACTCGAGAGCTTTGCACGGTATTAATTTATTATTGAGGTTTAAATGTAAACAAGTTTATAAAATAAACCAAACAATGAAAAAAATTATTTTTGTGCCAGTTCAGCGGTCATTTGCTTTTCGTAGGGTATGGCGTCAATCTGTTGTTTTAGTGAATCTTTGATTACCTCGAACTTCGGAATCAAAGCTTTTTTTACAGGAAGTGATGCCGGTAGTTTTTGTTTACGGTGGTTTACTTGTTTGCCATTTTTCCAAAACCGAAAGCAAACGTGAGGGCCGGTTGCAAGTCCTGTAGAACCCACATAACCAATTACATCGCCTTGCCGCACATATTTTCCTGACCTAATGCCACTTGCAAATTTTGACATATGCAAGTATTGTGTGGTGTAAGTGCTGTTGTGTTTAATTTTCACATAATTACCATTGAATTTACTATACTTTGAAGCAATAACTTTTCCATCTCCTACTGCTAAAATTGGCGTACCTCTTGGCGCTGCATAGTCTGTGCCTAGGTGAGCTTTCCAGCGCTTTTGCACAGGGTGGTACCTTCTCATTGTAAAGCTGGAACTGATTCTTCCAAATTTTAAGGGTGATTTTAAAAATGCCTTTCTTAAACTCTTAGCATTTTCATCGAAGTAATCCAATACGTTGTTTTGTTCAAAGGGAAAGGCGTAGAAGTTTTCACCAAAATGTTCAAATAAGGCACACTCAATACTTCCTACTCCTACCTTAGTATCTTCAACCCATTTTTCGTTAAATACTACTTTAAACTTATCACCTTTCTGAATTCTGTAAAAGTCTATGCTCCATGCATAAATTTCTGAAAGTTCCATGGCAAGTGCTGGGCTGCAATCAATATCGACTAGGGTTTGATACAGAGAGGAATTAATAATACCGGCTACTTCACGTCGTTTTTCCACTACTTCTTTTTGCTCAACAGTTACCTTCATAGTATCCCGCAAATCGTAGATTACATAATCAATCGAGCTGGCCTCATAAATGAAAAACTGCGCTTTTTCGGTACTGTCTTTTGCGCAGAGCACCGTGTAGTTCTTTCCGCTTCTTAGTTTTCTTAAATCATACACATCACGCGCTTTTTTTACCAGTCGATCAATCTCTGGCCACGGTATATGATTCAATAAGAGTATTTCTGAAGCAACTTGATTCTTCTTTATTTTTCCTTCACGCACAATAAAGGAATCTAAATTTAAGCCATAGGCCATGTTGATTTTTGGTTCGGGCAATGTGTCTTTCGGTATAGCTACATCCGCTAAGTTATCGTCTCCGCTGCATGCAGTAAAACTTGAAGCCGCAATTGATAGTAAAAACACGTAGATAAAAAACCGTTTCATCGGCTCAAAGGTGTCTATAAAAAATAGTGTAAATATTTTTTGGTCGGCTTCTTGTAAACAGAAATCTGTTTATTTTGAATTATGCTTTATTTACGTGTATTTACGCTGAGTATAAGTTTGTTTTTTGCTTGTTGTGTGCATGCTCAGAGCACAACCATGAATTATAAAATTGGTGCCGCTTTTTTTGATTTAGGAAGTTATACCATTACTCAAAAAATTGTTGGGGATTCAACCTATTATGATGCGGTTTCAGAAGTTGTCGTCCCTTACCTATTTAGTAAATATCAAGTGCGGTTCGAAACCCATACCGAGTTTCTTAGAGATACTATGAGGTTGTGTAATGTTGATGTAATGGTAAATGACAAGCTAAGAGAGTCAAACCATACGGAGTTCACAGGAAATAATTATAAAATTTACAGGGTAGACGAAGATGGTAAAGTAAGAGATGAGTACTTGAATGTACCTGCAATTTTTGTGACGTCATCTATGCTTTTTTTCAACGAGCCCGATGAGCAGATAATTTACACTCAAAATTATGCCGAGCTATATGGGTACTTCAATAAACTAGAGGCACTGGATAATAACAGTCACGTAATCACAGATAAAGAAACGGGCCGTAAAACAAAATACAATTACAAAAAAGGCCGAGTAAACTCTACAGAAGTCGATTACCCCATAATGACATTTGGGTTGACCCGAATAAAGGATTAGAGCAAGAGCTCCAATACGCTATCTGGAAACTCCACACCGGAAATGAATAAACCGGCGGCCAACATTTTATTTTTTGCGCTAGAGTATGACATGACCAAGGGAAAGGTTGATACCGATAAAATCGCCAATGTTGGCACCACCAATATAAGAGGAAACAATGCAGCCACCTCCTTTAAGTACATGCTTACAACAAAAAGGAGCATTACCCCAATAAATGAAAAAATATAGGAAGCCTTTAAATTGGCCGGGGTTACTCTTTTTGAAAGCCCCCATGCCGCTAAAGCGGTAAATAGTAATAATCCACTTACTATAACATCTCCCGTGTAATCCCCTATATCTGCCCGTATTAATTTCTGCTCCAGCTGATTGGGTAATACGTTCATTAAGTACGCAAAAGCTACTCCAAATAAGAAGGCATAAAACCATATTTTAATGGGTTGAGTGCTTTCACTATGTGTTTTTTCCTGCTGCTCATTTCTTTGGGCATTACTCCAAGATTTATAGGTACTACTAAACCAAATACCCGATGCTAGCACAATTGAACCTCCAAACAAAAATGTAAAAGGAGCACCAAAAAAGTTAATCAATCCGACAATTGCTGGCTCCAGTGCATAAATTAAATCGCTAGTAAGAACATATATACCCATTACAATTGTGAACTGAGAAGCGGGCACAAATTTTTCAAGCATAGCTAATGCCGGAGCATAAAAAATATTCATTGAAATGAGCCAAAAGACAATCATGTACGGAAGGTATGCGCTCAGATTAACTATGGGATTTGAGCCAATGGTACTTGCTACCAGCATGAAGATAAGAGCTGTAAGGCTTACTCCAACAGTAATGAGCGGCACCCGTTTGTCGTTGGCTTTAAATAGCTTGTCTGCAATAAACCCAGCTAAGGGTGGAACTATCAGAAGCACCAATAGCTTGGTCTTTTTAAGGAAACCCTCGTAATGCTCAAAACCAAACTGATCTAAAATTTGCGGTTGGTAATTGTGGTAAGCAATCCAGGAAATGATAAGTGCCGCATTTAGCGACAACAAACTCCAAATTTGTTTCCAATTTACTGTATCAGACATAGGTGTTCTTTGCACCAAAGGTGTCGAAAAAGATGCGGATAATAGCAAAAAAAAAGCGCCAACTAAATGGCGCTTTTCAATTTAATACTAAAACCAACTGCGTTTTTTCTTTTCGACTTTGGCAATCGGCGCTACCAAGTTGCTGTAGCCGCTTATTTCCATCTTGACGCTTCCAACTAAAATTTTACTTTCTAGTAAAATCGGTATTTTGTTGGCATCTGCCGTTACCCAAACGTTCATATCCTCTTCGCTACTAAAAACTCTTCCTTCTTGAACAACAGGAACAAATCGGTGACATTTGAATGTTCCCATATCAACAGAAACTTCTTCTATGCCTTTATATTTCACATAAAATGGCCACATTTCATAATCCATAAATGCGTTGATACGATAAACTTGACCCTCTTTAGCGTTACTAAAATCAAGCGCTCTTAAGTAGTAAAAGCTGCTTAACATGTCTTGAACATCGCCAGGTGTTTTTATTTCACCTTTCGCTTTTGTTTTAACCACTCCTTTTTCTGGCTCAAAATGATAGTCTCGGTTTATGATATAACCACCTTCATTGACGCGCCTCTTGAATTTTCTAGGAGCTAAGGTTTGTTCATCCAGGTATGTTTCGTATACATCACGCACTTTATAAAACCACTCAAAAACATTCAATGTTTTACCCTCACCTACCGCATGAAAAACAGGCTTACCGTCTATCGCCGTATCTTGTCTTTTTATGGTTAAATCTGCTGTACCAGCATCCAACCAACCGTAATGAGCTCGGTATGAAATTTTTTCTCCTTCTCTAAAGGGTTTCTCCTTAGATAGCTTTTGATGTGCAAAATTGGTAGGCATATCTTCCAACACTGTTCTCTTGTCAAAGGCGAAAAGTGCTAAAACTGCTAATCCTAACAATGGCTTTTTAAGTGTTTTCATAACTACTAATTTTAAATTCACATACACATAAACCAATATTGTGCCAAAATCAGCGAAACCTTTATTTAATGGATCTTAACGCCTTTATTTTCAAAGGCTTCATCATTTTGTTATATTTGTTTTTATGCGGAATTGTTTCTATATAAACATCCAAATTGCTTCATTACCGAGGCAATCTGCTGATATTCATTTCATGAATACACACAGCAGTTTCTGATTGTTTAATCGGAAGCACTATTCAAATTTATTCACTTTAAAAACTTTATTATGTTACGTTCATTGGCAGTAATGCTATTAGTTATAACCTCATTCACTCAAACCCAAGCGCAAGTCGTTAACTCAGATTTTCAAAAATTATTTGACTTGTATATTCTAGATGATAACGAGGATTGCTATTATCAATCGCTAAAGCGAATGGACAAAGACAAGTACCGAAGAAGCCCAGAGGTGTATTTGTACGCCATGCGTTCGGGTGTTAAATTATTGGATAACCGTCATTTTATTGAAGAGAATCCACGTTTACTAAAGGACGTATTGAAGTATGGAGCTAAGTACGTTAAATACAAGGAAAAGACAGATAATCCAGAGGACTTCGATTTGTTGTACGCACACGACATTGAATTGCTGCGTATAACTGGTTTGGAAGAGGCAGAATATTATTACCACGAGAGTAAATTTAGAAAGGCGGCTTATTACGCGAAAAAAGTATACAAATTAGCTCCGGAAGATCCCAGAAATCAACTGTTGTTGGGCTTAGCTCAATTGACTAGAAGAAATACCAGAGAGGGACAAGAAAACCTGAAAGAGGGCATCAAAAGTTTAGCTCAAGAGCCGTCAGACAAAGATGAGGACTTGATTGAAAAGGAAAAAGAATTGATTTATTACTTAGCACGAGCAAGTTCTATCGAGCTGATTGGAATGCGGCAGCATGAAGTTGTTAAAGCCATGTTGGAAGAAGTATCTCCGATTTTAACAGAAAAGCAAAACTTAAAGTTGGAAGAAGAATTTGAGTCAGAATTGGCTCAAGGGTAGTTTATGTAAATACCCGCTTTATTTTATTCGATAGGGAAGTAAATACTTCATAACTTATCGTGTTCAATTTATCGGCCATGAGCTCAACGGTGTTTTTATCAGAAATAATGTTGAGTTCATCGCCGATTTTTATTTGCTGATTGGTCACATCAATTAGGGTTAAATCCATGCAAATATCACCGACAATTGGAAAGTACGCTCCATTTTTTTCGACCGACCAATTGTTAGAAAGTTTTCTATTTAGCCCATCGGCATAGCCTACTGGAAGTGTAGCAATGGTACTTGTTTTGTTTGCAATCCATGAGCGATTATAGCTTACGCTTTCACCGGCTTTAATAGTTTGTATGTGAATAACTGGCGCCTTCCACGTTACAACATTGGATAGCGTTGCACCTTTTGCAGAAATTCCGAAAAAACCAATTCCCAAACGGTGTAAGGCGTTTCCATCTGAACCGAAGCGCTCGATACCAAATGAATTGTTTTGATGGCACTTTGGCGCATAGTCTAATTTGTTTTTAAGCCGAGTGAAAAGGCGTTCAAACTGTTCGGATTGTTCTTGCGAAAACGCGTCGAAATGCGCCGACCCCGAAGCGGAATAATGGGAAAAAACTGTGGCGATTTTAATGGGTTGATTGTTCAACAAGTCAACCAACAGTTCGATATCGACTTCTGTAAACCCCAACCTGTGCATTCCAGTGTCCAGATTGATATGTATTGGTAGTACCTCGCTGTTAGTTAAGTCAGCAATCAGTTTTTGTAAGTAGCTTGTATTAAACACAACGGGTTCTAACTTATGTGCCGCCAGTAATTGAGTTTCTTCAAGCGAGGGCGTTAACACCATGATCCGTTTAGAAATGCCCGCAAGCCTCAATTCAATGCCTTCTCCCACAGTAGCAACTGCATAATATTCAACGGAATCATTTCCGTCAAATAGAGTAGCAACTTGAACAGCGCCAATACCGTAAGCATTAGCTTTCAGAACCAGAATTATTTTTGAGTTGGAATTAAGACAGCTTTTGAAAAAGGCAAGGTTTTCTTTAAGCGCCTTGGTATCAATGAGTAGGACTGAGTTGCGCTGTCCTTTCATTTTAGTTTTTGGCTTTGTTTTTCCTCTTCATTTAAGGCTTCAAAATAAGCCTCTCGAGATAAGGGCTGATAGTTCTCGGTCGCTCCCAATTCTACTAAACCGTCGTTTGGGGTTAAACGATGCGAATAATTCGCCAACTTACCTGTTTTAACACAGATTGCATGAACCTTGGTCACATATTCAGCAATTGCCATTAAATGCGGCATGGGTCCAAATGGTTTTCCCTTAAAATCCATATCCAAGCCAGCAACAATTACTCTAACCCCAGAATTTGCTAGCTGATTGCAAACATTTGGTAAGTTATCGTCAAAAAATTGCGCTTCATCAATGCCAACAACCTCCACGTTATCCGCCAATAATAGGATGTTATTGGAGCTTGGTACAGCTGTACTTTGTATTGCATTGGAGTCATGGGATACAACCTCCTCTTCGGAGTAGCGTGTGTCTATTTGTGGTTTGAAAATTTCGACACGCTGCTTAGCAAATTGCGCCCGTTTCATTCTGCGTATCAGTTCCTCTGTTTTGCCTGAAAACATAGAACCACAGATGACCTCTATCCAGCCAACTTTATTTTCTTTTTCTATTTTGTTTTCCAGAAACATATCCAATTTACAAAGCTAATCAACCGTTTATTTTCTTGTTGATTTTGATTACGTAAAGCTAAAACTATCTTAATAATTAAAATAAATTTGTAAGTATCAGCGTTGATTAAATAATGCAAGAAAAAATTACAGAACTCAAGTCTAAAATTGAATCGCTCAAAACCGAGTTGGTTTCACTACCGAGTGTGCAAGAACAATCTGGAATAGAAGACTTGCAGGCCTATATTAGATTGAGCACTGAGTTATTAAAAGCTGTTGCTGCTTTTCAGGTTTTGAAGAACGTTGATGAGGAGACAACAGAATCCGAATCAGAAAAGTCTGTCTTTAAAGAAATCGGTACTCTTGAAAGTGTAATAACTGAAGAACCAAAACCTGAGGAATCGGTAGAAATCGAAGAGGAGCCCCCTGCTTCTGTTACAAGTCAAGAGCCAATAGCTCGAGACGAAAAACCAGAAAAGAGCAAGCAAGAATCCAGCGGAATTGAAGTGGCAGAAATGTTAGCAAACAATGCCATAAGTGATTTAAGGAATGCTTTTGGCTTAAATGAGCGCTTCTTTTATACCAACGAGTTGTTTGGCGGCGACGGACAAGAATTTGTGCGCGCAATTAATGAATTTAATCACTTGAGTTCTTTTGAAGACGCCATGAAATTGATACAAGCCAAATACATACCCCAATTCGCTTGGACCGCTGATAATGAAATTGCAGAAGAATTTGTAACCATTATCAAAAGACGATACAGCTAGTTTAATTCAGATACGGGCGAAGCTTCCTCCATAAACCCAAAGTAAGTTTTTGTGAATTTAGTACATTAGGTTAGTTCTGTTCTACATACCTTGAAGATTATATGTTTGGGTTGAAGCTTTAAAACCCGGTTATTAATAGACGCATGCTAGTACTTGTACCTACACCTATTGGAAATTTAGAAGACATAACCTATCGCTCGGTTAGAGTGTTGGGTGAGGTAGATGGGATACTTGCTGAAGATACACGGCAAACCGCCAAGCTTTTAAAGCACTATAATATTTCAAAACCAGTAACCGCTTTTCACCAACACAACGAACACAAGGCCTTACAACGAGTAATTGATCGGCTGGAATCAGGTGAATTTATAGCCTTGGTAAGTGATGCAGGAACGCCTGGCATTTCTGACCCCGGATTTTTGCTGGTTCGAGAATGCATAAAAAGAAACATTAAAGTAGAAACTTTGCCTGGAGCAACGGCTTTCGTTCCGGCATTGGTAAACAGCGGCTTGCCTTGTGATCGTTTTTTATTTGAGGGTTTTTTACCGCATAAAAAAGGAAGACAAACCAAAATGAAAAATCTAGCAAACGAAGAGCGAACCATTGTCTTGTACGAATCTCCGCATCGGTTGGTAAAAACCTTGGCTCAGATTATTGAGTTTTTTGAGCGCGATCCTGAGGTATGCGTATCACGTGAATTAACCAAGGTATATGAAGAGAACAGGCGAGGTCTATGCTCTGAGGTACTAAAACACTACGAAGAACACCCACCAAAAGGTGAAATTGTGCTTGTAATTGCTGGCCTTGAAACGAAGAAATCAAATAAAACAGCTTAAAAATACGTTTATGAAAACCATCCAAATAGCAAGCATTAAAATTTTAGTGCTCTTTTTTATATTCCAATTTATTGGCTTCTCGAGTACGGCTTCTCACATAGCAGGAGGAGCTATAACTTATAAGTCTTTAGGTTCTGGAAGGTATTATATAGAGACTATGGTACTTAGGGATTGCCGTGGTGCTCAGTTTAACAGTTGGTTAGCAACGGTAGATGCCTTGTGTACATCAAATTCTAGTGCTGGTTGGACTAGTTATACCATTACTCATTTACCGTTTGTAGCACCTAATCCAACGAAGCATGGAGGCCCTTATGCAGGAATTAGCGTTAATTCTGGATCTAAAGTTTTGGTAGCAGAAGAGGTATCCGATGTATGTGATAAATTGTTAGATCCGAGTAAGTTCCCTAACACGAGCTGTCGGAACAGAGGGTCGACTGCGCAAAGTTATATAAAGTTTAAATTCTCCGCGATCATTACTTTATCTGCTTGTAATTGGTGGCGATTAGGATTCACACCTGTTTGCTGCCGGAATACGGGTAGCAGTAATTCTAGATCTGGAGGCATGTACATACATACCTTAATTAATACAAAAGACTATCCAAATAATTCTGCACCCATGTTCAATGATGTAAGCAAACCGGTGCACAATGCATATGTTGGTCAACGGCTAGTTTTTTCATTGGGGGCGCACGATCAGGATGGCGATAGTTTACGGTTTGAGCCAACGTGTGCAATGAGAGATTCCACCGGATGTGTGCGGTACAACACAGGGTTTACTGCGTCTCGACCTGTAAATGGCTTCAAAATGGATAGTTTAACGGGTATGGTTTCATGCACACCGGCGACAGCAGGTAAAAGAATAATTGGTTATTGGGTAAAAGAATACGACCGCTGCTCTGGAAAACTGAAAGCAAAAACTTTACGGGATATGCAACTGCGAGTAGAACCTTCGGGCAATAAAACTCCTTTTGTGAAAACTCAAACTCATAACCTGACTGGTGCAGCAGTATTAAACTCAAGAGGAGAAATTGTTGTTGATGAGGGTCAATTAATTACTTGGGATCAGACCTTTGCAGATTCGAACACAACGAATTCAATTTATGTAACTACCAACTTAGATAAAGTATTACCTGGGGCAACGTATTCAATAATTCCAACAAGTAGAAAAAATGAAATCATTGTTCGCACGCGGTGGAAAGCACAAATTGGCATTTCGCCAAGGAAAACGGTAACGTATTTTTTTAACGATGATTTTTGCGACTACCCAGGTAGAGGCGCCAATGCGGTATCAATCGTTGTTGGCCCTTCTGTTGGAATAACTGGTTCTTCTCGTGGAACAAGCGATAGCCTTACAGCTTGTATTGCTGATACAGTCCAATTAGTTGCTATTGGAGGTACTAAGTTTTCTTGGCGTTCGATTTCAGGAAATACATTAATAAATGGTCAAAACTGGTTCTTAGACACCAACGCTTCAGACACCAATAAATCGGTAAAATTCGTTGTTACCCAATCTACCAAATTAGAAGTAACTGGGCTTTCATTAAGAAAGTATTGCGGCAAATCGGTTAGTTATTTACAGACAGTAGACACGATTGATATAATCGCAACAGACAGCTTTCAATTGACCACCACCAACAATGTAGTTTGTGCACCTTCGAATGATACGTTGCTTATTCAAACAAGTAACTCTAGACTTTCTTACGCTTACAAATGGTCACCAGCTCGAGATTTACTTTTAAACACTACCAATAGTCCTGTTTTAAAAGGCTTGAAGAAGAATAAAACTTTTGGAGTTAGCGTTGAGTCCAACGGAGGTTGCGTTAGAACAGCTGAAACTGAAGTCACAACTGCTCTGCCTATTCCTATCAATAACTCGATCTTAAATGTGCGTTCTCCTTTATGTGCGGGAGATACTATCGACTTAAAACTTAACTTAGGCCAGATTGCATACGATTCTTGTACAACAGGCGAAATTCAATGCGGAGGAAATGTCAAAACGGCTTATACAGGAGCTGGATCGGCTAAATCGGATACGACATTTGAGACGTATCCATTGATTTATGCCTCACAAAATAAAAGTGGAAAAATTCAAATGATTTATCGGGCAAGTGAACTAAAGCAAATGGGTGTGCAGGCAGGACCATTAAGTTCCATTGCATTTGAGGTTCACAGCTTACCTAATTCCGCAGCCACTTTTAAAGAGTTTACAATAAAAATGGGTTGCACTTCTGGACTTCATGTAGCTAGTTACTTATCAAGTCCGAATGAAGTCGTTTATAGTTCAACGAATTACCGTCCAGTTTTAGGTTGGAATAAACATTCATTTCAAAACGAATATTCCTGGGACGGAAAATCTAATTTGTTGGTTGAAATTTGCTGGGTAACACAAACGCCATCTGCTAATCACCCCGCAATTACAATGGATAACCTACTATATAACAGTACTAGAACATATTATCAAAAAACTGATACTACAGCATGTGATAACAACACCTCTGGAGTTAGTTATTTTTATAGACCACGCACAGAGTTTGGTTATTGTAGTAGAGTAAACGAAAACAATTACCAATTCACATGGAGTCAAATCCCATCATCCTCTGCAAGTGGGTTTATCTCAAAAACCGATTCTACCAACGTGGCGGTGGTAATTGGCTCAAATACTGCGCGCTCTTACCAAGTCGAAATAAAAGATTCAAGCGGTGTATGTTCAAATACTTTGGTAAAAACCATTCAGGTTGTGCAGAAATACGACACAAAAATTGATTCAATTGCGCCAATTTGTAACCCAAGAGGACCAGTGCAATTAAGAGCCGCTACTCCTCCAAATGTTACTACTCCAGGTGGTAAATGGACTGGACCTGGAATTGTGGATAGTAGAAACGGGCTGTGGGACAGATCTAAATCAGGCAGCGGAAAGTTTACCGTTTACTATGAAATAACAGGTAATAGTTGTGCGTCAAAAGATTCAGCTAAAGTAACTGTGTTGAATTTGCCGAATGGTGCGATTCAACCCATAGATTTTGTATGCGCTAAAGAATCTGATGTTTCCCAGCATGAGTTAGTTGGAGTTACACCCGGAGGCGCATTTTTAGGGTTTGGTGTAGAATCAAAAATAGTAGGAGGAAAAACGGTGTATTACGTGAATGGAAAGCGCTTCAATCCTTCGCTTACCAACCCAGATACGGTGGTTATTAGGCACGTAGTGGGTAATGCTACATGTAGAAACGACACAATTATTAAGTTACCAGTTTTACCGCATTGGGATACGACCTATTTAGGGGTTTATAACCAAGGTGTACCTTTTTATACCGAAAGATTCTGCTCCACAGGAGGATCAGATACCTTAGCGGTTAGAGGTAAAAACCCAATATGGCGTATGGTCGACCAACAATATGCTTCAGCAATATTGGACTCGGCCAATGGCATATTTGACCCTTCTAAGATTAACAACGGTAAAGGAGGAAAAGTGCAAATAGAAGTTGAAAACAACGGTTTTTGTGGGGCAAAAGGAAGATTTTTTATCGATGTGATTCCTGCACCTGAAGTCCGAATACTAGCCACAGATTTTTGTTTTGAAGTGCCTGGGAATTGTCCTGGGTCTGGTGTGCCTGTCCAAAAAGAAAACGATACTATTTTAGTACGAGTAGCTAAATACCCTTTTGTTCAAATTGATGACAACAATCCAGCAACATACGTAGATGTGTTGCAAGCAAATGCAAGCAACACGGGTTGGGCCGGCGTATTACCTATGCCGTTTACACAATGGGATGGAAGTTTTTGGATGAGTCATAAAGACCGCTGCGCACATCGCTATTGCCATTTGCCCCCCGGTAGATATCCAATATCCTACCGACTAGGTTTCTCTTACAGAACATGGGACAAAGACAGTGTATGCTATTCTGTTGACGATACCGCACTGTTTATGAATAACAATTTTAGACTAAGCCTTACAAAATCGGGATCGCTTTGTAATGACGGCTCCGTAGAAATGGATGCGTCAACCAATCGGCCAGGTACGGTTTTTAAATGGACAGGAGGCTCTGTTGGGACTAAAAAAATAGTAAGCACACCGGGAGTGTACAAGGTAGTTGCAGAGTATAAATATTGTGACTCTGAGGACTCTTTTCAAGTTACAAGTTGCGTTGGCGTTGAGGAGCTGATGTCTGCACTTGACCTGAAGATCTACCCAAACCCTGCGCGCAATATTGTGCACCTTAAATCAAATAGAGTCGGTCCTAAAACACACCTAAGTATTTTTACTGTTACGGGGCAGCTCATCGAAGGTTTTGAGTTTGATTCTTACAGAAATGCACTAGAGGTGGCTATTGATGTATCTTCTTTTCCAAAAGGAGTGTACCTGTTTCATGTAGATAGTGAGGGAGTCAAAGGCAATTATCGGGTTATAATTGAGTAGGTCTTGCTGATTTTTTATGGCGGTTAATTTCTTTAACCACCCTTTTTTATTTTCCACCTGTTGCTCCATTAAATTTGTAGCAAAACAAGCACTTGTCTTTACTCGATACGTCTATTGAATTTCTGAAAGGAGTTGGGCCAAAAAGAGCCGAAATGCTCAATAAGGAATTGGGTATAACCAACTACCGCGGACTATTGGAGTATTTTCCATTTCGGTATGTAGATAAAACGCAATACCACAAGTGCAACGCAATTTCTCCAGAGGATTCTCTAATTCAAGTAAAAGGAAAACTGGGCAAAGTTGAAGTTGCAGGACGCCCTCCCAAGCAGCGAATGGTAGCTGAATTTATTGACGATACAGGCACAATTGACTTGGTGTGGTTCAAGGGCATTCGATTTATAAAACCTACTCTAAAACCAAATACCGAATACGTAGCATTTGGTAAACCCAATTTCTTTAATGGAAGAATAAATATTGCACACCCAGACTTGGCGGAGTTTAATCCCGAGGAGCAAATGTTGAACGCTAAGTTGCAACCCGTTTATTCCACCACTGAAAAGCTAAGCGGCCGAGGCATGAACAGTAAGGGCATCGAGCGCTTGCAAAAAACGCTATTGATTGATGTTTTTAAAGAAATCCCTGAAACACTTTCTAAAGAAATCGTTGCCCAGCATCACCTGATTTCTAGGCGTAAGGCATTGAAAGAAGTACATTTTCCAGAGAGTCCGGAATCACTTCAAAAAGCCCGCTTTCGATTAAAATTCGAGGAGTTTTTCTTTATTCAGTTGCAATTGTTGCGCACCCAAATGGCAAATAAAGCAAAGTCAAAGGGCTTTGTATTCGACCGCATTGGGGAACAGTTCAACAGTTTTTTTAAACACAATTTGCCCTTTGAACTTACTGACGCACAAAAACGCGTATTGAAAGAAATAAGAAGTGATTTGAGATCCGGCACTCAAATGAATCGTTTGTTGCAAGGAGATGTCGGTAGCGGTAAAACCATTGTAGCATTGATGTCGGCTTTAATGGCCATTGATAACGGTTTTCAGGTAGCCTTGCTAGCCCCCACCGCCATATTATCTACTCAGCATTACGAGGGCCTAAAAGAGTTGCTCGTGGGCATGTCTGTTCGTATAAAACTCCTAACGGGCAACACCAAAACCAAAGAGCGCAAAGAGCTGCTGCAAGATTTAGCCGAAGGCGAATTGGAAATCATTGTTGGTACACATGCCCTGTTGGAAGATCGAGTGGTATTTAAAAACATGGGTCTGGCAATAATTGACGAACAACACCGATTTGGCGTCGCTCAACGAGCAAAATTATGGGCA
The DNA here is from genome assembly GCA_965660875.1 of Salibacteraceae bacterium. Lineage (GTDB taxonomy): Bacteria > Bacteroidota > Bacteroidia > Flavobacteriales_G > Salibacteraceae > UBA6770. Next base: position 3,170 of record CBFIBQ010000033.1, on the reverse strand, counting down.
AAAAATACAAGTCCACCCCACATGTTGGTGATGACTGCTACGCCTATTCCGCGAACCTTAGCCATGACGCTGTATGGTGATTTGGACGTTTCGGTAATCGATGAATTACCGCCAGGAAGAAAATCCATTAAAACCATTCATAAAACCGATGCAGGGCGCTTGGCCGTGTTTGGTTCAATGAAAAAGGAAATCGCAAAAGGACGGCAAGTCTATTTAGTGTATCCGCTTATAAATGAATCTGAACAGCTGGATTATAAAGACCTTATGGACGGGTACGAATCTGTCGTTCGGGCTTTTCCAAACCCAGAATATCAAGTAGCCATAGTGCATGGTAAAATGAAACCAGCGGACAAAGACTACGAAATGGACCGTTTTGTACGGGGCGAAGCTCAAATTTTAGTAGCCACTACAGTGATTGAGGTTGGCGTAAACGTGCCTAATGCCAGTGTAATGATCATAGAAAGTGCCGAGCGTTTTGGGTTATCTCAGTTGCATCAATTACGCGGTAGAGTAGGCAGAGGAGCAGAGCAGAGTTACTGTATTCTCATGACTAGTAATAAACTCTCAAACGAGGGTAAAAAACGCATGGAAATTATGGTGCGCACTAACGATGGATTTGAAATAGCAGAGGAGGATTTGCGCTTGCGCGGACCGGGTGATTTGATGGGAACCCAACAAAGCGGGTTGCTCGATTTAAAAATTGGAGACTTGGCAAAAGACAATCAAATTTTAGTGCTTGCACGCGAAACTGCTATTAAAGTATTGAATGCCGACCCAAACCTAGCCGCAGAAGAACACAAACAAATCAATATTCAGTTTCGCCGATTTTTAAAAGAACGCCCTAATTGGAGTAGAATTTCTTAGAGATAAGTCTTCCTTATTCAAGCCAGTTTTCAATATCGGTCCAATTCCAATGTGCAGTAAACAAGACCATATTTCTTTACAACGCTGATAGGCCTATAAGCGCTGTCAGTTTGAGTGATTTTCTGGAGCTTGCGGAATAAAATTGTATCGAAAACAAAGCGTTAACCCTCCACGTCTCTGCGAGCACTCCTACTGATAGAGTAGATAGAGATTCCGGATAGAAGTTTTGTTACGTTATCATTCTTCAAACGACTCATCTAATCTTCCGGAATGACGACTTGGTTTTCCAAAATAGCCTTCACTATCTTTGCCCTATGCCACAAAAAGGAAAAGTCTTATTTATCGATTCGGTTCATGAAATTCTAAAGGATGGATTGCAACAAGATGGCTGGCAATGCGATTGGTGTGTAGATGATTCTTTTGAGGAAATTAAATCTAAAATTGGCGATTACGAAGGTGTAGTAATTCGTTCAAAATTTCCAATGAATAAGGAAATAATTGATTTATCAACTAAGCTAAAATTCATTGCGCGATCGGGTGCAGGATTAGAAAATATTGATGTTGATTACGCTCAGCACAAGGGCATTAAAGTCTATAATTCACCCGAAGGAAACCGCGATGCAGTAGGCGAGCAAGCCTTGGGAATGTTATTGAGTTTATTTCAAAATCTCAATCAGGCCGATGCTCAAGTTCGACAAGGTATTTGGGACAGAGCAGGCAATCGAGGAATTGAGTTGAAAGGGAAAACCGTGGGAATTATCGGTTGCGGAAATATGGGCACCGCATTCGCTCAACGATTGGCTGGTTTTGAATGCGAGGTGTTGGCTTATGATAAATACGCTGAGGTAAACCTACCTAATGTGCAACAAGTAGAGTTGAGCATACTTCAAGAACGAGCTGATGTTATTAGCTTTCACACACCACTCACCGATGAAACATATTATTATCTGAATCAAGAATTCATTGAGAATTGCTCCAATCCGTTTTATCTAATCAATACCGCGAGAGGCAAAGTCGTCAATACGATTGATTTGGTTGAAGCACTTAAATCGAAAAAAATATTGGGCGCTTGTTTAGATGTATTGGAATACGAAAGCAGCGCATTCGAAAACGATTTTAAAACGAATATGCCAGTACCCATGAAATATCTAGTTGATTCTGACAACGTTTTATTATCTCCTCATGTAGCAGGTTGGACGGTTGAGAGTTACGAAAAGCTATCCTTGTTTTTGTTGGAAAAAATAAGAGGTAGCTTTTAATCAAAGCCTTCTTATGTCGTCATTCCGTAACCGTAATTGAACAGTTTTGCAATAGGTAAAACTTGTGAAATAGTTATACGGAATCTCTTTATACTTTAGAGTTTAAAATCCGTAATAGGAAGAAATTCCGTATAGAAGAATCGCAATACCGCCGCAGCGGCAGCTCTTCTATTCTCACGGAATGAAGCGAATATAAACCTTGTGGAACTGCCATTCTCGTCATTCCGGAAGAATAGTTGAGTTGGTTTTTATAATAAAAACCACAACGAAACTTCTATCCGGAATCTATCGTTCTAATCCATTTATTCTAGTGGTTTTAAAACACTAGATTTAGATTCCAGATAGCAGCTTCGAAACGCTTTCGTACCTCAATCGTCTCACCTATGCTTCTGGAATGACGATTGCGAATTACAAAAGAAAACCTACTTCCACTTCACTAAAAACTTTCTAAACTCTTGTTTTAGTTCGTTGTAGATTCTTGCAAAGCCCTCCATATTATCACGGATTTTTGCGTGATCTTCAAAGTGCACGTGATCTATTGCAACTGGGTGATCTGCTGCAAATTCAGCCAACTCCTGTTCTTTTTTATTGATGTCGTGTGTAAAGTGATCAATATTTTGTTTTTGAACAATGAATTGATTTTGAAAATGCTCCACTTCGCGTAGCATGTCTTTTTCATCTTCATGGAAAAAGGTTACTTCTTCCAATCGTTTGGTAAGGAAAGCCAGCTCGTCTGCGCAAAATGCCAGTTCCTTCTTCCACATTTCGTGTTCGAAATGTAGGTCTCTCATATAAATCGCTTTTTCTTTCATGATGTCTAGTTTTATACCTCAAAGCTAGCAACCAAAACAGGGAGAGAATATGAGATAGGTCAGCGCAAAAAGGTCCTTTAGTCAGGATTAAGCCAACTGATCATAGTTTCAATTACCACCATAGGGATTATTATAAGGTTATTGATAATTCTTACTTTTTAACTACCTTTAAGCCTTTAAAATCATATCGTTATGAAATTTCCATACTCCATACTCCATACTCCAACGAACAACC